>JBJMOT010000110.1:0-53269 GCA_045803585.1 Gemmatimonadaceae bacterium
AAGCTCGATTTCCCGCGCGGCTATCATATCGAAGTGGGAGGCGGCTGGGGCTCGGCGCCGTCGTACGGCTTCATGGGTGGCATCCAGCGCTACCCCTCCGGCGGCGGCTACGGCAAGGATCTCAAGAACGACTACCGCCGCTATTACGGAGCGCAGGTCTACTTCGCCGGCCGTGGAGAGATGATCCCCAATGACAAGAGCTATTGTGAGCTCGATCCGTCGATGAAGGACAAGTACGGTATTCCGGTCCTTCGCTTCCACTGGGAATGGAGCGACTACGAGTACAACCAGGTTCGCCACATGCAACAGACTTTCCGCTCGCTGGTCGAGGAGATGGGCGGCAAGGTCTTCAGCACGATGCCGCAGAAGGACAAGGGCTATGGGATCGCCCGCGGCGGCGAGATCATCCACGAGCTGGGCACGACACGGATGGGAACCGACCCGGCGAAGTCCGTAGTCGACTCCAACTCCCGCGCGCACGACGTGAAGAATCTCTTCATCGCGGACGGTGGCCCGTTCGTTTCGCAGGCTGACAAGAATCCAACCTGGACGATCATGGCGCTCTCGATGCGCACGAGCGACTTCATCGCCAATGAACGCAAAGGAGGGACGCTCTGATGTCGAACCTCGAGAACGAAGAGCAGAAGCAGCTTGCCGACCAGGAGCAACTCGCGCAGGACGCTGCCGACAAACATCCCGCCAAAGAAATGTCCCGGCGCGATGCGGTGCAGCTCCTTGCCAGTCTTCCAGTGGCGGCTATGCTGTCCTGGCCGAGCGCTGAGCACGAGAAGGTCAGCCAGTACGTCGCCAACGCATTGCGTGCTGCAGGCGAAGGGGTCGCCTATGCTCCGAAGTTTTTCACCGCCGCCGAATATCGGACGGTGAGGATCCTCGCCGACATGATCATTCCCAAGGATGAGAGATCCGGGAGTGCGACCGACGCCGGCGTCCCCGAGTTCATGGACTTCACCATGAATGACCGGCCGGGAATGCAGAAGTGGATGCGCGATGGTCTCGCCTGGCTCGACGCGCAATCGCGCTCGCGTTTCAGCAAACCGTTCGCGGATGCGAGCGAATCACAGCGCCAGGGAATTCTGAATGACATCGCCTGGCCGGCGCGCGCCCCGGCTGGCATGGCCGATGGTGTCAGCTTCTTCAATCGGTTTCGCGACCTAACATCATCGGGTTTCTGGTCGAGCGAGATGGGAGTGAAAGATCTCAAGTACATGGGCAACGTTTTCGCACCCAACTGGAACGGCTGCCCGCCCGAGGCGCTGCGCAAACTCGGCGTCACTTACGCGAAATTCGACCGCAATAAATTGCGTCTCACTCCTGACGCATCCTGACCGCAACCTTTCCTGATCGAATAACATGACCACAGATCGTCTCGGTATCGGCTTCGTGGGGAGCGGATTCAACGCCCGCTTTCACGTCCAGTCTCTCACCTCGGTTCGCGAGATCGATGTTCGGGGCGTCTGGAGCCCGAACGAAAAGAACGCGGCGTCGATGGCAGCGTTGGCCAGGGAGCTCGATGTGGGTGAGGCGCGTCCGTACAAGTCGATCCGGGACATGGTCGCCGACCCGGCGATCAACGCGCTCTGGTTGTGCGGGCCGAATCATGCGCGCATTGCCAACATCGAAGAGATCGTCGACGCCATCAAGAGCGGAGCTGGGACGCTCCGCGGGCTTGCCTGTGAAAAACCACTCGCCCGCAACGTCGCCGAGGCGAAAAAGGTGGTCGACCTCGTGAAGAGCGTTGGGCTCAACACCGGGTATCTGGAGAACCAGCTCTTTGCTCCAGACATCACTCGCGGGCGCGAGCTGGTCTGGGCCCGCGGTGCAACTCTGACCGGGCGTCCGTACCTCGCTCGCGCCGCCGAGGAGCACAGCGGACCGCACATGCCGTGGTTCTGGCAAGGCTCGTTGCAGGGTGGCGGCGTTCTCAACGACATGATGTGTCATTCCGTCGAAGTGGTGCGAATGCTCCTCACAAAACCCGGCGCGCCGCGCTCCTCCATCAAGCCGGTTCGCATCAGCGCGCACATCGCTTCGCTCAAATGGTCGCGCGCGCATTACGCCAAACAGTTGTCCGCGACGATGGGTAAGGAAGTCGATTATACCAAGCGTCCGTCGGAAGATTTTGCGCGGGCCACCATCGAGTACGAAGGCGAAGAAGGCGAGACGCTGATGGGAGAAGTGACCACTTCCTGGAGCTTCATCGGCGCCGGTCTTCGACTTTCCGCGGAGCTACTCGGCCCCGAATACTCGATGTCCTGGAACACCCTCGACTCGAGCCTGAAGATGTTTTTCAGCCGGGAAGTGAAGGGTAAAGCCGGCGAGGACCTGGTCGAGAAGCAAAACGCCGAGATGGGACTGATGCCGGTGGTCGCGGAGGAGGCGTCTGTTTACGGCTATAGCGGTGAGAACCGGCACATGGCGCGCGCGTTTCTCAAAGGCGAGAAGCCCATGCTCACTTTCGAAGACGGTCTGGAGGTCGTGAAGATCCTCATGGCCGCCTACATGAGTGCCGAAACCGGCCAGACTTTGGAGTTTCCACCAGCCGGTCTGGAAACCTTCGTCCCCGCAGTCGCCAAAGGCACCTGGAACCCCGGCCACTAGCTAACTGATGAGCTTGACCCCATTATTCGAGGGGTAAAGGCGGTTGGCACGGCCAATGCTTACTGCTGAGGTAGCCGCCTCCGGGGAATGGATATGAAACTCGCTCATCTGACAACCGCAATCGCAATCATCTCGGCGACAACCGCCTGCTCCGCAGAACGGGCTGTGTCGCCGGCATCGCCGTCCCACTCGATCGCCAGCTCGGTCGTCTCGCCGGCGATGATGCAGGTACCTCTGCTCTACGTCGTTGACGGCGTGCGGTTGCAGCGCGACCAGATCCCGACGCTGACCAGCGAACAGGTTTCCGAAGTACGCGTGATCAAGGGGCACGCCGCGCTGAAACAATACGGACCCGACGCTTCCTATGGGGTCGTGCTGATCACCACGAAGAACGCTCCTCGTACATAGCTCAGCGGGGCGCTCACACAGGCCGATGAGAAGAGCCTGGCCGAAAGCAGAAAGGGCCCCTGAGAAGGGGCCCTTTGCATTTCGCGCGATTAGCTCGAGCTGCCGCCGTGAGAGCTGCCGCGGTGAGAATTCTTGCCGCCTTTACGCATCGGCTCATGATTCTCTGGCTTGCCGTGTCCGCCGCCTCCGGGCTTTTCTCCACCACCGTGAACAGCGTTGACAGTGGCCCAGGCTCGGCGCTCCGCTTCTTTCTCTGGAACGCCGCGATCCTCGTAGCCTTCCTCTATGTGCTCGGCCTGCCTCTTTTCCTTGTCCGTGTATTTCGATTTGTCGCCGCGTGGCATCGTTTCTCCCTGAAGTAACGGTTTAGAAACTTGCAGGCTGCGTACCGCCGTTCTCCTTTGCCGCGGAGTAGTGGGTAGCAGGAGCTTGTCCCAAATGGCATTTTGATCCCGGATGAGTTCACCATTCGAGCGCCCCGCACCCGGCAGGCTGCCCCCGATGCCGCGTGGGATCAGACGCATACTGCTCTCCCTCGTCGCGGTCCTGTTCCTCGCGATGGTCGGGGTGCCGTGGCTCGCCAGCTTTTTCACCGACTGGCTTTGGTTCAAGGAAATCGGGTTTCAGACTGTCTTTGCGACTTCGCTCGTCTGGCGTATAGCGCTCTTTTTTGTCGGCGCCGCATTCGCTTTTGCTTACTTCTACGGTAACGTGCGGCTCGCCCGAGGGGCAGGCAAAACCTTCCCGGTCCTTTACATCAATCGCGGCGACGGAATCAACGTCGATGTGTCGCGCGGGATCACCAAGCTCTTCCTCCCCGCGGCCGTTTTGCTTTCGTTCGTGACGGCCATATCTCTCGCGGCGTCGTGGATGACGCTGTTGAAGGGATTCAACGGAGTGCCGCTGGGAAGCACCGATCCAGTGTTCGGGCGCGATATCTCATTCTATCTCTTCAGGCTCCCGGTCATATCCGGTGTGCTGGATACGCTGATCACGCTGACGTTTCTGTCTCTGGTGGCGGTCGCCGTGATGTACTGGCTGCGCAGCGAGATCACCCTTCCTCCACGCCGCGCCAGCGCCGCGCCGAGGGCTTCCCGGCACATCGGTGCGCTGCTGGTTTTCTGGTTCGTGCTTCTCGGGGTACGTCATTGGATCGTCGGCACTTCCAACCTGCTTTACTCGACGACGGGCCCGTTGGTCGGGGCAAGCTACACCGACGTTCACGTAGCGCTGCCGGGACTTTATGTCACGGCAGTCGTCGCGTTCCTTGCTGCCGCATGGATTCTTTTCGGCGTGGTGCGCGACAAGCTGGTGTGGTCGGCCGTCTCGGCGCTGGTGGTCTACGTCCTCGTCAGTGTCTTCGCGCGCGGTCTTGTTCCCGCGGCATTTCAGAAACTCGTAGTCTCTCCGAACGAGCTGGCGCGCGAGACGCCGTATCTCCGTTACCACATCGATGCTACGCGCCGGGCATGGGGACTCGACAAGGTGGTCGGGCGAGACCTCTCCGGCGAAGTTCAGCTAAAGATGTCGGACATCCAGGCAAACGGCGCCACCGTCGACAACGTGCGGCTCTGGGAGCGCGACCTGTTGATGCAGACGTTCAAGCAGCTCCAGGAGATCCGAACCTACTACGACTTCGTTTCAGTTGACGACGATCGCTACACCATCGATGGCCGCTACCGTCAGGTTCATCTCTCCGCGCGCGAGCTCAACCCGCAATCGCTGCCCACCAGAACATTCATCAACGAGCGGCTGACCTTCACTCACGGAATGGGCGTTACCATGGCGCCGGTCAATCAGGTGACCAGCGAAGGCCTTCCGGTGTTGTTCATCAAGGATCTGCCGCCTGTCTCCACCATTTCCGTCAAGCTCACGCGACCGCAGATCTACTATGGTGAGCTGGCCAGCGATTATGTCTTCGTTGGGACGCGCCAACAGGAATTCGACTACCCCGCCGGCGACACCAACATCTACAGCACCTATAAGGGACGCGGTGGAGTTCCCATAGGATCGTTCCTTCGGAAGCTGCTCTACGCGTTCCAGTTCGGATCGCTGAAAATTCTGCTCTCGGACGACATACGGGACAGCGCAAAGGTTCTTTACCGGAGGAACATCGTCGAGCGCGCAACGACTGCACTGCCGTTTCTCGACTTCGACGGAGACCCATATCTGATGGTGACAGATGCCGGTGAGCTGAAATGGATTCTCGATGCCTACACCGTGAGCGACGCGTATCCCTACGCTCAGCGCGCATCGAACGGCACCAGCTACATGCGCAACAGTGTCAAAGTGGTGATCGACGCCTACGACGGAACTCTGGACGCCTACATCGCCGATCCGACGGATCCGGTAGTTCAGACCTATGCAAAGATTTTTGGCGGAATTTTCAAACCGATCAGCGCGATGCCCGCAGACGTGCGGCGGCACGTCCGGTATCCGGGCGATCTGTTCCGGTTGCAGACGGCGCTGCACGCGACGTATCACATGACCCAGCCCGATGCCTTTTATCACCGGGAGGATCAGTGGCAGATACCGGGCGCGCTCGACAAGTCGAGCAACGAGAATCCGTTTCAGCGGCATATCGTCATGCGGCTTCCGGGAGAGAAGAATCCGGAATTCATCTTCATGACTCCATTCACGCCGCGCGGAAAGGACAACCTCGCCGCCTGGATGGTCGCGCGCATGGACGGCGACAACTACGGCAAGCTGCTGGTCTACAGCTTTCCCAAGCAGAGTCTTGTGTATGGTCCGCGCCAGATCGCAAATCGCATCAATCAGGACACTGAGATCTCGCGCCAGTTGACGCTGTGGGACCAGCGCGGCTCAGAGGTTATTCGTGGTGAGTTGCTGGTGATTCCAATCGAGGAGTCGCTGATCTACGTCCAGCCGATCTATTTGCGCGCGCAAGGCGGAAATATCCCCGAGCTCAAACGGGTCGTGGTCGCCCATGAAAACCGCGTCGTGATGGGAGAGACTCTCGAGGAAGGTCTGAACGCCTTGTTCGGCGCAGGCGCGGCGGCGCAGCAGAGGACCAACACGCAGGATTCCCTGAGCACACTGGGTGTGGCACCTTCGGTCGTCGGTGCCGGTGCTACCGCCCAGCCTGCGGCCCCGCCTCCGCCCTCAGGCGCGGTCGGCGATCTGGCTCGGCAGGCGCAGGCCCACTACGACCGCGCGATCGCCGCGCAGCGGGCGGGGAACTGGGCGGAGTACGGGCGGGAGCTCGAGCAGCTTGGCGCTGCGCTGCGCGCCCTCCAAGCCGGAAAGCAGTAGCGGACTTCCCCTGTCGGGGTCGGCCAGTATGAGAATCATGTGGCTCGCTTGAGGAATTCCTGGACGGCTTTGCGGTAACTGCGCCCAGTTGTAATTCTCTTTCCGTTCCGCAGTATCAGCAGCTGATCGCCCTGGTCAAACGGCTGCGCTTCTCGCACCTGCGCCGTGTTTACGATCGTCGAGCGATGCACACGCAGAAACCGGTTGTGCGGCAGCCGCGCCTCGAGCCTGCTCAAAGGCTCGCGCACGTCGTAGGCGACTTCGGCGAGGTGGATTCGCGCCAGGTCGTCGCGCGCCTGGATCCAGAAGATCTCATCCGGATCGAGAAAAAGAATTTTTCCGTTCACCTTCACGCCGATCCGGTTCTTTGGCGCATCCAGCTGACCGACATACTTGAGCAGTGCGCTGAGCTGAGTGGAAACGCTCGGCGCCGGGGAATCCTTGAGGCGCTTCTTTGCGCGATCGAGGGTCTGGTGAAAGCGCACATGATCGACGGGCTTGAGCAGGTAGTCAAAGGCGCCGAACTCGAACGCAGACACCGCATAGTCATCGAATGCCGTAACGAAGATCACCGGCGGCATCTTGTCGGTGCCTACCTCCGTAATCACGTCGAAGCCGTCGAGCTCGGGCATCTGGACATCCAGAAAAACCAGATCGGGCTGCTGCGAGCGAATCGCAGCGACGGCTTCCAGCCCATTCTGACATTCACCGACTACTTCGATGTCGGGCACGCGCGCCAGCAATGAGCATAGCCGCTGCCGCGCGAGCGGTTCGTCGTCTATCACCAGGACGCGCATGGGCTGGTCGATCACGAGTTCACCGCCGATGCGAGTTTGCTATCCAAATGAGCTCCGTTTCGCGTTGGAGAAAGGCGTCCCAGCTTGAATGGAATAGTGATGCGTACGGCGTAACCACCCTCTTCCCGCGGGCCGCTCTCGAACTCGTGGTTCTCTCCATAGAGGTGGATGAGACGCGTGGTGGTGTTTGTGAGGCCGAGTCCGGTGCCGCGAGAGCGCTCCCGAGACCGGCGCGCTCGAACGCCGACTCCGTCGTCCAGAATGGTGATCGAAAGTTTGTCGCCCAGCCGCCGCGCGGTGACCTGAACGTAGCCCGCGCCGGCGCGCGGACTGATGCCGTGGCGTATGGCATTCTCGACCAATGGCTGCAGGAGCAGGCTGGGGACAAGCGCTGCCCGCACTCCGTCCTCGATGTTGCAGTTGACGGTGAGGCGATCCTGGAACCGCACTCTCTGAATGGCGACGTAACGGTCCAGCAAGCCGAGCTCGCGCTCGAGTGGGACCTCCTGCTCGCTGGATGTCGATAACACCAGTCGAAGGAAATCGCTGAGCTCGGAAACCATTCGCTCCGCGGCCGGCGGGTCTGTCGCAATGAGCGCCATAGCGCCGTTAAGTGCGTTGAAGAGGAAATGCGGATTGAGCTGCAGCTTCAGCGTGTCCAGCTCGGATTGCACGAGCCGCGTGACCACTCGTTGCCGCTCGGCCGATTCCTTGCTCGCCTCGCGTACGAGATGCTCGACCCACTGAGTGCTATACGTGGCAACAATCCCGAAAACTGCCAGCAGAATCAGCTTGGCTGCTTCGTCGAGCGGAGTGATTCGCGCGGCGACAATTGCATCAATGGGATTGATCACCGTCGGCACACGCTGGGTGCTCCACAGCCAGATAAGCAGGCAGCAGTATTCGGCCACCGCCAACACCGAGATGAGCGCCGCTTTCCTGACCGAGGACGCGACGGGCCGCCCAGCCAGCACGACGAAGTACATGAGAAAGATCGGCGAGCGGAGCGCGAGAACGCCGGACTGCGCAACGGCGTATCCACCGATGATGGCCGTGACCGCCGTGACATCTACGATCGGATTTACGGCGGACAACCAGTCGGGCAGCTCCGGACGCCGGTACCAGATCAGGTACTGCGCAACGGTCCACAGCAGCGTGGGACCGAGGATGACAACGTTCGCAAAATTCAGCGATGCTGAGAGATGGGGCGCGTACATGAGCGCTGCTGCTGCCAGAAGAAAAACCACGGCGGCGCGCAGGGCGTTCAGAATTCGCTCGGCGCGATCGCGTCTGAGGCGCAGGCTTTGTGGAGGCGCGAAGGATGACGCCGCGAATAACTGCATCAAATCAATTTGCTCGTTGGGGGGTGGCTGGGGTAGCAGGCCGACGAGGTACCTGCTACCCCCGACGCCGGTTTAATGGTGCTCGCCGTCGTCGTTGCCGTGATGTCCCTCATGATGATCTTCGCCGCGCTCGTCGTCGTCCTCGAAAGCATGGAATGACCGGCGAATGTTGTTCTCTATCTGTTGCAGACCGGTGCTGCCCGGGGTTGCCGTCGACGGATCGATGGCGGCGCCGGTTGAATCCAGGAACCACTTTCTCACATCGATGGCAACCGTGGTGTTCGTGGTTGTTGCATCGACCACCAGCGGGGGGTCGAAATCCATCTCCAGCCTCGCCCGTACCGGTCTGGTGAAAACGAACGGCGTGCCCTTGAACGTGCCTTCCACCCGAACGCTCTTGCCGACGAGATCGGGGTTTGCGGTGTTGAATGCGGTGAAGCGTGCGTTCGCCGGCGAAAGGCGCGCTTCCATCTCGGCAAACGTTCCCGCGGGCAGCGGGACGGTGATCACCGGATGCAGCGCATCGTCGACCGGAACGTTGACGAGCAGGGGATCGAGGTCAACATCCTCGCACTCCCCGCTGATGCTGTTGTCGCCGCCGTGGTCGTCGTTTTCGTCGTCGGCCTCGGAGACGCACTGCGCATTACCAGTTTGATCGAGCTCTATCTTGCTGAAAACGAGCTGAATTTTCTGAAGCACCAGCTCGTCGTTTGGTCCCACGACCAGGTCGGCGGCGACGCGATTTGCTGCGCTCGTAACCGAAGCGTTGGTTGTGAAAGACAGTTGAACGTTATGTCTGTTGCCGCCCGTGACGTCGCTCGAACAGGCTGCGAGAATCGTCAGGGCTGCAAGGCCGGCAAGCGGCCTGGTATGCTGTGTGAGATTGTCGAACATTGAGGGCTCCTCGGGCTGTCGCCACGAAAGGGTTTCCTCGTCGGCTGCGTAGAAAGTACGCCGTTCAAGTGGTCAGACGAGTCACGTGTGGGCGGAGGAACCTGTGATCAGGGCGAGCGACTTATTGCGGACGGTGAAGGACATCTTGCGACCGAGCAATGCCGACTGATGAACAATTACGAAGGGCGAGAGCGCTGATTCTGGAGCACGGCTGGAACGCCACCGCCTATCAGATTTTGAATCCCGGCATCGAGATATGGTTCTCGGAAACGGGCGACGCCGCCGTCGGATATGTGAGACATCGACGCACTCTGGTTGTCGGCGGCGCCCCGGTGTGCGCTCTCGAGCGGCTCGACGCGATCGCCGGGGAATTCGCAGCTGATGCCCGACGGCGCGGCCTCAAAATCTGCTACTTCGGCGCTGGTGACAGGCTCGAATCGATTTACGCCGGTGATCCCGGCTGGTCGCGGGTGCTGTTGGGGGCGCAGCCGGTGTGGGATCCACGGGAATGGTCGGCCGCTGTTGCCGCGCGGTCATCGCTGCGGGCGCAATTCAATCGGGCGCGCAACAAGGGAATAAGGCTGGTCGAATGGGACGTCCGCCAAGCGGAAAATAGTCCGGCCCTTCGTCAGTGTCTCAGCGAATGGCTGTCGACGCGTGGACTGCCGCCGCTCCATTTCATGGTCGAGCCCGAGACCCTCAGCAGCCTGCGAGACAGGCGTGTTTTCGTCGCCGAGCGGGGCGATCGCGGTGTCGTAGGCTTCACCGTGTTGTCGCCAGTCCCGGCGAGGAATGGCTGGCTGGTCGAACAAATCGTTCGTGGTACCGGCGCTCCCAACGGCACATCCGAATCGCTCATCGATTTCGCCATGCGTGCAGTCGGCGCGTCGGGCGCCGCATACGCGACACTGGGACTGTCACCGTTGTCGCAACGCGCGAGGATCCCGCAACCGCCGCAGCCACTCTGGCTACGCGCGCTGTTGGAGTGGGTGCGGCTGCACGGCGCACGGTTTTACAACTTCGTGGGGCTCGACACTTTCAAGGCCAAGTTCAACCCGCGTGAGTGGGAGCCTATCTACGCTATCGCCCAGGGCAGGCGATTCTCTCCGACGGCGCTGTACGCGATCGCGGGTGCGTTCAGCGGCGGCGCGCCCGCGAGAATGGTGGCGGGCGCGCTTCTGCGTGCCGCGGGCGAGGAGATTGAAAATCTCGCGCGAAGGGTCAATTCGAGCGCCGGGAATCGAGCCCCGCGCTAGCGCGTACCGCCTGCATGAAGTTCGTCAACTTCGTCTCGTCCAGTTTGCCGTTGATGCGGAGACCACTGCAAACGTCGACACCGAACGGACCCACCTGCTCGATACCCTTGCGAACGTTGTCCGGGTTGAGACCGCCGGCGAGAAAAACCGGCACATCTACTTCGTCTCTGATCCTTCGGCTCACCGCCCAATCGTGAGTGCGACCGGTTCCACCGAGTTCCTTGATGGCGAGCGTTGGCTGTCCTGAATCGAGTAAAATCGCGTCCACTTTTCCGGACACAGCGACTGCCTCGCTCAATGAATCTTCATCGCGCACGTGAATTACCTGCACCAGGGAAATCCCCGGCAAGGCATCGCGCAGCTCGTCGTAAACCCCCGTTGCGACCTCGTCGACGAGCTGCAGCGTATTCGTTCGGCAATAGCGCTGTTGCGCGATGATTGGCTGGGCCGTCGTCTCACACGTCAATAGGAACGTTGCGACGGTGGGCGGCACGGTTTCCGCAATATCCCTGATCAGCGATTCCGGAATTGGACCAGGTCCGCTGGGCATGCGCGAGACCAGACCGATGGCGGACGCGCCGCTTGCAACGGCCAGCGCGGCTTCGGCAGGCGAGGCAATGCAGCAAATCTTCACCCTGGGCGGGATAGGGAACACGACCGGCTCGGTGGTGGGTATAATTTCAGGGAATTGCATACAATTTAGCGAGGACGATTGCTCATGAGACACACCAAGCGACTCCTGAGTCTGGTGGCGGTGATGTCCCTTGCCGCATGCACGGACAACGGAATCTTCAACCCCAATCAGGACTGGTCAGGCAGCTACACATTGACGGTGTTCGCCGGGAAGAGCGTTCCCGCGACCTACACCTTCCAGCCTGGGGATCCGGACTTTCCGAATGGCGGAACGTTCGTGGTGAATAATGGCAGGTTGGATCTGAACAACAACGGGACCTTCACCGAAACGAACAACTACACAACCACCCAGAACGGTCAGACACCGCAGCAGACCTCGTTCGTCAGCAGCGGCACCTGGACGAACAACGGCACCAGCTTCAGCCTGTTCGCGCCGGCGCAGAACGGAAACCCCGCGCGCAACGTCACCGGCACTCTCGACGTGGACACCCAGGGTCGGGCGACGGTGTTCTATCAGGAAGTCGATCAGAGTACCGGGGTCGTGGAGGGGTACGAATACAAACGCTAGAACTCTGAGCAGGAGTCTTCGCGCAAAAAGAGGAGCGCTCTCGTCGGAGCGCTCCTCTTTTATTATCCTACATAGAGTGGAACCCGCACCCGTACCGAATCGTACGGCTGGCTAACTCTCTTTCGAGGACGGACACAATGGGGATACTCGCCTGGATCGTAGTTGGGCTGGTGGCCGGAGTTCTCGCATCGCTGGTCATGGGCGGCACTGGATACGGGATTATTGGTGACATCGTCATCGGCATCGTCGGCGCGTTCATCGGCGGCTGGTTATTCAGCGCGCTGGGCGTTTCCTCGCCGTTTGGCGGGATGGGTGGCACCATTTTCGTAGCCTTCTGCGGCGCGGTGGTGCTGCTGGTAATCCTCCGTCTGATACGCGGCTCAACACGACGAGTGTAAATCTTTGAAATCTGATCTTGGACACGGCTCGCGCCAGGAAGGCTCTCTACCGATAGCGGCGGGACTCGCGCCCGAGATCGAAAGCACAGAAGCATTATCGGAAGCCGGCGATATCAGGGCACCGCGCGACTACGAAGTTCTCGGTGGTCGCACGGTGTTGATCTCCGCGCTGTCGATCGTAATCGGCGGCGCGGCGGCACTCGTCGCCCAGTTTTTTCTTCGGCTCATCGGACTTGCGACGAACATCTCGTACTACGGCAGGTTCTCCACTGCCGTCACCGAGCCGGCTGGCGGCATCCGGGGACCGTTCCTCCTTCTTCTAATCCCTGCCGTTGGCGGCATCATCGTCGGACTGATGGCGCGCTACGGATCATCTGCCATTCGCGGTCACGGGATTCCGGAAGTGATGCAGCGGATCCTTTATGGCGAGAGCCGCATCCCCGCTCGCGTCACCATCCTCAAGCCGTTGTCCGCCGCCGTCGCCATCGGTACGGGCGGGCCGTTCGGAGCCGAGG
The DNA here is from genome assembly GCA_045803585.1 of Gemmatimonadaceae bacterium. GTDB lineage: Bacteria > Gemmatimonadota > Gemmatimonadetes > Gemmatimonadales > Gemmatimonadaceae > UBA4720. The sequence goes on from JBJMOT010000110.1 coordinate 12,705, forward strand.
GGCCTATCATCGCCACAGGTGGCGCGCTGGGATCGCTGGTTGGTCAGCACCTCCACGTAACTGCCGATGAAAGAAAAACCTTGCTCGCGGCAGGAGCTGCGGCCGGAATGGCGGCAACCTTCGGCAGTCCGGTCTCAGCCGCATTGCTCGCCATCGAGTTGCTGCTCTTCGAGTACCGCCCGCGGTCGATCATTCCAGTCGCACTGGCTTCCGCCGTCGCTGCCAGCATTCGCGTGGCCATGGTCGGCTCGGCGCCCGTGTTTCCAGTGGCGGATCTTCTCCAGCCAACCGATTCGGCGCTCGCGTTCTACGTATTGCTCGGCGCTTTGATCGGGCTCATCTCCGTCGGAATCACCCGACTCACCTACGCCATCGAAGACGGATTCGAAGTGCTCGGCGAACGCTTCCACATCCATTGGATGTGGTGGCCGGCCATGGGCGCCCTGGTGGTTGGGGCTCTCGGCATGATCGAGCCGCGCATCCTGGGCGTCGGCTACTCGAACATCATTGGCGCTTTGTCGGGCTCGATCGTCGGCCGCGCGCTGATCGTGCTGGTGGTGCTGAAGTTTGTTGCCTGGGCGGTTTATCTGGCCAGCGGGACCTCGGGTGGCGTACTCGCACCTCTCTTCACCATAGGTAGCGGTCTGGGCGCCTGGATTGGCGCGCTGGTCGCCGTGGCTGCGCCGTCGATAGGAGTCGATCCGCGCATAGCCGCGCTGGTCGGAATGGCGGCGATTTTCGCAGGCGCGACGCACGCTCTGCTCACCGCGATTGTATTTGCGTTCGAGACGACGCGTCAGCCGGTTGGACTGTTACCCTTGCTTCTCGGATGCGCGGCAGCATACCTGGTTTCTCTGCTCTTCAACCGGCATTCGCTGCTGACCGAAAAGCTTGCGCGTCGAGAGGGAAGCGTGCGCACGGAATACGAGGTTGATCATCTGGCTCACGTTCTGGTGAGGCAGGCGGCGAGCCGGAAGGTGATTTCCCTGCGCGCGAACCAAACCCTCGGAGAGGTGAGGCGCTGGCTCCAGACTCCTGCGAAAAGCGAGGGCGGGCCTTCTACCCACCAGGGTTTTCCAGTTCTCGACGAGTCCGCGCTGCTGATCGGCGTCGTCACCCGCCGCGAAGTTCTCGATACCGCGTACAACGATGACGAGGTAGTCGCTGAAATCATCAAGCGGCCACCCGCGATTGTCTACGAGGACAGTACGCTGCGCGATGCAGCCGATCACATGGTTCTCGAGGGTGTGGGCCGGCTGCCCGTGGTTGACCGCGAAGTGCCTCGGGTGGTCGTCGGAATCATCTCTCGCAGCGATCTGTTGAGCGCGCACGCGCCGAGACTGTCCGCCGCGCTGGACGCGAAAGTCACCGCTAAGTGGAGATGACCCGGGGCGACTCGCGGACCTTTGGCTACTCGGGAACTCCGCTCGTAAGAAAGCTTGGGATCAAACCAGACGCGCGCGTTCAGTACGTAGGCGCCCCGAAGGAGTTTGCCGCGCTGGTTGGGCCATTGCCGGATGGCGCGCGTATCCTTAGCGCCGGTACTCTGGATTTCGGGATCGTATTCGTAAAGAAGATGGCGGATCTCGCGCGGAAATTCGTCGCCTTGCGCAATCGACTGGAGACGAACGGGATGCTCTGGGTGGCGTGGCCAAAGCGCGCGTCTGGCGTCGAGACCGATGTCAGCGAGAATGCCGTCCGCGCCTACGGATTGGATGCCGGACTCGTAGATGTAAAGGTTTGCGCCATCGACGACACCTGGTCGGGTCTCAAGTTCGTGCGCAGGCTCAAGGACCGTTGACGAAAGCGGTCGATGTCTTGCTCGCTGGCCTGGTCGATTACGCTGGCCTTTTCCCGCCATCCGGCGAGGATATGCGAACGGCGCTCGAGCACTACGCGTCGTATGCGAAGGGTCCGGACAGTCACGCGCTGGGGCGCTTCATCGTTCCCATTGCTCGGCTCACGGAGCTCGAAGACGCAGCCGACGATCTGTTGCCGAAAGGGAATGCCGCTGAATCGTGGCGCCTGAGCGTACTCGTCGCTGACGACATCGCATCTGCCGTGAAGGAAATGTCCCGATTCAATCGGGATCACGGCTCCGGATCGAAAGGGCGCGCGATTATCGACGTCGTCGAGATGAAGGCGACGACGGCGGATCAGATCCATCGCCAGCGCCATGAGCTTGGACCCGAATTCACCGTCTACTCTGAAATTCCTCTTTCGGGCGACGTGCGTTCGCTCGTCACCGCCATGTCGGAGCTGCACGTCCGCGCCAAGGTTCGCACCGGTGGGGTCAGCGCGAACGCGTTTCCGCCCGCGGACAAGCTCGCTGACTTCATCGTCGCATGTGCGCGCGCCAAATTGCCGTTCAAAGCAACCGCCGGGCTGCACCACCCGCTCCGTGGCGAGCACCATCTGACTTACGAGCCGGATAGCGAGAAGGGAGTGATGTACGGTTTCGTGAACGTGTTCCTCGCCAGCGCTATGGCCTACGCGGGTGAAACCGAAGAAGCCCTCGTTGCTGTTCTCGAGGAAACAGACCCATCCGCGTTCGTTTTTGGAGACGGAGGCATTCGCTGGCGGAACAAAACGGTCACCACCGAGCAGATCGCCGCGGCTCGGTCGAAATTTGCAATCGCATTCGGCTCGTGTTCATTTCGTGAGCCCGTAGACGAGCTCGCCTCCCTCACCCGCAACTGAGATCAACGGACAAGTGAACGAGACCCACGATCCGTCACTCACTTCCTGGATCGAATCCGCGAATTCGCCAGACACCGACTTCCCGATTCAGAATCTTCCGTTCGGAGTTTTCGCGCGCAAAGGCGACGCCGAACACCGGGTTGGAGTAGCGATCGGCGATCAAATCGTGGACGTCGGCGAATCGCTGAGCGCAAATCTCTGGACGGGCAAAGCCCGCGACGTGGCGCGGTGGTGCGACCGGCCGAACATGAACGAGCTGATGGCCGCCCCCCGGGATGCGCTCTCCGAATTCCGTGCGCGTCTGAGCGAACTGCTGTCAGGCAGTCCTGGCGACAGCAGTGTGATCAATCCGCTCCCACCCGGCGCACTGGTGCCGATGAGCGAGGCGGATCTCTTCCTTCCGGCGCAGATCGGCGACTACACCGATTTCTACGCCTCGATCTATCACGCAACCAACGTCGGGAAGCTCTTTCGCCCCGACAACCCGCTGCTGCCCAATTACAAGCATGTCCCAATCGCGTATCACGGACGCGCCTCGTCGATCGTGCTCAGTGGCTCCGGTGTCACCAGGCCGAAAGGTCAGATCGCGCCGGCCTCCGGCGGAAATCCAACCTTCGGCGCCACTCAGATGCTCGACTATGAAGCCGAGGTTGGGTTCTTTATCGGCGCTGGCACCGCGCTTGGCGAAACTGTGGCGATCAACGCCGCCGAGGAGCACTTGTTCGGCATCTGCCTCGTGAATGACTGGTCTGCGCGGGACATCCAGTCGTGGGAGTACCAGCCGCTGGGACCTTTTCTGGCGAAAAACTTCGCCACGACGATCTCGCCTTGGGTGATAACCTGGGAAGCCCTCGAGCCGTACCGGTCGCCATCATTCTTCCGACCGCCAAGCGACCCGCAACCGCTGCCCTACCTGTCTTCGGAGAAGGATCGAAACGAAGGCGGTCTCGATCTGAACATCGAGGTCTACATCCGATCGATGCTCATGCGGGAGGGCCGTCTGCGGCCGTTCCGACTCAGTCAGGCGTCGCTCGCTGACATGTATTGGACACCCGCACAGATGCTGACTCACCATTCGAGCAACGGCTGCAACCTGCGACCCGGCGATTTGTTTGCCAGCGGCACGGTGTCCGGTCCCGACGCCGGATCACAGGGATCGATGCTCGAGCTGACGCGTCGCGGAGCGGAGCCGGTGGTGCTCCCCACCGGAGAGGAACGGAAATTTCTCCACGATGGCGATGAGATCATCCTGCGCGCCTACTTTCAGCGCGAAGGCGCCGCGCGGATCGGCCTCGGCGAGTGTGGTGGCCTCATAGTCGCATCAACGAAGTAGAAAAACCCAAAACAATCGATGTCGAAGTCCAAGAACGGCCGAGAGCCTACGCTCAAGCCGAGCCATAAACGCAATCGAGAACCGTTGTACGTCGTGCGCAACTCGCCGATTCACGGGCGCGGCGTGTTCGCCAACCGGTACATCCGCAAAGGAACCAGGATCCTCGAGTACAAAGGCGAGCGGATCAGCAATCGCGAGGCGGACAAGCGATACGACGACACCAGGATGAAGAGGCACCACACCTTCCTCTTCACTCTCGATAAGAAGACCGTCATCGACGGGGCTATGTCGGCCGGCGGTGGAGACGCCAGCTATATCAACCACTCCTGCGATCCGAACTGCGAAGCGATCATCACCGGAAAAAAGATTTTCATCCATGCACGGCGTGGTATCGAGCCTGGAGTAGAGCTGGCATACGATTACCAGTACGAGCGCACGGGGAAGGACGACGCCGAGCTGGAGAAGTTCTATTTCTGTCGTTGCGGCGCCGACAATTGTCGTGGGAGCATCATGAAACCTGTGAATCCAAGGGCACGCAAAGCAAAACGGTCCTCGCGGAAGAAGTCCGCAAAATGACAGCGGGATTACCCGTACGCCGGGGGACTGGACTTGGATGCGGCGTGAAGATTATGGTCAAGTAGTCCAAACACCACCCGGAGCACCTATCATGCGTCTCGTTCTACGTGCGCTGGCGCTAAGCCTCGCGCTCGCCTCTCCCGTGACGGCCCAGAACGCCGTCCCCATGCAAACGAAACCGCTCGATCCGGCAAACCTCGATCGATCGGTTTCAGCCTGTACCGACTTCTACCAGTTCGCCAACGGCGGCTGGGTCAAGCGGAACCCAGTTCCCGCCGCGTACTCACGCTGGGGCAGCTTCGATGAGCTGCAGGAAAACAATCAGGCAAACCTGATGTCGATTCTTCGCACCGCTTCGGCGAGCGGTAACGCTCAGGCTACTGCTGACATGAAGAAGCTCGGCGTTTACTACTCGTCGTGCATGGATTCCGTAGGCGCCGAGCGCGCCGGCTTCCAGCCGATCAAGGCGGAGCTCGATCGCATCAACGCCATCACGAACCGGCGCGACCTCGAGTCCGAAGTGGCGAGACTCCATTCACGCGGCGTGCCGCTGCTGTTCGGATTCGGCGCGCAGCAGGACTACAAGAACAGCACATCGGTTATTGCCGGTGTGAGCCAGGGCGGACTCTCCCTCCCGGATCGCGACTATTACCTGAATCAGGACAAGCGTTACTCGGACATCCGAGCCAACTACGTCGCACACGTCGGCCGAATGCTCGGGCTGATCGGTGAGAACTCCACCCAGGCGGCGGCCGATGCGCAGAAGGTGATGACCATCGAGACCGCACTCGCTACACCCGCCATGACGCGCGTGCAGATGCGCGATCCGAATGCGAATTATCACCGCATGACTGCCGCCGAGGTTGCGCAGCTCGCACCTGGCTTCAACTGGCCGGCGTTCTTCGCGGCTGAGGGCAGACCTGATATTTCGACAATCAATGTTCAGAATCCGGAATTTCTGAAAGCGGCGGACGCGCTGTTGACGTCAGCTTCGCTCGACGACTGGAAAGCCTATCTGCGCTGGCACCTGCTCGACGCCGCAGCGCCGAGTCTCAGCTCGCCGTTCGTCAACGAGGACTTTCGCTTCAGCAGCACGCTGAGCGGGGCCAAGGAGATGCTGCCGCGTGACAAGCGCTGCACCCGCGCGACTGACGCCGGCCTGAGGGACGCACTCGGCCAGGCGTACGTCTCACAGTATTTCACGCCGCAGGCAAAGTCGCGCGCGCTGGAGATGGTTCGTAATCTCGAATCGGTCTTCCACGATCGCCTGCAAACCCTCGGCTGGATGAGCGACACCACCAAGGTGATGGCGTCGGGCAAGCTGGCCGCGTTCACGAACAAGATCGGTTATCCCGACAAGTGGCGTGACTATTCCACGCTCACCATCAGCCCTGGAAGCTTCTTCAACAACCAGGTGGCGGTGCGGGAGTACGAGCGTCGTCGCACGCTCGCCAGAATCGGCCAGCCGGTCGATCGCACCGAGTGGGGAATGACTCCGCCGACGGTCAACGCGTACTACAACCCGTCGATGAACGAGATTGTGTTCCCGGCCGGCATCATGCAGCCGCCGTTCTTCGATCCCAATGCGGACGATGCCGTCAACTATGGTGGAATGGGCGCGGTGATCGGGCATGAGATGACTCACGGCTTCGACGATCAGGGCGCTCAGTTCGATGCGCAGGGAAATCTTCGCAACTGGTGGAGCGCGGCGGATCTCTCGAAGTTCAAGACCGGCACCGGGCTCGTCTCGTCCCAGTTCGATTCATACACGGTTCTCGACAGCCTCCACGTAAATGGCAAGCTGACGTTGGGTGAAAACCTCGCGGACCTCGGCGGGTTGTCGGTTGCGTACGCGGCGATGGAGAAGGCGTTGGCCGCGAAAGGACGTCCGCCGCTCATCGATGGGTTCACTCCCGAGCAGCGGTTTTTCCTCGCCTGGGCCCAGATCTGGAGACAGAACATCACTCCAGAGGCGCAACGAGTTCGCATCAACACCGATCCGCATTCTCCGGGTCAGTGGCGGACAAACGGCCCGCTGTCGAATCTGCCTCAGTTCGCTGCGGCGTTTAACTGCAAGCCGGGGGATCCGATGGTTCGTCCGGACTCCGTTCGGCCTGTTATCTGGTAAAGCGGACCGAACGGTTTACGAGCGAGGCGCCGGCTCAGCCGGCGCCTCGTTTCGTTTCGGCACCACGTGGCGCGCCATGCGCCGCAGCGGCTAACTTGAACCCATGACCGCGCGAAGTTTTTTCTACCGTGAGACGGAAGGAATTCGCGTCACAGTGCGCCCCGTCTACCTCCGCGATCACTCGGAGCCGTCGCAAAGTCACTACGTATTCGCGTACTTCGTTCGCATCGAGAATGTCGGCAACCTGGCGGCGCAGCTGTTGACGCGCCGGTGGCTGATTCACGATTCGGTTGGTGAGGGCGTGGACACCGAGGTGATCGGTGAAGGGGTGGTAGGAGAGCAGCCGACCATCATCCCGGGCGGGGTGCACGAATATCAAAGCTTCTGCATCCTCAAATCCGGGGAAGGTTGGATGGAAGGGCATTACGGCCTACTTCGGCAGGACGGATCGTCCTTCGAGGCTGCGATCCCGCGGTTCACACTCAGCGCCAGCGAATCCACGAGCCTGCCATCGTAAACCGCGCACGACAGTTGCTTCGCATCCGCCCGTGAGCCGCATTTACGACATCTCGGTGCCCATCCGAACGGGCGGTCTCGTTTATCCTGGCAATCCCGAGATCGACATTGCGTTACAACAAGCCGTGGCAAAAGGCGCCAGCGCCAACGTGTCCACGATTCATTTCGGCTCCCACACCGGAACCCACGCCGACGCCTCCCGTCATTTTTTCGACAATGGACAGCCCGTCGACAAGATTCCGCTGGAAAGGCTGATCGGGCCCGCGCTGCTGCTGAATTTTGCCAGTGATGTGATGTCGATCGGCGAGGCGCAGCTTCGACCTCGGGCAATCAGGGGTCACAAGCGCGTTCTGCTGCAAACGCGAAACTCGACTTTTCTCACGAGTGCTGATTTCGTTCCGAACTACACTTTCCTCGCGCCCGACGGCGCCAAATATCTCGTCGACAACGGTGTCGAGCTGGTCGGCATCGACTACCTCTCGATCGAGCAATTCCACTCTGGCCACCACCGGACGCATCGCACTCTGCTCGAGAGCGGCGTGGTGATAGTCGAAGGCCTCGATCTCTCCGCGCCGCCACCCGGCGAGTATCAGTTCATCTGTCTGCCGCTTCGCCTCGAGGGCTGCGATGGTGCGCCGGCGCGCGCCGTCCTGATCAAGTGACGGAGATCAGCCACATCTTCTTCGACATCGGCGGTGTCCTCGGCTCGAACGGCTGGGACCGTGAACAGCGGCAGTGTGCTGTCGAGCACTTCGGTCTGGATGCCGACGACTTCCAGTGGCGTCACGAAGAGGTAGTCGGCGAGTGGGAAGAAGGACGAATCTCCCTGAACGAATATCTGGACGTGGCGGTTTTCTACACCGAACGCCAGTTCTCCCGCGAACAGTTTCGCCAGTTCATGTGCGCCCAGAGCGTTCCATTCGAGCACACCATTCGACTGGCGCGAGAGCTGTCGAAGGATTCGCGCTATACCCTGATGACGCTCAACAACGAATCGGAAGACCTCAACATTTATCGTATCGAGCACTTCGGGATCTCGCAGATCTTCGAGGCTTTCATCTCGTCGTGCTGGCTGGGTGTGCGCAAGCCGATCCGCCGGTTCTACCAGCGCGCCCTTGGCATAGCTCACGCAAAGCCGGAAACGTCTCTATTCATCGATGACCGGCAACAGAACCTCATTCCCGCCAGCTCGCTTGGCATGAACGTGATGCTTTTTAAGACGGCCGACCAGCTTCGCTCCGACCTGGAGCAGTTTCTCGACCTCGAACTTTCCGGAGCATAGTCAATGCGCTTGGCAATGATCGGTCTTGGCAGGATGGGCGGCAACATGTCGGAGCGGCTGATGAAGGGAGGTCATGAAGTCGTCGTCTACGACCGGAGTGCGGAAGCGATCCAGAAGTACGTCTCGCTGGGAGCTTCAGCGGCGAGGGACCTCGGCGAAGTCACGGCCAAATTGAAAGGGCCGCGAATCGTCTGGATCATGGTTCCCTCGGGGAAGCCGGTCGACGACACCATTGCCCGACTAACGCCCGGTCTCTCGAAAGGCGACGTCATCATCGACGGCGGCAACTCGAACTTCCACGACACCATGCGGCGCGCCGCCGAGCTGCAAGGCAAGGGAATTCACTTCGTCGATTCGGGGACGAGCGGTGGGATCTGGGGTCTAGCTAACGGATACTGCCTGATGATCGGCGCGTCCCCCGAAGCGTTCAAGCTGTGCGAGCCGATCTTCAAGACACTCGCCCCGTCCGACGGTTACGCGCACATGGGACCGCCGGGATCCGGCCATTACGTGAAGATGGTCCACAATGGAATCGAGTACGGAATGCTACAGGCTTATGCGGAGGGCTACGAGATCCTCCATGCGTCCAGGGACTTCAAGCTGGACCTCCACAAGATCGCTGCCGTCTGGAATCACGGCAGCGTCGTGCGATCGTGGCTCAACGAGCTGGCCGAAACGGCTTTTGAGAACGACGCGGATCTCACCGCACTGAAAGGCTACGTGGAGGACTCGGGCGAGGGGCGCTGGACAGTCCAGGAAGCCATTGACCTCGATGTCCCTGCTCCCGTCATCACTCTCTCGCTTCTCACCCGCCTACGCTCGCGTCAAAGCGATTCGTTCTCGGCCAAAGTCATCGCCGCCCTGCGCAACGAATTCGGCGGTCACGCGGTAAAGAAATCATGAAGACGCCCCAGGCAGTGCCACTCATTCGTGCCCCGCGCAGACGCGGCAGCCGCGACAAGGCCGATCCCTGCACGATGGTCATCTTCGGCGGCGCCGGGGATCTCACCAAGCGAAAGCTGATTCCGGCGATCTACTACCTCGCCGAGCAGAAACTCCTTCCCGACAACTTCGCTTTGTTGGGCGTTGCCCGCGATCAAAACACCGACGATAGCTACCGCGCCATGATGCGCGAGGCGATGTCGCGCTCGGACGAGATCCACAAGGTTAACGACGACGTCTGGCAGTGGCTCTGTCAGCGGACCTTCTACGCCGGCGGTGACTTCACACGGGACGACGCCTACGCGAATATCAAAACGCGCCTGAACGAGATCGAGTCGAAGTCAGGCGAGGAGGATCGCAATCGGCTCTTCTACCTCGCGATTCCGCCCAGCGTCTTTGAGACGACACTCACGCACCTTTGCGCAAGCGGTCTCGCCCGCCGCACCCACTCGTACGAAGAGCGGCCGTGGAACCGCATCGTGATCGAGAAGCCATTCGGCACCAGTCTGGATTCTGCGATGGCTCTCAACCGGCTCGTGCTGGACGAGTTTGGCGAACACCAGATCTATCGCATCGATCACTACCTCGGCAAAGAGAGCGTTCAGAACATCCTCGTATTCCGCTTCGCCAATTCGATTTTCGAGCCGCTCTGGAACAGGCACTATGTGTCGCATGTCCAGATAACGGCTGCGGAGTCGGTTGGAGTGGAAGGTCGCGGCAAGTACTACGAGGAGGCAGGAGTCCTGCGCGACATGTTCCAGAATCACCTGCTGCAGCTCCTTACACTCGCTGCAATGGAGCCGCCCAGCTCGTTCACTGCGGACGCCGTCCGCGACGAGAAGGTGAAAGTGCTGCACTCGGTACGGCCGCTCGTTCAGGGCGATTGCGAGCCAGCCGTTGTTCGGGCGCAATACGATGGTGGGACCGTTGATGGGAAATCAGTGCCCGCGTATACAAGCGAGCCTGATGTGCCGGCCAACTCGCTGACACCGACGTTCGCCGCGATGCGCGTCGATATCAACAACTGGCGGTGGAAGGGAGTTCCATTCTACCTGCGTTCTGGAAAGCGGATGGCGCGGAGAATCTCGGAAATTGCCATTCAGTTCCGCTCGCCGCCGCTCCTTTTGTTCGGTCAGAAGGCCGTTGAAGAGATGTCGCCGAGTGTGCTCACGATGCGCGTCCAGCCCGACGAAGGGATCTCACTGCGTTTCCAGGTGAAGACTCCCGGCGCAATGCACGAGCTCACGCCAGGGCTCGAGATTACGCCGGTCGACATGGACTTCACTTACGGTGAAGCGTTCGGTAACGACGCACACCCCGCGTATGAGACGCTGTTACTCGACTGCATGATCGGCGATCCCACGCTTTTCACCCGCAGTGACGAAGTCGAAATGGCCTGGTCGATTATCGATCCGGTTCTCGATTATTGGGGCAAGCATCCTGCGAGGTCTCTCCCGCGTTATCCGGCCGGAAGCTGGGGTCCGGAAGAAGCAAACAAACTCCTCCTTGGAGATCACACACGTTGGCGTTAGCCCATCTCCTGCTCCCTCTGGTCGCGCTCGTCCTGTCATCGACCGGTTGTCAAAAATCCTTGCCCAGCCAGAAAGATTCAGCCGCCGTTCTCGCGGGCGACACGACTCAGCATGTTCTTCCCACAGATAGCCGGGCACTCGTCGTCCATGCACGCGAGCTCGATCGCGCCGACAGCCTCGACGCCGCGCGCGCCGCTTACGACGCAGCTGCCCAGAAAATCCCACAGCTGTCTGATTGGCTTTACCTGAGGGCTGCCGGTGTCACCGCCGACAGCGCTGCGCGTGCCGCGTATTACGCCAGGCTCCGCACGGATGTCGCTCGCGACCGGATCCGCTGGACCGACGCCATAGCTCGAGAGCGAACGCGAGATTTCGCGGGGGCGATTCGCGCATATAACGCGCTAGGAGCCAAACTCGATGCGTTGAGACTCCGCGTCAATCCACCGTCCGACGACGCCTCCCGAGCAGCTGCTCGCGCCGAGCTACTGAGCTTCATCTCCACCTCGAGCAATTCGCCGGATACGCGGGAAGCCATCGATCTGTTCGATAAGGCGTTCACGACCAGAACGCCGTCCGAAGAGCTCGCCATAGCCCGCGCGGCCAACAAGTCCGGAGTGCCGGAGCGCGCGGCGGCTGGCTTCTCGAAGGCGCTGGGCGTCAATCTTGGCGATGTCGCCGACAACGTCGCGTACGGATCCGTGCTCTTTCGCCTTAGAAAATATCCGGAGGCGATCGCCCAGTTCGCCAAGATTCGCGCGCCCGCTAACCTCGCAGCGGCCGCGCAGTACCAGCGAGCGCGCGCGCAGGTTGCGCTGGGCAACATCGATGCAGCTCGCGTCACGCTTCGCTCGATCACAACGGCATTCCCAAAGGACACCAGTGCCGCCTCGGCGATGCTGCTACTCGCTGATCTCGCCACTGATGAGAACCGCGATCAGGATGCGAAGCAAACTCTCATGGCGATGCTCAAGCGCTTCCCCACAGGAAGGCATGCAACCAACGCGCGTTTTCGGGCGGGAATGATTTCCTACATACAAGGCGATCGCCGTGGTGCGGCCGCCGAGTTGGACTCGCTCGTCGCGCGCGACTCCAACAGCACCGAAGCTCTCGCCGCCGAGTATTGGGCCGGTCGGTCGTACGCGGCACTCGGCGACAAGGCGCGGAGCCGCGCGCGCTGGCAGTCAATTATCAAGAGCGATCCGCTGAGCTACTACGCAGTTTTGTCGGCAAAGCGACTCGACACCACGGTTATCGCGGCCGATCGATCCACGCCGAACTACGCCAGAATTCCCGCCATTGATTCGGCGGTGAACAGGGTGGTTGGATTGAGAGATGTCGGCATGGACGTCGAGGCCGGGTTCGAGAACGACAAGCTGTTTCGAGACGCGATGGCCAACCCGACACGCATGGTCGCAACCGCACATGCACTCGCCGGCGGTGACCAGGCATCGCGCTCGATCGCTCTTGGACGACGTGCGCTCGATGACATCGGTCGCAGTCCCGAGAACTATCGACTGTATTTTCCTGTGCTCGAGCGCGAGACGCTCATCTCCAGCTCAAAGGAGAACGGACTCGATCCGGTTCTGGTCGCAGCGCTCATTCGCCAGGAATCAAACTTCAATCCGCAGGCGACGTCGCCGGCGGGCGCGCGTGGGCTGATGCAGCTGATGCCCGCGGTTGGAAAGGACGTTGCCGCCGCCAAGGGCATCGGTCCGTGGGACCCGGATCTTCTTTATCAGCCGGCTACGAACATCACGCTCGGGACCTCACACCTCAGCGGTCTCGTACGCAAGTATCCGGAAGTGGTGAAGACTCTAGCCGCCTACAACGCCGGTGAGTCGCGCGTCGAGAAGTGGTCGACGAAGGCAGGAGCCAACGATCCGGAAGTCTTCACGGAACGGATACCGTTCGTCGAGACGCGCGATTACGTGAGGATCATCCTGCGAAATCGCGCTTACTACCAGGCCCTTTATCCCTGGTAGGTCGCAGCCTCGGAGTCCGTCGGTAATTCGCCCTTACGGCGCTTCCGCCAGTCCATCAGCCAGCTGATCGGAACTCCCGTCAGCAGTGGCGTGAGGAAAAAGCCGAGCAGCGTGTTCAACCAGATCAGCGCTGTGTAGAAACAGATAAGGCCGATCGATACCCACAGCGTTCCCAGCGGACCGTGCGTCTCCAAGCGGAGCTCCCCCGTGAATAGGTAAATTAAAACTATCATGGCAACGGCTTTCGTTGAAGCAGGCTCCCTTGAGAGCGCAGTCGCGGCATCGCTCGAAGCGTGCGATGACTGCGTGCTCGCTGTGAGCGGCGGCCTCGATTCGATGGTGCTTCTTACCGCAGCTTCCAGACTCCCCGCTGCAGTTCGAAATAAGGTGCTCGTTGCCACATTCGATCACGGCACAGGTCGCGCCGCCGGCAAGGCTGTGGCGCTGGTAGCGCGCCGCGCTGCGCAGCTCGGATTCAAGTGCGTCAACGGACGAGCGGCTACGGTCGGCCGACGCGAAGAGGAATGGCGCCGCGCCCGGTGGCAATTTCTGCTTCAGGTCGCCGCGCCGCGCGACGCCGCGGTCGTAACCGCTCACTCGCTCGATGATCAGATCGAGACGGTGTTCATCCGCATTCTCAGGGACGCTGGTCCACGTGGGCTCGCCGGTCTTTACGCGGAATCGCCAGTTGTCCGGCCGTTCCTGAACGTCTCTCGCGCGACCCTGGCGGCTTATGCAAGAAAGAATCGGGTGCAGTTCGTGAACGACCCATCGAATCTGGATCGAAAGCACCTGCGGAATCGCATTCGCCTCGACATCCTGCCGTCGATCGTCCAGCAACACCCCGACTTCCCCGCGCAGCTCTTGGCCGTGGCGCGCCAGGCAGCCGCGTGGCGTCGTTCGGTTGAAGACCTCTTGCCGAACATCGACGCCACCGAAGAGCGTGACGGCGCGCTCCGGGTGAGCCGTTCCAGTCTCGCCGGGTACGACGCGGAATCCCTGCGAGTGCTTTGGCCCGCGTTAGCTGCCCGCGCCCAAGTCGTAATGGATCGGCGGGGAACCCACCGCGCCGCGGAGTTTACTATTAGGGGAACAACTGGAGGTGCGATTCAGCTTTCGGGGGGAATCGAGATCGTCATGAAGCGCGACCACATGCTGTTGCGCCGGGCGCCGGTTCGGGAGCACATCCGCTCGCCGCAAGCCGCCCTGCTCGCGTGACGAGCGGCGCGAAGCCTCTCGCCTCGATAGCCGATCCGCGGCTCTCGGGGAGGGCCGTCAAGCGAGTCGCCTTCAGCCAGGCCGAGATCGCTCACCGCGTGACCGAGCTCGGCAGAGAGATCACCAACGCTTACCCCGATGGCGAGCTTCTGGTGCTCGGTTTGCTCAAAGGAAGTTTCATTTTTCTGAGCGACCTCGTACGTGAGATAACGCGTCCGTTACAAGTCGATTTTCTGGTTGCCTCGAGTTACGGCGATGGAATGGTTTCCAGCGGGACAGTCAGATTGGTTTACGACCCTGAAACGGAGCTGGCCGGGAAAGACATTCTTCTGGTAGAGGACATCATTGATTCGGGCCGCACTTTGAATCGTCTCATGACTATACTGAAGGAACGAAAACCCCGGTCGCTAGAGATCTGCGCGCTCCTTCACAAAAGGATCACGGACGGTCTGAAGTTCGACGCGAGGTTCGTTGGTTTCGATGCTCCGAACGAGTTTCTGGTTGGATATGGGCTGGACCACGCGGAGAATTTCCGCCACTTGCCTTATATAGCGAGCTTGCAGTAAATGCCGATACAAATGCCGAATAAAACACCGAAGAAGCCTACGAACTGGAGCAAGGTTTCCAAGCAGCTCTCGTTCTGGGTCTTCGTCATACTCGTGCCCGTCGCGATCATCCAGTTCTCGGGGAAAGGATCAGATGCCGCGCCCGAGATTTCCTACACACCCCAGTACGGCGATCAGCTCGAGAAGAACAACATCGATAAGGTCACCATCCAGGGTGGGCGCCTGGTCACGGGTGAGTTCAAGAACAAGGTGCCCGTCAAGGGCCGCCTCGTCTCCAGGTTCAAGGTTCTTCTGCCGATGGAGAACTCGAGCGACGAGGTGAAGCGTCTCACCGAGCACGGAGTGCAGATCCAGGCCGAAGAGCCGCGCGCTTCGTTCACCACCATTCTCATCGGTCTCTTCCCGTACCTGCTGATTTTCGGAATCTGGTTTTTCCTCTTCCGTTCGATGCAGGCCGGCGGCGCCAAGGCGTTCAGCTTCGGGAAGTCCAAGGCGAAACTGCTCACCGGTGACACCCCTAAGGTCACTTTCGATGATGTCGCAGGTGCCGACGAAGCGAAGATCGAGCTGCAGGAGATCATCGAATTCCTCAAGGACCCGCAGAAATTCACCAAGCTTGGCGGGCGTCTGCCGAAAGGCGCGCTGCTGGTCGGCCCGCCCGGTACCGGGAAAACCTTACTTGCCCGGGCCGTTGCCGGCGAAGCCGGCCGGCCCTTCTTCTCCATGTCCGGCTCTGACTTCGTCGAGATGTTCGTCGGCGTCGGCGCGAGTCGCGTACGCGATCTGTTCGAGCAGGGCAAAGCCCACGCTCCGTGCATCATTTTCATCGACGAGATCGATGCCGTCGGCCGCCACCGCGGTGCTGGATTGGGCGGCGGTCACGACGAGCGTGAGCAGACACTGAATCAGCTGCTCGTCGAGATGGATGGATTCGAGTCGAACGACGGCGTTATTCTCATCGCCGCCACAAATCGTCCGGATGTCCTCGATCCCGCGCTGATGCGTCCCGGGCGGTTCGACCGCCAGATCGTCGTAGACTCGCCCGATCTGCGTGGTCGTGAGGGAATTCTTCGCGTCCACATCCGCAACAAGCCGATGGCCGAGGATGTCGACGTCACGACTCTCGCGCGCGGCACTCCGGGAATGGCTGGAGCTGATCTCGCCAATCTCGTAAACGAAGGCGCGTTGCTCGCCGCCCGCCGCAATCACGACAAGGTCTACATGGCCGACCTCGAGGATGCGAAGGACAAGGTGATGATGGGCGCCGAGCGCAAATCGATGGTCATGAAGGACGATGAGCGGAAGCTCACCGCCTATCACGAAGGTGGCCACGCCATCTGCGCGATCAAGGTGAAGGGCAACGATCCACTGCACAAGGTCACCATCGTGCCGCGCGGGCGGACACTCGGTGTCGCGTGGACGCTCCCCGAAGACGATCGCGTCTCAGTCACCCGCGAGCAACTCGAGGCGAATCTGGTGAAGGCGTATGGTGGGCGTGTCGCCGAGGAGCTGGTGTTCGGACGCGATCGCGTCACCACCGGCGCCGCCAGCGACATCCAGCAGGCGACCGGTCTCGCTCGCCGCTACGTCTCGCAGTGGGGACTCTCCGACGAAATCGGTCCCGTCCTTGTTGGCGACAACGAGCAGGAGCTGTTCCTCGGTCGTGAGCTGCAGACCCGTCGCGAGGTATCAGAGCGCACCGCACAGCTCGTCGATCAGGAGGTTTCGCGCGTAATCAAGGAAGCGTACATCCGCGCGACCGGTGTCCTGCAGGAGAATATGGATCTGCTCCACCGGGTCGCCGCCGCCTTGCTGGATCGCGAGACTCTTACCGGTGACGAGGTCAACGCGCTCGCACGCGGCGAGACGCTGCCTCCGCGTCCGGTTAGTCCGCCGCCCTCAGCTCCGGCGCTTGCTACACCGGTCTTGCATCCCAAGCCGTCGAAGCCGCCCCTGTTCGGCGGACCGGAGGTTGCGCCGGCGTGAGTTTCACCTGGCCGTCCAAGTCACAGCGGCCAAATGTCTTCGGAATTCTGAATGTTACCCCCGACAGCTTCAGCGACGGGGGTAATTTCGTTTCCACCGAGACCGCAATCGCCCAGGCGGCGCGGATGATCTCTGAAGGCGCCGACGCAATCGACGTGGGGGGAGAATCAACTCGGCCCGGGGCCAAACCGGTTCCACCGCGAGAAGAGCTCAAACGCGTGCTGCCAGTCATTCGCGGTATTCGATCGCGCTGGAGCGAAGTTGCCATCTCCATCGATACCGTAAAGGCCGAAGTTGCGAGGGCAGCTCTGTCGGAAGGAGCATCCATCGTTAACGATGTTTCCGGCATGTCACTCGATCCGAAAATGCCGGAGGTCTGCGCGGAGGCCGGCTGCAACGTCGTCCTCATGCATTCGCGCGGCACCGTCGCTGACATGGCGAGCTACGAAAATGCGGTCTACGGGGATGACCCCGTCGGCGAAATTGTGGCCGAGCTCGATGAAAGCGTCCAGGCGGTCCAGCGCGCGGGGGTACATCCGGCCCGCATCGCGGTGGATCCCGGCATCGGCTTCTCGAAAAAAACCGGGCACTCGCTTGCTGCTCTCGTCCAGCTCGAGAGGATCATCGCGCTAGGCTACCCGGTTTTTCTTGGAGCGTCTCGCAAGCGTGTGATTGCCGAGTTGATCCGGTACACCGCGGGGACCGGCAGCCTGCTCGGCGGAACGACCCTCGCACCAAACATGGTAGGCAACGACGATCGCGACATGACAACCGTCGGCGTTAACGTCGTCGCGTTCTTTGCCGGGGCCAGAATATTCCGGGTGCACAACGTGCGGCCGAATCGGCTCGCACTCGACGCGGCGTGGGCGCTAACTCCGGAAGAGTCCGAGCTGCTCGCTCAGTAATCAGCGGGCGATTGTCAGATCCGCGGATCCGGCATGGCGTCCTCGAGGAGAATCGTCCCCTTGCCCAGCCACCACACCGCCAGCCACGTTGCGACGACCTCGATGAGTATGAGAGTCGGCAGAAGGTTGGGATGCTCAATCAGGGGCACGAACATTTGAGAACGCGGGAACATGAACGGAATGTTGAGAAGGTTGAAGATCACGATTCCGATCAGGAGTCCTCTTGTCCCATGAAAGAACGCCCAGCACACCAGGCAGAACGCCAGCTCGACCAGGAAATCCAGGATCGGGTAGGCTTGGAGATTCAGTCCGAATTGAGGTCCCCACTGCATGGGCAGCAGAGCGATGTTCGGCTCGTGATGGATGATGTCCAACAGGATGTGAGAGAGGATCCCGAGCGCGATCGCCATTCCCACATTTGTCCGCCGCCCCGCCTTGCCGAATCCCCAGGTGATTGCCGCGAGAACCAATCCGGTCGTCACCGAATGGGAGTAGGGAAGAAAGTCGAGATGGATGGCGTCCGGTGTGATTCGCGCGTGCTCGATCCCGAGAAAGGTGAACAGGATCCACAGGAGCTCTACGAACTGCACGGAGATGAGGAGAGGCAGCAGGCCAACCCGCGGGAATTTTCGCTTCAGGGCCAGCGCTGCCGAAGCGTGCGTGATCGCGTACGTAACTCCTCCCGACGACTCGTTGTGAAACGGAACTACCCGAATGGCTCAACGGTCGGGCAACTCCCGAGCCGCTGAATTAATTTTGAAACGCTAACCTTCACAGAGGCGCCCCCAATAAGACGGTTTCCTTCGCCGGGTTGGACGACCGCCGTATTACTGCTCTTCGTGTACATGCTCACCCTCGCCCCGGGCGTAACGCTTTGGGACTCGGGTGAGTTCCTCGCTGCCATTCATTCTCTTGGGATTCCGCATCCCCCCGGGACGCCGCTTTACGTCCTCATCGGGAAAACGTGGAGCCTCATTTTCGCTCCCGTGTTTGGCTTCGCCCGCTCGCTCAATCTTCTATCGGCGGTCTGCACCGCGTTCTCCTGCGGCATTCTCACCAACCTGATAGCCGAGTGGACGGAAGACGGGTTCGCCGCAACGGCCGCCGGCCTCACCGCGGGGCTGATGTCGACGGTCTGGCTCAACGCCACGGAGACAGAGGTCTACGCCGTTGCATTCCTGTTTGGATGCATGGTTCTGTGGGCTGCTGACCGCGCCGGAAGAAACTCCGACGCCAGATGGGCGCTCCTCGTGGCGTATCTGGCGGGTTTGTCGTGGTCGCTGCATCTGATCGCGCTGCTTGTCATTCCCAGCGCAATCCTTCTCGTCTTCAGTACTGGTGACGGCTACTTTGCGGTGCCCGTCGGAAGGCGCTATGTGGACGGTCGGCGCGAAGCGCACTCATTCGCCAAGCTGCTGCGCGGCTCAGTGCTCGTCGCATTGGTGGGAATGACGTGCGTGGCATTCCTGATGATTCGCGCGCGCCATGATCCGGCGATCAATCAGGGAAATCCGTCTACCTTCGGCTCCTTTCTGGACGTCCTTCTGCGCCGGCAATACGACGTTCCGCCGCTCTGGCCTCGTCGGGCGCCGTTCTATCTGCAGGTTGGCAACGTGTTCGAGTACGCCGATTGGCAGTTTGCGAAAGGCCTCGCGCCCGAGGCGCCACCAAGTTGGTGGCGAACTCCGTTCACGATTCTTTACGCACTGGTCGGGTTTTGCGGATTTGCCATGCACCGCAACGCCGACCGCCGCAGTTGGCGCGCGATCGCGTTGCTGATCCTGGTGGCATTCGTTGGCGTGGTGATCTATCTCAACCTGAAAGCTGGGCCGTCCTTCGGCGAAGGCCTGCTGCCGACTGGTGCGCCCCATGAAGCCCGCGAGCGCGACTATTTCTTTTTCTGGTTGTTCGTCTGCTGGGGACTCTGGGCCGGATACGGGGCGGTGCGGCTTTCACGAATGCTTTTCGTACCGCTCAACCTCGTGGCGTTATTGATGCCTTTTGCTCCAGCGCTTCTTAACTGGACCGCGGTTGATCGCCGCACGGATCCGGAAGAAACGCGCGCCCGCGTCGACGAGTCAGAGATGCTGGCGAGGGTGCCACCATCCGGAGTCTTCCTCGCGCTCGGTGACAACGACACCTACCCGCTCTGGTACCTGCAGCAGGCCGAAGGCACCCGCAGGGACGTCACCGTCGTCACGATTCCGCTTCTGCCGGCGAAATGGTATCGCGCGGAGCTGGCGCGCCGCTACAAGCTGCTCGATTCCGCGAGCGCAGAGAACTGGCTCGGACGCGACAGCACAGTCGCGCTGATCACGAAGCGGTCCTACGATCAGAACCGGCCCGTCCTGCGGTCGCCCTTCTTCGCGCTCGACTCCAGCGCAAAGAAGCAGTAGCGCTCTACTCGCTGCCTACTGGATTGCCAGCGTATACGCGCCGGTCACCCCAGCCGTCGCCGCGCGAGCCGTGATGACGTAGAAGTTGGTGGCGGTCGCCGTCAATGTGATTCGGGCGTTTTGCGTCGTGCCGTCCATGTTGTCGTTCGACGTCAGAATGCTCGAGCTTCCATCAGCGTGAGCTTCGAGGTACGAATCGACGGCGCCGGATGTCATCGTCGCCGTAACTGACTGTCCAGCCGAGAGGAAGACCAGGTAATCGTCCGAAGGAAATCCATTGTTCGGACAATCCGTCGTCTGAAGAGATTGGTCAGTACTGACGCCTGCAGCAATGAAGACATCTTCGCAGTTCGTAACGTGTGCCGTCGATGTCGTGGACGCGAGCGTGTAATTCCCGGTCACGTTGGGATCGTATGAATTGGCGCCGATGAGGAAATTGCCCGCCGGCAGGATCGCCTTGATGGTTGATATATTCGGCCCACCGGCGTCGTCATTGATCGCGATCACTCCCACCTGTGGTGTAAGCAACGCCAGGTAGGTGTCGAAATCTCCGGTCTGCGTGAAAATGTAGGTTCCCGTCGTTGGGATGGTGACCGCGTAGAAATCGACGAGACTCCCGTCGGAGAGCCGGCAATCGGAGAGCGACAGTTTGGCAGTCGTCGTCGATCCCAGCGTGTGTGTCGCCGTCGACGAGCATGGGTCGGCGCCCTGGGCGGTGAACGTCACCGCGGGAAGTCCCGCCGCCGTTGCAGTCATGGTGTTCACGCCTGCCGTCTGCCCCAACGTCCAGCTGCCCACGGTGGCTACACCATCCGCGGTCGAGACTGCTTTCGCGCCCGTCACGGATCCGCCGCCCGACGTAACCGCAAACGTAACGGTCACTCCGCCCACAGCATTCCCGCCAGCGTCACGAACGATTACTGACGGCAGCTCGGCTACCTGAGTGCCCGGAGCGGCGCTGATAGTGGTGGACGAATTGGCCTCGATACTGGAGACCGAGATGCCGGGGCCCGAGGAGTCACCGCCGCATGACATCTGCAACGCGATGAGTCCTGCCAGAGCGAGCGGGGCAATCTGACGCAGCAGTTTCATTCGCGACAATATCCCGTACGGAAGGTTGGCGTCAAGAAGGAGGCAAGGCAAAAGCCAGAGAATCGCCCGTGAACGATGCCTCTGGCCTGGTGGCCGAGCGACGGAACTTTGATCTAGTACGCCACCAACCCTTCAGCTAATAGCGGTAATGCTCCGACTTGTACGGACCTTCCATGGGAACGCCAAGATAATCCGCCTGATCCTTCGACAGCTTGGTGAGTCTTACGCCAAGCTTTTCGAGGTGCAGCCGGGCTACCTTCTCGTCGAGGTGCTTGGGCAGCGTATACACGCGACACTCGTACGCGTCGCAGTTGGTGTGCAGCTCGATCTGCGCCATCACCTGATTGGTGAAGCTCGCCGACATCACGAAGCTCGGGTGTCCCGTCGCGCATCCAAGATTGAGCAGCCGGCCTTCCGCCAGGATCATCACGCTATGGCCGTCGGGAAAGATGTACTCGTCGTACTGCGGCTTGATCTGTACGCGCTTGATCCCGCGAAGTTTTTTCAGGCCGGCCATGTCGATCTCGTTGTCGAAGTGACCGATGTTGCCGACGATCGCCTTGTCCTTCATCTGCGCCATGTGCTCGGCCGTAATTATGTTCTTGTTGCCCGTCGCAGTGACGAAGATGTCGGCCGTTTTCACCACATCGTCGAGAGTGGTGACCTGATAGCCTTCCATTGCTGCCTGCAGTGCGCAGATCGGATCGATCTCGGTGATGATGACACGCGCGCCCTGACCCTTGAGTGCCTGCGCGCAACCTTTGCCGACGTCGCCGTACCCGCAGATCACTGCGACCTTCCCGGCGAGCATCACGTCGGACGCGCGGAGAATCCCGTCCGTGAGCGAGTGCCGGCAACCGTACAGGTTGTCGAACTTTGACTTCGTTACCGAGTCATTGACGTTGATCGCAGGGAAGAGAAGCGTTCCCGCTTCCATCATCTGGTAGAGGCGATGCACGCCCGTTGTGGTCTCCTCAGAGACTCCACGCAGATCCTTCGACATCCGCGTCCAACGCTGCGGATCTCTCTTGAACTCGCGCTGGAGCAGCCCCAGGATCACGCCGTATTCCTCCGAATCCTTTTCGGCGTTGAACTCCGGGACACGTCCCGCTTTCTCGAACTCGACTCCCTTGTGTACGAGCAACGTCGCGTCGCCACCATCATCCAGCAGGAGGTTCGGACCCGAGCCGTCGGGCCAGACAAGTGCCTGGTCGGTGCACCACCAGTACTCCTCGAGTGTTTCGCCCTTCCATGCAAAGACTGGAGTCCCCTGGGGATCATTGATCGTCCCGCTCCGGCCGACAACTACCGCTGCTGCGGCATGGTCCTGGGTTGAGAAGATATTGCAGGAAACCCAGCGTACGTCGGCACCGAGGTCGGTCAGCGTCTCGATCAGAACCGCGGTCTGCACCGTCATGTGCAGCGAGCCCATGATCTTCGCTCCAGCGAGCGGTTGCCTGTCCTTGTACTCCGCGCGAAGCGCCATCAGGCCGGGCATCTCGTGCTCGGCGAGACGGATCTCGTTGCGACCGAATTCGGCCAGCGAGAGGTCTTTCACCTTGAAAGGCTCGCGCCCGGCGTCAGCCGCGGCGGTGAAGGCGTTCAACGGCTCTGTTATCGTTCCCACTTTTTGCTCCTTGGAAGTCTTCGTTGACATCGATTACGCGGATTTCATGAGCGGAGCCGCGTCCGCCTTTTTGCGACCGCCGCTCGTCATTGCGGCAGCACTGCGTTTGCCTGAAGCGGCGAAGAGCGTCGGACCCTTCGCCTCCGTATCGGGAGGTAGTGCGTTGTAACGAAAGCTTTCGAAACCGGCCGACTGCATCCAACCATCCAGGGTCGCTCGGTCGAATCCCGCCCAGAGATGACCCATTGTCTGCCGCAGGTCCTGCCGGTCATGCGGCATCATGTCGAGCACCAGCAGGCGGCCGCCCGGCTTGAGAACCCGCGATGCTTGCGCGATAACGCGCGACGGGTCGGCGGTGTAGTGCAGAACCAGGAAGAGAAGCGCGACGTCCACCTCGCCATCCCCGATGGGCAGCGATTCCAGGCGCCCGTTTCTGATGTCAATATTGCCGACGCCGTGTAGTCGCTTCTTTGCCGCCGAGAGCATGGCCGCGGATTCATCGACGGCGATCACTCGCTCGACGAATGGCGCCAACGATTGAGCGACCGCTCCTGTTCCGCAGCCGAGATCGGCGACCGTCCAATGGTCATCGAGCAGACCGAGTAACGCTATGTCCGCGCGCCGGCCGAACAGCTCGAGTCGCATGCGATCCCATTGTCCGGCAGAAGTCGAAAAGAACTGCTGGGACCGGGTGCTCCGCTCGGCGAGGACGGCTTGCGTTCGACGGGCGTCCTGCTCGGTGGCGTTGGTGTGCATTACCTCGTCCCGCACGATACTCCACAGCTTTCGGCTTGCCGGATCGAGGGAAGAGGAAGCGATGCGGTAATAACGACTGGTTCCTTCAGCCCGCGAATCCAGCCAGCCTTCAGCGCTGAGCGCCTTGAGATGCCGGCTGATAGTCGACTGGGGCAGCTGAAGCACGGCAGTGAGCTCGTTAACCGTCAGCTCATTCCGCTCCAATGCGACCAACAGCCGGCTCCGCGTCGGGTCGGCGAGGGCCGTCATTTGACCGAATAACGCCGGCGCGCTCATATCATATATCCGTTCATCCGGATTAAAGAGTAAAGCGAGGGCAGGCGGCTGTCAAGCTTCGTGTCACGGCGATTGCCTCCGAGCGCGTACCACCGATATTTCTGGCACTCCTCTCTCGCCGCAAATGCCAATGAATTTTGAGAAAAGCCTGTACCGCCTCGATGAGATCATGGCCGCCCTCGACGGCGAACAGGTTGGATTGGACGCGTCACTCAAACTGTTTGAGGAAGGCATCGAGTTGCTGCGTTTGGCGTCAGCGGAGCTGGATAAGGCCGAAACGCGTGTGCAGCTCCTTATCGAGCGAACCGAAGGGGGTTTCGAGCTGCGGGAGATGGATCTCTGATTCAGTGAGCGATCCGTTCAATCATGACCGCGAGCTCATCGACCGCCGGCTCGACGAGGTCTGCCAAACCTATCTCCGGGACTTGCCGCAGCCGACCGCGGATTCGATTCGCTACGGATTAACCGGTCCAGGAAAAAGGCTTCGTCCACTTCTCGTGTTGTTTGCATATCGAGCGGCCGGCGGAACTGGGGACCCAAGTCTTCTTGCAGGCGCCGTAGAGATCGTACACTGCTACTCGCTGATGCACGATGATCTGCCCTGCATGGACGACGACGACGTGCGCCGCGGCCGTCCAACCGTCCACAAGGTTTATGGCTCGAAGGCGGCGATACTGGGTGGCGTCGCTATGGTGTCTCTCGCAACCGTCGTCGCGCGAGACGCGATGAACGGGCTCGGGCTCTCGCTCCGGATTCAAAGACGCGGGCTCGAGACCCTGCTGGACGCGGCCGGTGCGCGCGGAATGATCGGCGGGCAGCAATCCGATCTCGCTGGCGAAGGCCTTTCTCTGTCACTCGAGGAGCGCGAGACGATTCACTCGGGCAAGACCGGTGCGCTTATAGTTGGGGCAGTAACACTCGGCGCGCTCGCCGCGGGCGCGACGGACGAGCAGCTCCGCGCGTTCGAGCGCTACGGCCGCGACATTGGCCTGGCCTTCCAGATAATGGACGACGTTCTCGATGTTACGTCGACCACAGCGGCACTCGGAAAGACATCCGGCCGCGATGCCGTCCTTGGAAAGAGCACCTACCCGGCGCTACTTGGTGTCGGCGGCGCGCGCGACCGCGCCCACGCCCTTGTGGAGGACGGTCTGGAGAGTCTGCGCAAACGGGGTTTGCTCACCCAGGAGCTTTCACAAGTCGCTAATTTCATGGTAACACGGACGTCCTGAATCCCGTCACACATGTCCATTCTGGAACGCGTTCATTCGCCAAGCGATCTCAAGCCGATGACCCGCGACGAGCTCCGCGCGGTCGCCGAGGAGCTTCGTGTTCGCTTGATAGAGATTTGCTCGCGCACCGGGGGGCATATTGGCGCGGGACTCGGAGTGGTCGAGCTCACTGTCGCCATGCACGCCGTCTTCGACAGCCCGCGCGATAAGATCGTGTGGGACGTGGGACACCAGGGCTATCCCCACAAATTCCTCACCGGTCGTGCCGATCGCTTCGAGAGCCTTCGTCAGGAAGATGGACTGTCGGGCTTTCTCAAGCGCACTGAGAGCGAGCACGACGCATTCGGCGCCGGACACGCAGGCACTGCGATCTCCGCTGGTTTCGGGATGGCCGTTGCGCGCGACCTCAACGGCCAGGATTTCAAGGTCGTCTCGATTCTCGGCGATGGCGCGCTAACCTGCGGTCTGGCGTACGAAGGACTCAACAACGCTGGTGATTCGGGCCGCGATTTTATCGTCGTACTCAACGACAACGAGATGTCGATCGCACCGAACGTCGGCGCGATGTCCAAATACCTGACGTCGATTCAGAGGAATCCGCTTTATAACCGAGTGCGCTCGGCAATCGGAAACGTTGTCGACGCGGCGCCGGGACCATTGTCCGCCGTGGCGACGCTGGTGCGGAAGTGGGAAGAGAGCATGAAGTCATTCCTCACGCCCGGTGTTCTCTTCGAGGAGCTCGGGTTCAGATACTTCGGCCCGATCGACGGACATGACATCGACATGCTGATGGACACGCTGTCAGCGGTGAAGGACATGCCGGGTCCGCGGCTGATCCACTGCATCACTCAGAAAGGAAAGGGATTTCCGGCTGGGGAGCATACGGAGAAGTGGCACGCGCTTCCGCCGGGACACGATCCGGCGACGGGCAAGCAGCGCAAAGTTTCCTCCGCTAACTCGGCCTACACCGCCGCGTTCGGACAGGGACTGGTGGAGCTGGCGAAGGAGAATCCGAAACTGGTCGCCATAACCGGAGCGATGCCGAGCGGAACCGGAACGGGCGCGTTCGCCAGGACGTACCCCGAACGGTTCTTCGACGTCGGGATCGCCGAGGGACACGCGGTGACTTTCGCAGCCGGATTGGCGACGGAAGGAATTCGGCCGGTGTGCGCCATCTACTCGACCTTTCTCCAGCGTGCGTACGACAACGTCATCCACGATGTCGCCATTCAGCATTTGCCGGTGATCTTCGCGATGGACCGCGCTGGACTCGTAGGTGAGGATGGTCCGACACATATGGGCCTTTACGACATTGCCTATATGCTCGCCGTCCCGGGCATGGTCGTGACAGCCCCCAAGAACGGGACTGAGATGATCGCGTTGTTGCGCAGTGGACTGGCCTATGATCAGGGCCCGTTCTGTCTGCGCTATCCGAGAGACGCGACTCCAGACGTTGTTCAACCCGCCGCCGAGATCGATGCGATTCCGCACGCCACGTGGGAAGTGCTTCGCCGGAGCAATAGCGCCGGACGAGACGCCGAAAAAGCGGTCGCAATTCTGGCGGTAGGCACGATGGTCCTTCCGTCACTCGCTGCGGCGGACATTCTCAATGAGAGCGGCGCCAGCGTAACGGTGGTGAACTGCCGGTATCTCAAGCCTTACGATAAGCGAGCCCTCGCCGACATCGTGCGGGACCACCGGAATATCCTGATCGTCGAAGAGGGAACCGTCGCGAATGGTTTCGGCGCCTATATGACGTCCATCATCGCCGCGACGGACCCTTCAGCGAGGGTCGTCACCCACGGCGTGCCCGACGATTTCATCGATCAGGCACCGCGTACGCGCCAGTTGGCGCTGCTCGGGCTCGACGCGCGTGGCATCGCCCAGCGAACGAGCGACGCGTTCGGACTGGAGAGTTCCAGGGGCACTCACCTCCGCGCTGTCTGATGCGGCTTGGTGTCATCGGGCATCAGGGATACGAAGAGCTTCCGGGTATTCTCCGCACGCTCTTCAGCGTCGCGTCCAGTCTCGACATCGAGCCGCTGCTCGAGCAGGGGCTGCATGAAGTAGCGGGAGTAGGCGCGCGACTCGAGGAGCCAGGGCAGCTCGATGCACTGGTCACGCTGGGCGGAGATGGAACCCTGCTGCGTGGCGCGCGTTTCCTCGATGGACGCGACATTCCAATTCTCGGAGTCAACCTCGGCCGGCTTGGCTTTCTGACGAGTTGTCAGAGCGAAGACTTCGAGCCAGCGCTAAGGAATCTCGCCGGCGGTGAATACGTCGCGCAGCCAAGAATGGCGCTCAGCGCGAGGGCTATCAGTCCGGAAGGAGAGACGCGCAAGCAGTGGCGCGCGCTCAACGATTTCGTGCTGCACAAAGGCGGTTTTGCGCGCGTTGTGCGTCTCAACGTGTTCGTCGACGGCGAGAGTATCGGCAACTACGCCGCGGACGGCGTAGTGATTTCGACTCCGACGGGATCAACCGCGTATAGTCTGTCGGCCGGCGGTCCCGTGGTCGTGCCGACGGTGGAGTCGATCGTGATCACGCCGATTTCTCCGCACACTCTGGCGATCCGTCCTCTCGTCATTCCCGCTGATGCCGAAGTGACCGTGGAGGCGAATGAAACTCCGACCGAGCTTCTGGTTACGGTCGACGGACAGGTTGGTACCAACTTCGTGAAGGGTGAGAAGCTCAAGGTGAGGAAGGCCGATAATCCCGTCCGTATCGTGCGGTTTCCCGGCGCGACTTTTTTCGAGAGAATGAATGTCAAGCTCGGTTGGGGAGGATTGCCGCCCGACCGCGACCAGCCGTCCTGATGCTTACAGAGCTGCGCATTCGGAATTTCGCGATCATCGAGCAGGTGACACTTCCGCTCGCGCCTGGGTTCAACGTTCTCTCGGGCGAGACCGGGGCGGGGAAGTCGATCATCGTCGGTGCGCTCGGACTTCTGCTGGGCGAGCGCGCCAGCGCGGATTTGATTCGATCCGGCGCTGATAAAGCAACGGTCGAAGGCGTGTTCGACATCGCCGAGCTAAAGGACATCTCCGCGCTCGCCGACGAGCGCGGGATCGAAGTCGAGGAAGACACACTGGTGTTGAAGCGGGAAATTGCCGCAAACGGCCGGGGCCGCGCCTGGATCAACGGGACCACGGTCACCGCGGCTGTACTCGCCGAAATCGGGCGGCAACTGGTCAACCTCCACGGCCAGCACGACGCGCAGACCCTGCTCGACAGCGACTCTCAGCGGCGGATTCTGGACGCATTTGGCGGGGCGGAGAAGCAGGCTGATCTCGTTCGCCAGACGCATCGGGAGCTGTCCGACGTTCGCCGGGAGATCGCCAATCTTTCTTCGCGTCGCGCAGACGCGGAGAAGAGAGGGGACTATCTGCGGCACGTCGCAAAGGAGATCGAAGACGCGCGGCTGGAGCCCGGCGAAGACACGAAACTCGAGGACGAAGCGAGAGTTCTCGAGAACGCCGACGAGCTTCGGACTCTGGTCGCGAGTCTCAACGAACTGCTGTCAGGCGAGGACGCGAGCGTGCTCAGTCAGCTCGGTGCCGCGCAGCGCCCGCTGACGTCTATTGAAAGGATCGATCCGTCGGCAGCGCGAATGCAGGAGCTGTTCGACGCCGGATTCTACGCACTTCAGGAGCTCTCTCGGAGCGTGGAGGATTACGCTGGATCTGTCGAGCTGGACCCCGCGCGGCTGGAGGAAGTGCGTCGGCGACGCGACAGAATCTTCGGACTGCTGAAGAAATACGGGCCGACGCTACAGGATGTGATCACCGCCGGCACATCATCGCGGGCCGAGCTCGACCTGATTGACACCGCGCAATTCGATCTCGCCAATCTCACCGCCAGAGAGTCCGACGCCCGTCGCAAACTTCTCAGCAACGCCGAAAAGTTGACCGAGCTGCGTCTTTCCGCTGCGAAGAAGATCGCGAAGGCGGTTGACGCGCTGCTCCCTTCGCTCGGAATGCCGGACGGACATTTCACGGTGCTCCTGACCGCGCGCGATGAACCCACTGCCGATGGCGCCGAAGATGTGGAGTTCCGTGTCGCTCTCAACGTCGGGCACGAAGACCGGCCGCTGGCTCGAGTCGCATCAGGTGGAGAGCTCTCACGCGTCATGCTGGCGTTGAAGACTATTCTCGCGCGCGTGGACCAGGTGCCGACATTGATATTCGACGAAGTCGACGCCGGCATTGGTGGGCGCGTCGGTCTTCAGGTCGGCGACACCCTTCGTCGAGTAGCGAAGGAGCACCAGGTCTTTGCCATCTCCCATTTGCCGCAGATCGCTGCCCGGGCCCATCACCATATCGTCGTCGCCAAGGGTGCGAAGGGCGGTGTTACGACAGCGGACATCACCGTGCTCGAGGGAACCAGCAGGGTCAACGAGATCGCGCGCATGCTCGGAGGGGACCCCGAGAGCAAAGTCAGCCGCGCCCATGCTAAAGAGCTACTCGAGTCTGCGGCGGCGCCATAACCTGACAACTGCTATCCGTTATCTCGGACAAAAAAAGGACGAGCATTTTGCTCGTCCTTTCTTGTCGTGAGGAATTGCAGACTACTGGCCGAAGATCCTTGCATAGAGTCTGAGCTGAATCTGGTCGGTGAAGAATTTTGGTTGATTGCCGCCGGATCCGCCCATCGTCTGCCAGTGCAGGTAGGTCACCTCGAAGGGAAGCTTCGCCTTGCCCTGCTCGAACGAATACAGATTCGAGAACGAGATACCACCACCCAACCTGTGCTCGGTCTGTTCGGTCTCGAGGTCCAGCGTCGATGCATTGATAGTGAGATCCGAGAATCCGGTTACGGCCGCTGGGATGGTAAAGGTGCCGCTATAGTTGTCCTGCTGCTTGTGGCGGTACATGTACCAGCCGGAAACGGCGAGGAAATCATTGACCACAATACGCGGCGCGGTCTCGAACTCGAAGGCGCTGCCCAGAGTTCTGTCCACGGTTTGCTTGCGATAAAGCGGGGCGAGCTCCTGGTTCGGCAGGTCGATGATGCGCATCTCCTGAGTGTCGGAGAACGGCTTGTTGAACCGAACGATGAACGATTCCCAAAAGTGGCTGCCGACGAGCAAGTCGCCGAACAATCTGCCTTCGATCGTCTTGGCGCCGCGGCCGGTTCCGAGGTCGATGAAGTTGTCCGGCGATTCTATTTGCCCGCTCGGGAGACGGAACGTCAGCCCGACCGCCGAACGGAAATTGATACCCGTCGGAGACATTCTCTTTTCGGTGCTTTGGCCGAATGTATCGAAGAGCGAGAACTTGCCCCCGACGTCTATGTCGCCGAGATGCGACCTGCTCACCGATTGCAGCGGAGCGGACTGAATACCGAACGGTTCCGCGGTGAGAATCGTCTGGGCATCGCGAACGCTGAGACGGGTCTGGGCTGCGAAAGGACCAGTCAGCGACGCCAGAATGGGGTTTCCCGCTCCGAGAAATTGTGAGTAGAGAGCTCTGAACGCCGCAGTCCGCGCTTCGATCGCCAGCTGCGCGTCAGTCCCAACGATGGGGACGAACGGCGACGTCGTGTAGATCTGATTCACTCCGCCCGCAAAAGCGCGCGAGTTGTTCACCAGCAGCTGCGCGTTGGTTCTCTGCGCATTGAGCGCCGGGCAGTTCGGTGACGCGGGATTGGCAGCGCACGCGTCCAGCGCCCCTTGAAGCGCGTTGGCCGCGTTGGTGAACTGTGTGTTGAATGCGGCGTTCTGGGTTTGCGCCAACGGGCTGGAGAGCGCCGGATTGAATCCGAGATTTCCCGCGGTGCCGTTGGAATTCACGTTGAAGAAGGCCGAAGTCTGGGTGTGAACGTAGGGAATCTGAATTCCGACCGAGAATCGCTTTGACAACCCGGCCTCGAATACGAATGGGAACGCGGCAACATGATCGCGCAGGTTTACGACGGTGTTGCCCAGCGTCGCGTACCAGTTCGGGTTGCCCGTCAGCTGTTGAAGGCCGCCCTGAAGTTTGGCGAGATTGGGGAATTGCACCACGCCGACGGTATCTAGCGTGAAGTCGACGCCCAAGGGTTCGAGTGCGCCGTCCGGTCGTCCCGGCGTATCCTTTCCGTACCGCTCGTTGAACCAGGTCCACTGTCCGAGGATGCGGAAACGGAAGACCCCTCGGGGCAGCACCAGGGCATCGTCACCAACGCCGAGCACGCGCTGAGCGCTCACGGGATTGGCGAAAATGGCGATGAAAGCCAACGCAACGGTGGAAAAGCTTACTACAAAACGGCGCATAGACTCTCCGCTGGGTGTGATTGGCAAGAGGTGGGCGGTCTACAGAGCAGGGCACGCCCGCCGCGGGGAGACGTTATCATTTGGTTCGACGTTTTGTCAACTTGGATTTCACCAGATGTAGTGCGGCGATCTGTGGCGCTTGTTCGCCTCAATAAGCACCGGTAGTTTTGTCAATGTTTGCGGGAATAGCTCAGTTGGTAGAGCACAACCTTGCCAAGGTTGGGGTCGCGGGTTCGAGTCCCGTTTCCCGCTTGATCGTCTCGGGCCCAGTACCACTCTGCCCGTTGGCTCGTCGTTGTCCGCTCGGGTGGCGAAACCGGTAGACGCGAGGGACTTAAAATCCCTTGGGATAAACTCCCATGCGGGTTCGATCCCCGCCCCGAGCATCGATTGAGTCGCCGCGCATCCGCGAGTTTCTCAATGCGCTTTCACAATCATCGGGATGAATCATGAGCGCTGCGACGGCGACGAATTCTGCGTCGCGGAAAATCGAGCGTGTCCTGCTGATTGTAAATCCGGCTTCACGACGCGCTGACAGGCTGCGGCGGAAGGCGGTCCGGGCTTTCGCCAAGGCGCACGTCAGCTGCGATGTGATGAACACCGAAGCGCCCGGTCACGCAACGACTCTCGCCAAAACCCACGCCCTGAAATACGACGCCGTTTTCACCCTCGGCGGCGACGGAACACTCATGGAAGTGCTCGGCGCGCTCGCGCACCATGGGCCGCCAGTTGGCGTGTTGGCGGGCGGGACAGGCAACGTCGTAGCTCGAACCTTACGAGTGCCACTCAATCCGGCGCGGGCGATTCCGCTGCTTCTCGCGGGAGACGAGGCGAGTATGGACCTTGGCAGGCTAGGCGATGGCCGGCGCTTCGCGATCGGCGTCGGAGTCGGACTCGATGCGATGATGATTTCGGAGGCCCCCGCCCGCCTCAAGAAACGATTCGGCTTCATGGCCTACGTCATCGGCGGTTATAAGGCGGTGTTGCGCAACCAGAGATTCACGGTGCGACTGACGGTCGACGGTATTGTCTACGAGCGACCCGCGTCGGCGGTGCTGATCGCAAACCTCGGCGCGGTGCTCAACGATCTGGTGGCGTTCGGAGAAGGAATCCTCCAGGACGACGGGCTGCTCAACGCTTGTGTGTTCGCTCCGTCGAATCTGGCGGACTCGCTGCGCATTTTCTGGCGCATGATCCGCAAGGATTTTGGTCCGGACCCGTGTCTCTTTTACAGGTCGGGCCGTGAATTCCTGATCGAGACGTCGCCGCTGATGCTTGCCCAGGCCGACGGGGAGCTTCTCACCCAGACGCCTCTCACAGTAACGGTGGATCCGCTCGCCGCCCGAATGCTCGTCCCGAAAAGAAAGACCAGGAAATAGAAAGGCGAGCAAGCGCTCGCCTTTCTATTTGTTCTTTCATCGCGATGACATCGCGTGTCTCAGCGCACTCAGAAGGGAAGCTCTTCTTCGCTCCCGACTAGCGCGGCGTCGGTGGACGCGACGCTTTTCTGCTCCTTCGCCCCGCCGTCTGATACGGTCACGGCCGGTTTGGGCGGCCAGATCACGCCGTCGCACGAACGGTTCTGGCATTTATAGTCCGGCGCTCTCGGATTCCTTTTGGTCAGGCGGTTATCCCACATCCGACCTCCGCACTTGGGGCAGCTCACGAGCTCCATGTCGGTGAGCATCGATGCCGGTAGCTGCTTGGCAGAGCCAGTCGATTCATCCGAGTCCGATGCGGTGCCGGCGCCCGGCTGTCCGTGCCTGCGGACGTATGCCGCCTGGGGATCCTCGACGGGCCGGGCGTACTTTCCGTCGCCGTCCATCTCGACCCAGTTCTGTTCGTAGTCATAAAGCTCATTGCCGACGCCGAACCGCACCGCGGCTCTCTTGAACGCGTCGGTTGAGGCCTGCTTGTAGTCGCGGCCCGTCCCGATGTCCTCGCGAATTACGCCGAGGATCTGTAGCCGCGCTTTGAAAGAGCACTGGGCTCCGTCGCCGTCCTCGCCGACGAGGGTCGGCATGAGCTCGAGGGTCAGGTCCCACTCACCCGGCACGACCGTGTCGAGCCGCTCTCTCACTGTATTTGCTTCGATGTAGGCGACGAACCGCGCGAAGTACTTGCCGTCGCGAGCGGTCACCTTGCCGTCCTGTCTCCATGAAATCGCGCCGGCGGGAACTGGGGCGGAAAGCTTGGACCAGACGTCGGTCTTCTCAATGTAGGCATCCTGTCTTGCAATCATACTCTCATCCATCCGTTGTTAGTCGCTAAGTCCTGCGTCTCGTGAATTTTTGCACGTCCTTCACAACACTGCACTGTTTGCCGTGCTCGCAATACCAGCCGTGCCGGTCGAAGAAAACGAGGTGGTGGATTCTGGTGTCGTCGAGCGACTCTTCCACGCGATAAAGCGCGGTCACCGAAGTCCCGGTCCCACACATTTCGACGGGGTCCAACTGTCGAATCCGTACCTTGCGTGCGACCTCCGATCTCTCCTTCCGCCTACCGTTGAGGTTCCTCCTTACTCGTGGCAATGTAAGCTCCTACAGTACCGTCACTTACCTGCCGAAGGTTCGGCACGTATTCGGGTACTCCAAATTAGCGATTTTGAGCGGTCTGCGCAACCCGTTCGGGGGCACAAGTTTCGCTTGTTTGGAGGCAAACCCAACAGGCAATGGAGAACCTCATGGACAGCGGAACCGACTTCCTAAAATCACAGATCAATAACGCGGTCATGCAGCATCAGACCTTTCTCAGCGCCCTCGAAGAACATGAAGGGCAGGCGGAGGATGCTCGATTCAGGGATCTTTGCTCACACCACATTCCCCACATGCGAGACCACCAGCGGATGCTCGAGGAGTATCAGTCCCAGCTCGGCGCCGATGCGGGCGTGGTCAAGAAGGCGTTCGGCACCGCAGCCGGTTTCGTTCGCGACCTCGCCGATGCCGCGCGTGAAAGCGATTTCCTGAGGCTGGTTCAGGACATCGTCATGGCGCGCCAGAGCGAGGACACGTTCAAGACCTTCCGCGAAGCCGGCAAAATGCTCGGCAACCACACGCTCCAGGAGATCGGCGACATCGGCGAGCGACATCACGATGCTTTCGTGCACGAAGCGAACAGGCTCGTTCAGCAGATGTTCGTTGAGCACGTACAGGGCGTGGATGGAACGACGCGCCGGACCGTCGATGTTCGTCCGGATGCGGCCCGCTGATTCAGCAACGGACAATAAATAGGGCACTGCGCGCTGGCAGTGCCCACCGCCGGCGCTAACTTCCGCGCATGACGGACGTCGTGTCTCTCGCCGCGGAGCTGCTCGCGATCCAGTCGACTACAGGCTCCGAGGCCGCAGTAGTCGATTTCGTTTCGCGGTGGCTCGTCGCGCGCGGATGGAACGTCACTCTCCAGGAAGTAACTCGCGGCCGGGCCAACATCTGGGGTTCACGGTCGAGCAGTGACGGGGGAGTGACGTTCTCCACTCACCTGGACACGGTCCCTCCATTCGTGCCTCCACGACTCGAGGGTACGCGTCTCCTTGGACGCGGTGCGTCGGATGCAAAAGGAATTGCCGCATCGATGCTCGTCGCCGCCGAGAGACTCGTCACCGACGGCGAAAAACGCGTCGATGTTCTATTCGTTGTTGGTGAGGAAAAGGGATCTGACGGAGCGCGGGCCGCTAACACTCTGCGTGCCCGCAGTCGTTATCTGATCAATGGAGAGCCAACCGAGAGCAAGCTCGCGAGCGGTGCCAAGGGCTCTCTGCGCGCGACGATCCGGACCCGCGGACGGGAAGCACACTCCGCGTATCCGCACCTCGGCAAATCTGCGATCGAGCCGTTGATCGAGCTGCTTCCCACACTTCGCAAGCTTCCACTGCCGTCCGACCCTCTGCTCGGCGAGACGACGGTCAACATTGGTACGATCAAGGGTGGCACCGAGGCGAACATCATCCCCGCGCATGCAGAGGCTGAAATCATGTTTCGCCTCGTTGGAGACGTGCAGCCGATCAAGAAGATGATTCTCGACTGGGCGAAGGGCCACGCTGACGTTGAATTCGGCTCTCATATTCCAGCGCAGCGCTTTACCACTGTGCCGGGGTTCGAGACTGGTCCTGTCGCCTACACGTCAGACATCCCGCTGCTGTCGAGCTGGGGAGAGCCGCTGCTCTTCGGGCCCGGCTCGATCCACGTCGCACATACACCCGACGAGTACATCGATGTCGAAGAGCTGCGAAAGAGCGTGGATACCTATGAATCAATCGCCAGGACACTGCTAGCCCGATGACAAATCAGCCGATACCGGGAAAACGCAAAACCAAATGGCCTGTCGCCGTCCTCGGCGCGACGGGGGCAGTTGGGCAGAACTTCATTCGACTTCTCGCTGACCATCCGTGGTTCGATCTCGTGGAAGTCGCGGCGTCGGAGCGCTCGGCTGGCAGGAAATACGGCGAAGCGACTCGCTGGCTCGAAGGCCCGCCACCGCCGTCTTCGATTCAGAACCGCCGCGTCATTGCCTGCGACCCGGGCGTGGTCAGCGCGCCAATCGTATTCTCGGCGCTCGACGCTGTCGTCGCCGGCGAAGTCGAGATGGCATTTGCCAAAGCAGGGAAGTTTGTTCTCAGCAACGCCAAGAATTTCCGGATGGAGCCCGACGTGCCGCTCGTCATCCCTGAGGTGAACGGGGATCATCTCGCTCTCATCGAGTGCCAGCGGAAGCGGCGTGGATGGGACGGTGCCATTGTGACGAACGCCAATTGTTCGGCGACCGTCGCGGCAGTCGCGCTCGCGCCGCTTCATAAGAGATACGGAATCAAGCAGTTATTTCTCACGACGATGCAGGCCGTTTCCGGCGCCGGTTATCCGGGCGTACCGTCGCTCGACATTCTTGGAAATGTCATCCCGTACATCGCGGATGAGGAGCCGAAGCTCGAACGTGAGATGCTCAAGCTCCTTGGCACGTTTGCCGACGGTGAAGTGACGAGCGCAGGATTCAAAGTGAGTGCGCATACGAACCGTGTGCCGGTGGAACATGGCCACACTATTTGTATGACCATCGGATTCGAGGATGCACCAAGTCCCGACCAGGCGATCGAGACGATGAGGTCCTGGGAAGGACTTCCGTCGACCGCGGGATTGCCGACGAGACCGAAGCATCCGCTCGTCGTCACAGACGCGCCGGACCGGCCTCAGGCGAAGCGGGATGTCAACGCCGGGAACGGCATGACGGTGACGGTTGGGCGCGTACGCCGCGACGCTGTGCTGGATCTCAGAATGGTCGCGCTTGGTCACAACACAGTTCGTGGCGCGGCGGGTGGATCCGTGCTCAACGCGGAGCTGCTCGCTACCACTGGCGATTTCGACTCCGCGTGATCGTCGTAAAGTTCGGCGGGACCTCAGTGGGTGACGCCGAGGCAATCGAGAGAACAGCCGCGATTGTGAAGGGCCGGCTCACTCGGCAGCCGGCGGTGGTCGTGTCAGCGCTTGGTGGCGCGACGAATTCCTTGTTGGCGATCGGAGAGCAATCGGCGAAAGGCCATCTCATCGGCGCCCTGCGCGGAGTTGAAACTCTTCGCGACCGGCATTTCCAGCAATGCGAAAAGCTTCTCGGCACTTCGGCGGAAGCTTCCGAAGTCGCTGCGGAAATGAGCGCGACGTTCGACGAGCTGGCGAGCCTGGCCGAGGCGCTGTCGGTGCTCGGCCACGCGACTCCGCGCAGCTTTGACGCGATCGCCGCGTTCGGTGAGCAGCTGTCATCGCATTTGGTGGCTGCCTTCTTCAAGCTTCGCGGGATTCCCTCCGAGCACGTCGATGCCCGCGATGTATTCGTGACGGACGACAGCTTCATGAGCGCGGAGCCGCAAGTGGATGCAATCGCTGAGGCCGCGCGCGATCTGGTGCAGCCGCTCATCCAGGAAGGAAAGGTTCCGGTGATGGGCGGGTTCATCGGTCGCACCGCCAGCGGAATTACTACTACACTGGGGCGAGGCGGCTCGGATTATTCCGCGTCGTTGCTGGGAGCGGCTCTTCATGCGGACGCGATCGAGATCTGGACCGATGTCGACGGAATGCTGACCGCCGATCCCAGAGTCGTGAAGGGCTCGCAACTCATCGAAGAGATTCGGTTTGACGAAGCGTCGGAGCTCGCATCGTTCGGAGCAAAGGTGTTGCATCCGAATACCATCGCCCCGGCGGTGAGGCTTGGCATTCCGGTGTTCATCTACAACTCGCGTAACCCTGGTGGAACGGGTACGCGCATCACGTTCGACGCGCCGCGACGCGCGGTCAGCGCGATTGCCGGCAAGGGCGGAATCAGCCTGGTGAAAGTGGGAGCAGCGAAAATGCTGTTCGCGCGGGGTTTTCTGCGGCGCGTGTTCGAGATTTTCGAGAACAACGGAATTTCGGTGGACGTCGTGGCGACATCCGAGGTTTCCGTTTCGGTCACGGTGGATGATTCGTCGGGGCTCGAATCGCTGGTAGTGGATCTGTCGGCCCTCGGTGATGTCTCGGTCGAGCGGGACCGCGCTATCGTCGCGGTAGTCGGCGCGGCGATAAGTGAGGACAGCGCCGCCATGGGCCGCGCGATTGGCGCGTTGGACGGAATCAAAGTGCACATGATGTCGCTCAGCGCGACCGGGATAAATCTCACCGTCATCGTCGATGGTGATCAGCTTAATGTCGCCATGGAGCGCCTGCACGACGCCTTTTTTCATAGACCGAAGGCATGAGCAATCACAGCGTGGCGATCATCGGGGACGGCAAGATGGGCCAGGCGATTCGACAGCTCGCCGTCGAGCACGGCTGGCGGGTGACTGCCGTAGTCGGAGAGCGCGAAAGTGCGGAAGGCGTCGGGATCAGCCGGCTTTCGTTGGGAGAACCTGACGTGGCGGTGGAATTCACACAGCCGAGCGCTTCCGTAGCAAACGTCACTGCCTGCCTTCGAGAGAGGGTGCCGGTCGTGGTCGGAACGACAGGTTGGTACGACTCTCTGCCTGAAGTGACACGCATCGCCACAGAAACGGGAACCGGCTTGCTTTGGTCGCCCAATTTCTCCCTTGGCGTGAACGTTCTCATCGAGCTCGCGCGTTACGCCGGGAAGCTGATGAGCACGCTCGAGGATTTCGACGCGCACATCGTCGAGACCCACCATTCGCGGAAAAAGGACGCGCCATCCGGAACGGCCATCGCAATTGGCAAGGCAGCGAGTGATCAGTTGGACCGTCCTGTTCCAACCACGAGTGTACGCACTGGATCGGTGCCGGGAACCCACGAGCTGATTTTTGACGGATCCTTTGAGCAGTTGTCGCTGACACATGTGGCTCGCGACCGCAGGGTGTTTGCCGAGGGTGCGCTGAAAGCGGCAGATTGGCTGGTGGGTCGTAAAGGCGTGTTCACCATGCGGGACGTTTTGGAGCTGCCCGCCAGGAGCTAATGCATCTTGAAACCGGCGGTTCGTTGTCTCGTAGGAATGACATGATCAACTACCGCGTTATTGTGTCACTCGCCGTCGCCGCGCTTGTGGCAGGCGCCTGCCGGAGCTCTGGAAACGATCCTATCCCTGCGGGCTTGCCTGGTTCCTACGTGTACGCAGGTAAGGGATCGACTTTCAAGAAGCAGTGGGAGTTCTCCGCGCGGCTCGACCTGACGCCGGATCACCGTTACGCGCTCACGCTCGACAAGGCCTTTGACGGGAACGCGGATCGGACCGAAACCGATGTCGGGACTTACACAGTCTCGGGCGATCACATTCAGCTCCGCGAGGAGCGGAGCGTCCAAGGCAAGTCCCAGGACATGCACAAGCTTCAAATCAATGCGGATTCGCTGATCGCGGAAGTAGGGTGGACGGCGGAGTTGTTCATCAAGGGCATGGGAGCTCCTAACGTCGTATTCGTGAAGCGACGCGGATAGGCAAGGCTCGCTCTTGGCAGCGAGAGCCACATACATTTAGGCATGACCTCGCAGCGACTCGCTGGCTGTGGAACCGCGCTAGTCACCCCGTTCACCAAATCGGGCGAAATCGATGAGCAGTCGCTCAGGGCATTCGTAGACTGGCAGATCTCGAGCGGCGTCCAATTCGTCGTCCCGTGTGGCTCGACGGGCGAAGCCGCCACCATGACCGTTCAGGAACACCGTCGAGTGGTGGAGATAACTGTCGAGCAGACGGCGGGGCGGGTTCCAGTCGTCGCCGGCGCGGCGTCCAACGACACGAAAAAAGCAATCGCCCTTTCGCGCGAGATGGAATCGGCCGGAGCGACCCATCTGCTGCACGCGTCGCCGATGTACAACAAGCCGCCGCAGCGCGGAATCGTGGCGCATTTCCGGGCGATTGCCGATGCGGTGAAAACGCCAATCGTTGTCTACAACGTGCCCGGGCGAACCGCGAGCAACATCGAAGCGGCGACGACTCTGGAGCTGGCGGAACACCAGAACATCGTTGCAGTGAAAGAAGCGTCGGGTAATGTGGCTCAGATCAGCGAGATCATACGCCATCGTCCCGCCCGCTTCGCAGTTCTCTCCGGCGATGACCCACTGACGCTGCAGGTGATGGCCGATGGCGGCGACGGCGTGATTTCAGTCACATCCAACGTGGCACCGAAGCTCGTCGCACAACTTACAGAGCTGGCCGCAGCGGGCGACTTTGCGGCGGCGCGCGATGTCCATCATCAGCTCGCGGAGTGGACGGCCGCCGCCTTCATCGAGCCAAATCCGATTCCCGCCAAGGCGGGTCTCGCGATGATGGGAAAAATGTCGAACGTGCTGCGGCTACCGCTCGTTCCACTCGCCGACAGGTTCGAGGCGACAGTTCGTGCGGCGCTCGTTTCAGTGGGAGCGCTCACTGCGTGAGCGCTCCCGACGTTCGCGATCTCGAGAAAAGAATTGAATCGCTGGCCGCTACGCCATCGGGGTCGCCGCTCCCCGGGGAAGCGCGGTCGGCCGTAAGACATCTTCTCGACGCGCTCGAATCAGGAACTGTTCGAGCAGCGAGCAAGGACCAGACGTCCGGTGAGTGGCGCGCCGTTTCCTGGGTCAAGCGCGGGATCCTGCTCGGGTTTAGGGCCGGAGAAATCGTCGACATGTCGGTGGGGGACGGTGGTGCCGACGTGGTCTTCTCATTCTTCGACAAGGACACTTATCCGCCGCGCCGGCTAACGCGCGCCGACGGAATTCGCGTCGTCCCCGGCGGATCCAGCATCCGCCGCGGGGCATATCTGGCCAGCGGTGTCGTCTGCATGCCTCCGATGTACATCAACGTCGGCGCGTGGGTCGGTTCGGGAAC
>JBJMOT010000111.1:0-18106 GCA_045803585.1 Gemmatimonadaceae bacterium
CAGGACCGCTCCACTACTATAGATATGCTGGCGATGGGTGCCGCCCTGGCGCGACCGTGGGCGGATATCGTCCTCAGCGGAGCCGCGACGGTCTCCCAGCTCCAATCGAACGTCGCCGCACTCGACCTTATCTACAGTACGGAGTTCGACCACGAACTAAGTGAATGTTCAGTGAGCTCCGCTGATTACTGGCGCACGCGGGCCGGCTTCACCTGGAATTGATCTCACCCTCCTCCCGCATCCCGCATTCCGCCTACCGCACCTTCTCCAAAAAGAATCTTTCGAATGTGTTTCCGTCGATCCCTATCGGGCGGCCCATCATTCAAATCCGAAAACGGTGACGCCCTTGTCGGTCGGACTCTGGTACGTCGATCGATTCATGAACGCGCCTTCGAACGCTTCGGTGCGATGAGATCGGACGTGTAGGAGCTTTGGCTCCAGTGACGCCATTAGTCCCATTTACAATTTGCTGAATGATGCTCGTTGCATCCGCACACCCTACGTTTGACGGCGTGGAGTTGCCCAAAGCATTGAATGCCACGACCCGGAAGCATCCTGCGGTCGGGTCGCTTTCGATGCCGAGGAACTCGACGAAACTGGTACTATTCGCGGGAGCGTCCGCGTACGAGCTCCAGTCGGTTTCGCCATTCGGTGAATACTGGATTAGGAATCCGGCCTCGTTCGAAGAAGCGTCCACCCATACCACTCCTAGATAGAACATTCGGGTATCACCGGCGAGCACGTAACCCGCCTCTCGTAAGACGGGTGCTACCGGCACAGTGGTGGGAATTGCCGCGCTTGCGACCTCAGACACGTCTGAGTAGCCACCATCCTTGAGCGGCTGAATGCGGTAGGTGTAACTGACGTCAGAGCTTACTGCGAGATCCCTGTAACCAACGGAATTAGTCGGGAGCGTTGCTATATCCGTCCATGGACCGCCCTGCTCAGAGCGAGAAACCTTGTAGCCGTCTTCGAAAGAGGAGTTATCGGTCCAGCTGAGTGTGATGCTTTCTGCGTCCGACACCGTTGCCGACAGACCCGTCGGAACAGCTGGTAATACGGTGCAATCAGGCGTC
Source organism: Gemmatimonadaceae bacterium (assembly GCA_045803585.1). Classification (GTDB taxonomy): domain Bacteria; phylum Gemmatimonadota; class Gemmatimonadetes; order Gemmatimonadales; family Gemmatimonadaceae; genus UBA4720. Next base: position 1,077 of record JBJMOT010000111.1, read on the forward strand.
GACGGTAGCGACGAGGCGGCGGCGTTAAACGCGGTCACGCGGAAGCACCACAGGCGCTCCGGAGTGCCGCCCCCATACGTAGACGTCGAGTTTGTCGGAACGGTGAATCCTTCCCACGAGTTCGTGAGATACTCGGATCTCTCAACGCGGAACCCGTCTTCGTTAGCGGAGTTGTCTTTCCACTTGACGAGAATTTTGTTCCCCTGCGGCACCGCCTCGGTCTCCGTTGGCGCCAGGATCGGCGGCGGAGGCGGAGCGGGAGTCGTCGCGCATGCTGCACTGGAGAACGCGGAAAAAGTCGTGTTCTTCCCAGCAGTCTTGAATGAGCGCACCTCATAACAGTACTGCGTTGATCCGCTGACTGCTCTGTCGGCGAAGTTCCCCACGTTTGAGGTGGTGGTTGCCAGTTGCGTGTACACTCCCGCGGCGCCGGCGGTGGAGCGAACAATCTGATATCCACTCGCACTTGGACTGGTCGGCCAGGTCAGATCTACCTCGAACCACGAAACTCCGGATGCCGTGAGGCCCGAGCCACCGACAGCCTGAGAAGCTTCAGCACCCAGAAGCTTGCTTTGATTGTTGGGGTCGTTCGGAGCGGTAGGATCACAAGCGGTCGCGACCAACTGAGTGAAGAAGGCGAGGTACGCCACGCGTGTGGCATTGTGTCGAATCGATGAAAGCATGGTCCGCTCCGGTGATTGCCCACCATGGATTACTGGGCGTGAATGCCGCCCTCAGCGTCTACGAAAAATTTGCCATTGGTATACCCGTCCACGTCGCCCTGCTTGAGCCATTCTGACGAAATGTGGAAGAGCACTTTCGCCTGTCGCTCCCAAACCATGAAGTGGCCGCTGCACGCGACCATGAACAGCAACTTGTGCTGCGGAATTCCGGTGAGATCGTCGTAGAGTCTCGGCATGGTGGCGGGCACGTTCGTGTCGAACTCGCCGTCAATGATCAGCGTCGGAACCGAGATGTTGCTAACCATCGTTGGGTTCCAGCCCCAAAGGAAGAAAGTCCTGATACGCATCGCGCCATCCGGCGCTGCCCATGTGCGACCGTCCGGCTCATTGTCCATGATCGCATTCCACCCGGAGCTCTGGATGCCGGCGTCGACCTGACGATCGCAATGGATCTCCGGATTCCAGCGGTCCAGGAACTCGGAACGCGTCGTCAGAGTCATCGGCGTACCGGGTTGCGGCAACGTAAACGGCGCACCCGTTCGCGGGTCAATTGGCGGTCCGATCTGGTTTTCACCCGTTCCCAATCTGCCGGCGGGCATGGCGGGATCGTAGAACGGGGCATAGAGAAACAGGCTCTCGACCTTATCGGGATGCTGAACTGTGTACGGGCCGACGCGTACCGATGCGTGTGACCAGCCGACAAGTGAAACCTTCTCCACGTTTCGTAAGTTTCTGATGTAGTCCACGACTGTATTGAGCTCGTCCCAATCGCTTCGCGCCGTGACGAGCTGGAACGCATAGTTTGGCCGGGCGGCCAGACATGGCGGAGATGCGATGGGAACTGTCGCGCGTTGGGCGAGCGGTACGTTGCATGGATCGTCCATCATGGGACGCGGAGACAAACCGGATCCCTGCAGATCGACCATGAACACGTCGAATCCGGAACGCGCCAGCGAGACTGCCCAGCTATAGTGATCGACGTTCAGGTCGTATCCAGCGACGACCGGAATACTGCGCGAGTTGACCATGAGAATTACCTTGCGGCTCTTTGCGTCGCGGCGTACCCGCTCCCGAACAAACAGTTCGACGCTCTGCCCAGCATTCGCGGGCACGCTGGAAACGTGGGGAACCCGATAATCGACGGTCGCGATTACTGAGTTGTCGTCGCCCTGCGGACTGTCGGATTGCCTGAACGCTGATTCGCCGACGCGCTTGGGCTGTGTAGGATCGCCGCACGCGACCAGCGCAAGAACGACGAACAATCCTGCCAGATGAAGGTGACGGGTAAATCGCATCGATGAAGACATGGTCCGCTCCTTTGATTGCCATCAGAAGGAACGGACCGACGCGATTGTTTTGTGGAGAGTCGTTATTGTTGTCCGAGAATCTTTAACGGGATTCCGCTGTTCGCGCTGCTGCCCACGCCGAGCACGGCACCCTCGTTGTCTCCCCAGCAGTACCACGCACCGGCGATCGCGCGAGCGCAGGTATGTCCGTAACCCACGGACAGCCGGTCGAAGGCCAGCCCACCGAAGACGCTTTGCGGGGTCGAAACCACGTTCGGGATCGCACTCCCAACACCGACTTGTTCGTTAAAATTGTCTCCCCAACACCACGCCGCGCCGGCCGCGTCCAGAGCGCAGGTGTGACCTGACCCGCCACCGAACGAAGTGAGGTTGAGACCGCCGGCGACTCGGACGGGCGCCACACTTCCTCCCTCTATGTCGATGCCGCTTCCCAGTTGCTTCGCTGAATTGGATCCCCAGCAATAGAGAGCGCCGCCGGTTGTGCGACCGCAAGTGTGATCATCGCCGGCCGCGATAGACTCGAAGGTCAACCCACCACTCACCTCCTGGGGGGTCCTGCTGACCTCGCCGCCGGGGCTCTGTCCAGGAATGTCATGCGTTAAGTTGTAGCCCCAACAATACGCAGCGCCATCCGCGGTGAGACCACATGTATGCGAGTTGCCTGCTGTCACCTCTACGAAAACGAGCCCGCCGCTGATCGCACGTGGCGTAGGGGTAGAGGTGAGGTCGTCACTACCGGTTTGCCCGGTCTGGTTCCTTCCCCAGCAATAGGCCGCCCCGGCTTCAGTAAGCCCGCAAGTGTGGGCTCTCCCCGCTCGGATCGACCTGAATGTGAGTCCGCCACTGACCGGCAGTGGGCGCCACGAGTCCTGAGAACTTGACGAACCGAGCGCTCCCTCTCCGTTGAATCCCCAGCAGTATGCAGCGCCGGTTGCCGTCAACCCGCAAGAGTGAGCTTCGCCGGTGGTGATCGCAACGAATGTGAGCTCGCTGGCGATAGGAGTCGGCGTTGGGTAAATAATCTTGAACACGTCGCCTCCGGGGTTGGCATCACCAACGCTGGGCCTTCCAAGCTGGCCAAAATCGTTGGCCCCCCAACAATACGCTTTCCCACCAGTCACAAGTGCACACGTATGGTGAGCTCCTGCACTGATTGCTTCGAATTGGAGCTCGACGACCGTGACGCGTGTGCTCGCGCTGTAAGTGTTCCAGTGAGCAGTGATCGTCGCCGACCCTGCTGCCACGCCGGTGACCCTTCCGTCGGCATCAACCGCCGCGACGGCGGCATTTGAGGTCTCCCACTGCATCTGCGTCGGCGGGACGGGTGTTCGTCCGCCTGCGCTATTTACACTGGAGCCTTTGAACTGCGATGTCTGGTGCAAGAGCAACGAACTTGTATCCGCGGTGAGAACCATGCCGACGATGGGAGGAGCCGAACCGACGGTGACGACGACAGTGTCGCTGTGTCCTTCGATCGTTGCCACAATTCGCGCAATTCCATTTGCGATGCCACTGACCTTGGCCCAGTAAATCAGCGACGGTGACACGAAGTAACCGTTAAACCACCCGCTGCTGATATCGTCCGCTCCGAGCTGATCGTTCGATGTAGCGGCAACTGTCGCCGTACCAGCATTGGTGGTGCTCCACTGTATCAGTCGCCGGGTCAGCACATTTCCTTCCGCGTCCGTCGCTATGGCGCCCACGAGCAGGGTGTGCCCCGACGAGACATTTCCAGAATCGAACGCCACGATCACTGCGGTCACTGCACGTAGCGCATTCGACACTCTCACCGGCATGAAAGTGACTTGATCGTCAACCTGGGCATAAATTCCCGTATACCCTTCGTGCAACGCCGTCACCAATCCGGTACTCGTCACCGCTGCCCTCACAATGGTGTCAGCGACCCACTTGACAGGGTGACCGGTGAGAATGTTACCGATGCCATCTTTGGCGACGACGATCGCCTGGAACTGCTCCCCGACTCTGACGTCGGCAGCCTCGGGTATGAGCGTGAGCGTCGCCACCGGTTGCTCGACCGACGTGCCAGTCGTGAAGGAGACTCTCGTGACCGAATCCACAGGGTCACCGTCCAGGTCCTTAACCCCGGTCGTTACAACGAGTTCGTAATTCGTGTTTGGCAGGAGATTGCCGGCCGGCTTGAACACGATTGCCGCCGTAACGCCCTGAAGGATCTGGGCGGTGCCCGCGATCTGAGTATTTCCATGGAGAAGCTGGACCGACGACGACAGTGAGGCTGGTGCCACCGGCTCGGTGAAGACCACTTCGATGTTCGGGTTGAGCGGCACGCCTGTTTTACCGCGACCAGGAATGGTGCGCACGATCTTGGGCGGACGGCGGCCGGGAACGGCATTGTTCACAGTCGCGATAGCTGCGCCCGATGCACTCTCGACTTCGATTGAAACGCTGTCGCCGGCATTCGCGGAAAGTGGTACTGGATCGAGCCCCCCGTCCACCATCGGCGTCGTTACGGCCGCGCCCGATCGCCGATTGGTGATTCGCGCGGTTGTCCCTGCGGGATAGGTCTGCGGCTCCAGTGAGATGTACGCGGCGTTGGCATCACCCGTTGCATCCACAGTCGAACGCGCGCGATTGTTTGTCGCGAGAATCGAAGTGGCGGAGGCGGCCAGGTTTAGCGACGCGATCGACCTGGGGTTCGACACATACATTGGCGATGTCGGATCTGCTGGCACCGGCTTGACTGGATCGTCTGTCGGCGGCCCAACCGCATCGGAGCAGCTCGCGACGCCGATTGCGAGGATCGCAAAGCCCAGGTGACGAAACGAGATTGCGGAAGACATGGATATCATGAGTCAGGCGCCGCCGACGAGAACAAACCCCGCCCAATAAAACGGACTGGCAGTGGCGCTATTGCGCAGAGTCTCGCGTTGCGCTTCCGAAAGCGCCCGTGCGACCACCTCGCCCGACCGTATGTGAACGTGCAAGCGTTTCATTAGCGAAGCGGTCGACTGATCCTCGACCGCCCACAAGCTTGCGATCACCTGCTGCGCCCCGGCGCCAAGAAATGCACGCGAAAGTCCGACCCAATCGTCACCCGCGGGGACGTCCGAAATGGCGCCAGACCCGAGAGCTGTCTGACACGCGCTGAGCACGACCAGTCGTGCGTGAAGCGGCACGCCGAAAACCTCGCGTACTTCCAGCCGGCCGTCGTTGACAGGATCCGCGGTCAGCTCGACGAACGAGAAAAGCGGATTATGCCGATTGAGTACCCCGTTCGTCGCTAGGTGAATGATTCCGAATCGAGGCGCGCTGGCGCGAAACGCATCTTCGGTAGCGTCAGCGTCAACGAGGACAGTGGCATCCGCCCCGTAAAGCGATCTGATTACTTCCACTTCGCCCTTGGATCCGGGCAGAGTCTTCGTGCGCGGGGCGAGCGCCAGGACGCTGTTGTTCGCAAGCGACCCGCGATCTCCAAGCTGCAGCCACAACAATGCAGATGGCGCGTAGGCTATATCGTAGCGCTCAACCAGAAATTCTACGCGCCCCGGGTTCCTGACGAGCGCTGCGAAAGGAAGGTAGTGCAGCTCGCCGTGCGGAATGATGACAAGACGCCGGACGTTGTCCAGCAATCCGGATTGTTCTACGGGAGCCAGAAGCTGCGCATACAGGCGACGCAACGGTGCGCGCCACGCCTCAGTCGATCCGCTGGCCGTTGTTCTGACAAGCGTCCCCCGCGCAAAATCGACTAGTGCGGCGAGCGCGCTCCGGCCAACACCGAGGTCCAGTGTCTGGATTGTGTCCGATTTAACCACGAACACGAGGGTGGTTGAATCAGTCACCAAATACTCGAGCAACGCCTGGTCGCGTCCGACATGCGCCGCAAACGAACGCCAATCGGGCATTGCTGCAGCGGTGGTCGGGGTGATTCGGTCGTCGTTCAACTCCACCAGCACATGCGCGTACTCTTCCTCCGTTGCTGCCAGTGCTTCGCGCGTAACTCCCGTCGACGTGTCGGACAAATCGAAACCGCGCAATCCCGTCGTTCCCCTGCCGGGCTCGAGGCGTTGCGTCAAGCCTGCGATGCGCGCGCGCAACCCCTGTTCATGCGTAACAATGGCGGTATCAACCGTGGCGGGTCTATTCACGGCGCCGAGTGCGAGCTGCTCCAGCATTTGACGCGCACGCATTCGCTCACTCGCCAGGAATGCCGCGGCGGAATTGCCGCGCTCCCGCTCGAGGAGTGCCAGCTGCGCATAGGGCTCGAATTTGTCGGCGAGAAAGACGGATCTGCGTTCAGGGCTCGGAAGCGTCCGCGTGACGCGTTCGACGTCCGCGATCGCCAGCCTTAATTCGGACGCTGCGTCCGTCAGAGACCCGATGCTATGAAGCGCTCTACCCAACCCGGCATGAAGCTGCCACGACACCGCGGGTGCCTGCGACCGCATCACGGCAAGACCCTTCCTGTACTCCGACTGCGCGGCCAGCGGTGATCCGGTCTCAAATTCCAGATCTCCGAGCGCCAGAAACACAGCGGCCTGGGCCACGCCGTCGCGGAGTGCGTGCAGGCTGTCGAGTGCTTGCCGCATTAGCTGCCGCGCCGCCGCCGTGTCTCCACCTTCCTGGTGAGCGCGGCCGAGCGCCAACCGCGTGATGGCGGCGGAACGCCGGTCGCTCGCCGCCAGCTGCGCGCGCATCACGGCTTCGAGCTGCGCTTCGCCTGCAGAGTACTCCTGGCGCTGTATGAGAAGAGCCGCGCGCCCCTCGCGCGCCTGTATTTCTCCTCGAGCGTCTCCCGCCTGTCGGTATAACGCCTGCGCACGAGTGTACTTGCGATCGGCATCAGCGTAGTCGTTCAGCGACACTGCCAGATCTGCCTGTGCGAGCGCCACGCTCGCCGCGAGTCCGTACGAGCGGGGAATGCGAGCCACCAACTCCTCGGCGCGCCGGAGATCAATGAGCGCGGCCCGCATGTTACCCATCGCCGACTCGGCGGATGCAAGATCTCTGCGGATTTGTACCAGATCTTCCGGGGTGCCAGCATGCACGAAGAGCTGAAGCGCCTGCCGCAGTCTTTCCTGAGCGACGCTGTAGTCTCCCATTCGCAGCGCGAGCAAGCCGAGGTTGTGTAACGCGAGCGCCGCATCGGCGTCGATGCCGAGTGCGCGGCTCAATGCAAGCGCCTCGAGGTAATACTTCGAAGCCTGCTCGTACGCGCCCGCATCGCTGCCAAGATTGCCGAGGTTCAGTAACGCTGTCGCTCGAGCGCCGTCGAGATCATTATCGCGCGCGATGCGCAGAGCGTCTGTGTAATGTGTGCGCGCCTGGTCTTCGTCGCCAACGGCAGCGGCGATCAGTCCGAGATTATTGTGATCGGCGCTTTGTCCCTCGACATCACCTATGCGGGTGCGCAATGCGAGCGCGAGCGCGTAGGCTCCCTGAGCCTGACGCAAATTGCCGCGGTCCTTGGCCACGCTGGCCAAACTCCCGATTGCATTGGCGGCGGTGCGGCGGTCACCAATTGCTTCAGCAAGTCTTCGCGCGCGAGTGAGATACTCTTCGGCGCTATCCAGCTCGCCGGAATTATAAAAGGCCGATCCGATGTTGCCGATTGCAGCGGCGACGCCGGCGGAATCCGGAATGGCTCGTGAGCGTCGCAGCGCATCCCGCCAGATATTGATTGCAGTAGCAGCTCCTTTAGTACCGAAGGCGAGGTTGCCCGCTCTGCGCACACTGTCGGCTCTCACTTTCGCAGCTCTCTGGGGCGCACTCATTGCCGTAAAGCGGTTCAGATTGGAGACTGGGAAGGAGTCGTCCCACACGGCGCTGTAAGCTGACGCCAGTCGGTGTGCGATACCGAGAATGGAGTCGCCATTGTTTGCGGGGACGCTGCCAGCCTGCGCAACCAGATTGACCAGAAGGTCGCGCGCGGCGGCGGGCCGGCGGCGCACTTCACCAATCAGAGCCGTGCTATCGTAGCCGGCCAGGGCCGATCGCAATGGTGTAACCTGCTGCGCATCGACGGCTGCTGCGAAAACCGCCAGTAACAAGGTGATTATGCGCGTCACTGACGTCGGTGATCGCGAATCGAGAACTCAACGAGGTCGCTGGACGTACTACGATCGAACCCCGTCTGTGCTTCGATCTTCCAGTAGTACGGGCGGCCCACTCGAAGCCCAATTTCGGGGGGCGGCGTCAGCACCGTGTCTCTGGTTCGACCCTGCCACACGACAGACCCGTCGGGATCGAAGACGCGAACGACATACTGGCTCGCGTGTGGCACGGCCGACCACGTGAAAGAGCTGGCGGATGCAACCGCGCCGAGCGGCGCGATTAGCACTGGCGCAATCGTTGTCGTAATCGCTGACTCGCGATGTCGCGGAAGCCGCCGGTCTGTGTCCGGGTGCGGCCAGAAGAACACGAGGAGCATTGCCGCGATTCCGGCAGCCGAGATAATGAGACGTCTTCGAGAAGCGCGCGCACGCGGAGCCGTGGCAATAATGCGTGGCACCTCGCTCACCTCCGCCCGACATTCCGCGCAGGTTGCGAGATGTGCTTCTATGCGCGCGCGTTCGGCGGCCGTTGCGACACCGTCGACGTACGCCACGACATCGCGTGGATCGAGGTGCTGGTCGATCACGCTTCCCACCCCGAGAAGCTGCGCTGACATTCCGGTCTCCGCTCGTTGAAGTCCGTCTTACTCTCTTCAACGGACCGGACCGCGCGTTTTGCGGCGGTTTCCGTGGTCATGGCTCCGCCGCATCAACGCCCTGGCTCTGCATAGCCTGGCGCAGTTCACTAAGTACGGTCGCTAGCCGCCGGTAGACGTGAAATACGCTTGGCATCCGGAGCGTACGGGCAATTTCGCGCACGGATCTTTCATCTTCGAAGCGAAGCGTGACCAGCAATCGATCCGCCGGAGACAGCGCCCCGAGCGCGCGACCAAGCTCGCGCTTTAAATCCTGCCGTCGAACTTCCGCGTCCGGCTCGCTCCGGGATTCGTCGGGCAGCCGGTCGGGATCGATCTCATTGGCGACAAGATCTTCGAGCTGCCTGCGCGTTTTGCTTTCCTGCTGGCGATCGACGTCTGCGCTACGCGACCTCCCGTAGCGATGTCGGACATAATCGAGAACCAGCCGGCGAGTTACTACGACGAGCCACGACGAGAATCGGATGCCTGGCTCGGGAGTGTACGCGCGTAGCCTTCGGCAGCCATTTTCACGGAGAGCCCCGAGGACGTGAGTGTACGCGTCCATGCTTGCATCACGATCGTATGTGACTGCGCGACACGTGTGGAGGACGGTGTCGCTGTATCCGGCCAGGAACTCATCCCAGACCTGCTCGCACGCATTGGAATCGGCTGCGTTCTGCAGCCGTGCCAGAGCAAACGGGAAATTGGCGGAACGCACTCCATCGGTCGTAGCGTCCCCCTACGGCAACTCGACCTCCTACCATATAGATGCCGCCCCGTGACCGCCAGATGATCTTCTGTAGGGGTTCGGTGATGTGTCACCGATGCCACAGAACTTCCAATCGTGCCATTGGTGAGGACGAGGCTAGGCGCCTCGAACCCACAGCATCGATCGTCTCGGACTATTTTAGGGCGTGGCCGGTCTTGAGCTCGTCCTCCTTTGCCTCGCCGTCTCCGCCGGCCTCCGCATCGCGGCCGAGCGGTTGAACGTCCCCTATGCGGCGGTGCTGGTGCTGGGTGGCCTCGTACTCGCGCTCCTTCCGGGCCTACCCGCTGTAAACCTCCCGCCCGACGTTCTCTTCCTGATCTTCATCCCGCCGCTTCTCTATGCGGGTGCGATCCAGTTTCCGCTCCGCGAGCTGCGACAACAGGCAGGTCCGATCCTGCGATTGTCGGTGCTCATGGTGCTCGTATCGACAGTCCTCGTCGCGCTCATCGCGCACTCTTTCTTTCCTTCCTTCACCTGGGCGGCCGCGTTCACACTCGGCGCGATCATCTCGCCGCCCGATCCGGTAGCGGTGCTGTCAGTGATGCGATCGCTGCGACTGCCACGCGCGATCGAAAGCATTCTCGAGGGCGAAGGCCTGATCAACGATGCGACCGCGCTCATTCTCTATCGGTTCGCGGTGGCCGCCGTCGTCACCGGCGCTTTCTCGATGTCGGCAGCACTCCTGAGATTTGTCTTGGCCGGCGCTGGCGGCGTCGCCATCGGTCTCATCGTCGGCTTTCTCTTTCGCGGGTTGCACCGCCTCGGACGTGACATCGCGGTGGTGTCGAACACCTTGTCGCTGCTCACCCCGTTCGCCGCGTACCTGGCCGCCGACATCTTTGGCGCATCGGGCGTACTCTCGGTGTTGGCGTGCGGGCTCTATCTCGCTCGCATACTGTGGCCAGACACTCCCGCCGCCACACGCGTGCAGATCACCGGGTCATGGACGGTGGTGACGTTCCTTCTCGAGAGCCTCGTCTTCATTCTGGTCGGTCTCGAGCTCCCGGTCGTCATGCGTGCTGCCCAGGCGCTGCCACTGACGACGCTGTTCAGCGAATCGCTGATCGTCACCGTCTGCGTCGTGCTCGCGCGCATTCTATGGGTGATGCCGAGCACTTACATCTTCCGCATTCTTGGCCGCTCCTTCGGACTCGGAAACGATCCGCTACCATCGTGGCGGATGGTCTTCTTCATCGCCTGGGCCGGATTGCGCGGCGCGGATTCACTGGTGCTGGCGCTCGCGCTGCCGCTCACCACCATGTCCGGCGCGAGATTCCCGGCGCGCGAGCAGATCATCTTCATCAGCTTCGGCGTCATCTTCGTCACGCTGGTGTTCCAGGGTCCGACGCTGGCGCCACTCGCGCGGCGTTTACGTGTTGGCGTCGACGAAGACGAAGAAGCCGAAGAAGCGCACGCCCGGCTCGTCGCGGCCGAGACCGGCCTGCGAGTACTCGATGGTTTCAAGCAAGAAGGCAAGCATCCCGAGGTTGTGCGGTACCTGGGACAGCGTCATCGCCAGCGAGCGCGCCGGTGGGCGGCGAAGGAAGAAGATCAGAAAGCGCATGGAGTGCACACCGGCGATTCTCCCCACCAGCATCTGACCGTCGCGGCATCACACGAGTCCGCCGCGATCGACGAGCGGCGTGGCGACGAATACCGACGCGTGCGCGGCGCGATGCTCAAGGCCGAGCAGCAGGCGGTGCTTGATTTGCGCGATGAGGGAGTGATCGGCGACGACGTGATGCGCAGGATCCTGCGCGATCTCGACCTGGAGACCATTTTGTTGGAGACGAGCGAGCCGGTGATCGATCCGGTGCGGGAAGTTCCCAGTGCAATTCCAGACGGAGGCTGATAAATGACCCATCTCACGACCATCGACTACCTGCTGATGCTCGTGTATTTCGCGGTTGTGCTGGTTGTCGGGTGGACCCTGCGCCGCTCGACGAAGACCAGCACCGACTTCTTCCTTTCGGGCCGTTCGATCCCGTCATGGGTCGCGGGACTCGCCTTCATCTCCGCCAACCTCGGCGCGCAGGAAGTGATCGGGATGGGGGCGTCAGGCGCCAAGTACGGGATCGCGACGGCCCACTTCTACTGGATCGGCGCCATTCCGGCAATGGTGTTCGTCGGGCTGTTCATGATGCCGTTCTATTACGGCTCGCGCGCGCGATCGGTGCCCGAATATTTGAAACTGCGCTTCGACGAGAAGACCCGCAGCCTCAACGCCATCTCCTTCGCCGTGATGACCATCATGTCGTCCGGCATCTCGATGTATGCGATGGGCAAGCTGTTCAACCTGCTGCTCGGCTGGAGCTTCGACGCCAGCATGATCGTCGCCGCGCTGATCGTGCTCGCTTACATCTTCCTCGGCGGGCTCACCAGCGCGATTTACAATGAGGTTCTGCAGTTCTTTCTGATCGTCTTCGGATTTGCGCCGCTGGTGTTTCTCGGATTGCGGTCCGCCGGCGGATGGTCGGGCCTAAAGATCAAGCTGGCTGAGGTCGCAGTCGGGCGCGGATTCGAGTCAGGCGCGATGACCCACGCGTGGCGATACATGGGAGACTCCGCCCAGAATCCCATCGGCGTCGAGTGGTTCGGTCTCGCGATGGGCTTGGGATTTGTGCTGTCGTTCGGATATTGGTGCACCGACTTCCTCGTCGTGCAGCGCGCGATGGCTTCCGAGAACATGGCGGCGGCGCGTCGCACTCCTTTGATAGCCGCGCTCCCCAAGGTCTTCTTCCCATTTCTGGTAATCCTGCCGGGGATGATTGCCCTCGCCGTCGACTGGCACTCACCGGGTTCGGGCGGAGCGCTGGCGATCGCGGGAGGGCAGGGAATCGTTCCGCCGAAGATCGATCCGGCGACTGGTGCTGCGCTGATCGATCAGGCAGGTCGAGTCGTACTCGACTACGACCTTTCCGTACCGATGATGCTGATCCGATTCTTCCCCGCTGGAATGCTCGGGCTCGGTCTCACTGCGCTTCTGGCGTCGTTCATGTCGGGAATGGCCGGCAACGTCACTGCGTTCAACACCGTGTGGACCTACGACATCTACCAGAGCCACATCAAGAAGGGCGCGAGCGACGAACACTATCTGTGGATGGGCCGCGCGGCGACGGTCTTCGGAATTGCGCTTTCGATCGCCGCTGCGTACGTCGCCCAATCGTTCAACAATATTCTCGATCTGCTGCAACTGGTGTTCGCGTTCGTGAATGCTCCGCTGTTCGCGACTTTCGCGTTGGGCATGTTCTGGAAACGAACGACAGGTCACGCGGCATTCTTCGGACTGTTGTCGGGAACCGTCGCCGCCGCGATTCACCACGGCATCTCCCTTGCCTCGGGCGCGGTCCCTGGAGTGAAGGGCGGATACTTCGGGACGCACATCGTCTACCGCAGCGAGCTCGGTCAGACATTCTGGACTGCAATCGCGGCGTGGACCACCTGCTTCATTGTCACGGTCGTAGTGAGCCTGGCGACGCGCCCCCGGCCAGACGAAGAGCTGCGCGGTCTCGTTTACAGCCTGACCCCCAAGCAGGACGACGGCGCCACAGTCTGGTACGAGCGACCCGTGGTTCTCGCTGTGATTGTGCTGGCGATTTCACTCGTTCTCAACATCATCTTCTTCTAGGAGGCGCGACCGATGAGCACAGGATCTCGCTTCGACATCCGCATTCCGATCGGCGCGCTGTTCTCCCTCCTCGGCGTGATTCTCGTTGCGTACGGCATCGCCACCAGATCGGATACGCAGCTGTACGCCCGGTCCGAGAACATCGTGATCAATCTTTGGTGGGGCCTGATCATGGTGGTCTTCGGCGCGTTGATGCTGTACTTCGGCACGCGTACGAAGGAGCGGCCAACATGACCCGCTATCTCCTGGCCCTGGTAGCCGCAACTGCGGTCATTTCATTAACCGACTGGCTCTTTTTCGGCGTTCTTTTCCACGATCGGTATCAGCGTACTCCGGAAGTTTGGCGAACCGGTTCCGAGGGGAGGAAAATCGCCCTCTCAATGGTTTTTGCCGCGGTTGGAGTTGCGGCTTTCTTGTGCCTGGCGCTCCAGATTCCCGTACAAGGCTTCAGCCAGTCGCTCCTCCTCGCGCTGCTGGTGTGGCTGGCGGCGTCACTGCCACAGACGGCGACGGCCACGCTTTATGTCAGGTACGATGTCTCTCTTGGCGCCAGCCACGCACTCGGATACCTCGCTCGAACCATCGTCGCGGCGGCGGCGTACACGTGGATCATCGCCAGGTAACGGCGACTCTACGCGGGCGCGTTCAGCGGGTGACGCTTGTTTCATTGTGGACAAGGCTTCGATCAACGCCATACGGAAGTCGTTGACGCTGCCACCGTCTCGTACCACTTTCGTTGGTCGACGCCCCGCACGATCAGCCATCCGATCAACGCTACCGAGGCGACCAACGCGACCAGTGTGATTGGCAGGTTGAGTGCGTAGCCGAGTGGAGGGTAGATGAACGCCAGCCAGCCGGCGCCACTGATCAGTCCCAGAACACCGAGCACCTTCGGGAGAAACGTAGCCCGAATCATCAGGTAGCCTTTGAGCAGGGTGTCGAAGGCGAAGAAAACCATCGCTATTGCGGCGCCCTGTTCATTGATGCGAAGCAGGACGTATGAGATCGCCTGCAGTTGCTTCGGCTCGAATGCGGATAAATACGACGAGCCACCGAGCACGAACAGCGGCGCGTACATGAAGAGCCGCGACAATGCTTTGATGCCGCAGCCGATGTAACCGAAAGCCGCGCTTGCCCTGGCAATGCTGTGATCGACGGGCATGAACAGATCATAGAACACCGCGACCATCGCCACCTGGCAGCTCATCTCCACCATGTAGACTGCGAAGGCAGCGCGGAACAGTGATTGATGGGCCATGATGTTATTAGCGGTAGCGGCCGCGTCCCCGCCGACGATCAGCCCGCCGGCGAGTCCTTCCTGCGCCACGATTCCGCCGATGATGGTGGTGAGGAACAACGCGCCTGCCAGCCTCGCCTTCGTTCGTGGCGACATTTCTCCAGTCGATGGTGCCGACGTCATGATATCTCCGAATGAATTAGGCGCGTTGTCATGCGCGGTCGTGTTTGGGATCGGTCCGGCGGATGTCGCTTGCACTGTCAACGTCCTCCGGAAGCTTTACGCGCTCGCGAGGCAGGCGTAAACTCGAGGATGTCACCGGGCTGGCATTGTAGCGCCTCGCAGATCGCTTCGAGGGTTGAGAAGCGGATCGCCCGTGCCTTGCCGGTCTTGAGGATCGAAAGGTTCGCGAGAGTGATGTCCACCTTTTCCGAGAGCTCGGTGAGCGTCAGGCGACGTTCGTAGAGAATGTCGTCGAGATTGATCTTGATAGGCATCAGACCGTCCCCTCGAGATCCTCGCGCATCACCGTGCCCTGCTCGAATACCCGCGCCAGCACGAACAGCAGTAACACCGTCAGCCAGCGCGTGAGATTGAAGCTCCAACGGATGTCGAGTGGGATGGCGGGTGTGGAGACAGATCCGGCAATCGCCGCAATCCCGGCGTGCAGTACCTCGAGCCCCAGCACCGCCCACGCGATCTCTTTCAATCGCTCCGCGTTCTCGGCGACGAAGGGATCTCCGATGCGCACCGTATGCACCATCGCCAGCAGGCGCGAGAGGATCCAATGCACCATGGCTACGGCGGCGAGCCCGGCCACCATGATCGCGCGCATTCCGAGAATCAGCGACTCGTTCCCCTCAGGCGGCCGCACACCGAGTGCGGTGAACACCCAGTTTCTGGCAATGAAACCCGCGATGAGGAGCAAGAGGATGAACGCTCCCGCTACCAGGTTCAGTCGCGAGAGGATCGCGAGAATCCGGTGCGACAAGGAGAGCGCGTTTGGTGAGGAATTGGTCACGAGGGCATAATCCAGGAAAAGGCAGGACTCATCGATTAACGATGCCTACGTTATCGATAGTCGATAAGTTTCATCGACGGCCCTGGCCCTGAATCCTCGGGTTAATCCGCGATTATCGATTCCCCTGGTCCTGGGCCCTCGGTCCTCGAACTCCTGCGGCAGTGAGCGATCGAATCAGCTTCACCTCCGCCGAATCGTATGGCGCTCCATCCGCTCGGAAGATGTCATGAAACCACGGGTTGGGCTCTGCGGTGTATTCATTGTTCCATGAATCCCACGGATAAATCGTCTGGGTCTTTCCTGAGACGAACCCCCAGTTGATCCCTCCAACGTGCCTCCGCGCGAAGATCGGCAGGATGTTCTGGAATGTGCTTCCGCGCGGTCGCGCCATGTACTCCGAGCAGATGATCGGGCGACCATAACGCTCGAGCGCGGTGATCAGCTTCTCGGCACTCGAGCTGTCGTCGTAGCTGTGAAAAGTGATGACGTCGGAATTCGCGAGCATGAACTTCGTCGCCGGCCGTATCCGCGTCGTATCGACCCAATCGCCGAGCCACGGCGCCGCCGTCAAGGGTTGCGACGGATTCATCGCCCTCGCCCACGCGAACGCCTTACGCATCAGATTCAGCGTCAGTGCCGGCTTGTTGATCGGCTCGTAAGCGATATATGCCGGCCGGTTGGTATTGTCGGGCTCGTTGAAGATGTCCCATGCGACAACGCGCCGATCCTTGGCAAACCTGCCGACGACGCCCTGCACATAACCGCGCAGCCGGTTTGAGCGAATGGTGTCTGACAGGATCGCCGCGCCTGGACTCTGCACCCATCCCGAATTGTGGAGATGCGGAATCGGCTCGCGCTGTTTCCCCAGGTGCGGCATCGGATCCCAGACGGCGTCGAAGAGCACGAACATCGGCCGGATGTGATGTCGCTGCGCAATGGTCAGGAACTGATCCATCCGCCTGAGGAATCCGCTCGAATCCTGCTGCCAGAGAAGATCGTGCAGAAACACGCGCATCGTGTTGAAGCCGAGCGACTCAGCCCACCCCAGCTCACGATCGATGGTTCGCGGGTCGAACGTCGCCGCTTGCCACATCTCCAGCTGATTGATGGCGGTACTCGGCGCGAAGTTGCTTCCCACCAGCCAACCGGTTGAGTCGGCCCACGCCCGCGCGTGTTGCGGAGTCCATCGTGCACCGTTCTGCGCGCCCGCGCCGAACAGCGGAAGAAGAAGAAAGACTGCTGCGATGCGGTATCGAAGCATTGAGCCCATTGTCTGACTCCAGACGAGTACGTGAATATCGAGCGCTGTCTCGATGAACTAATCGCCGACTACAAAGGTTGACTCAATAGGGATCCTCGGCAAGCGAGGCCCGGTCTGAGAGCCACACTGAGGAGAGACAATGTTCGACACCTGGAATGAAAGGTCGCCGCGTTGGTGGGCAGTGGTGCCGCTGCGGTTAACGGTCGGTTACGGATTTATCGCCCATGGCCTCGCCAAGTGGGAAATCAATCTTCAGGGAGCCACTCCAAACATGTATACCGTAATCGATCTGTACTCCTGCCCCGGCCGAAGTATCGTCGACGGGAAGTTCGGGTGATTCGGCGAATCGGGATAATGCTGTGTCTCGAGCGCCATCCCATATCGAAAATGATAGACAGCCCCGTCTTTGCCGGTGATGCTGCCGTCGAGGAAATTGCCCGAATAGAACTGCAGCCCG
>JBJMOT010000112.1:0-28797 GCA_045803585.1 Gemmatimonadaceae bacterium
GCCGAGGGAAATATCTTCGAAAGCTCCGGTGGACTGAAAACTTCCTCGGCGCGGGAATAGTACGGCCCGCGACCGTTGCCACCGATCATCCTCAAATTCCCCAGAGGAATTTCGTGCTCGATCGACATCTGTTCACATCCGAATCCGTCACCGAGGGTCATCCTGACAAGGTTGCGGACGCGATCTCGGACGCCATCCTCGATGCAATCCTAAAAGACGATCCCACCGCTCGCGTTGCTTGCGAGACTCTGGTAACTACCGGGCTGGCTTGTGTAGCCGGCGAGATTACCACCAAGACATACGTCAACGTTCCCGAGATCGTGCGCTCCACGATCGACCGGATCGGCTACAACGAAGCATCGTTTGGCTTCGACTCGAAAACCTGCGCCGTCATAAGCACGATTGATAAGCAGTCACCTGACATTGCTCAGGGCGTCGACACAGGCGGCGCCGGCGATCAGGGCATGATGTTCGGCTACGCGACGGACGAGACCGAAGAGCTGATGCCGATGCCGATTCAACTCGCTCACCGTCTCACCGAAAGACTCGCCGCGTTCCGCCGCTCCAAGGACGGCTCGTGGGTGAGGCCTGACGGCAAATCGCAGGTGACCGTGCTTTACGAGGACAGCCTGCCGGTCGGAGTTGAGACCGTCGTTGTCTCGACCCAGCACTCCGATACGATCTCCAACAAGAAGCTGCGCGAAGCCATCATCTCGGAAGTAATCGAGCCCGTCATACCCAAAGAGCTTCGCGACAAGAGCATCAAGTTCCACATCAACCCCACCGGACGCTTCGTCATCGGCGGACCGCAGGGCGACGCGGGACTGACCGGACGCAAGATTATCGTCGATACATACGGCGGAATGGGACGTCACGGCGGCGGCGCATTCAGTGGTAAGGATCCTTCGAAGGTCGATCGCTCCGCCTGCTACGCTGCGCGCTGGGTGGCAAAGAACATCGTCGGCGCCAAACTCGCGCGTCGCTGCGAAGTTCAGGTCGCGTACGCGATCGGTGTTGCACAACCAGTCTCGGTGAACGTGGACACCTTTGGAACCAACACCGTTCCCGAGACGGTGATCATGAAGGCGATATCGAAAGTCTTCGATCTGACACCCAAGGGAATCATCAACGCGCTCGACCTGCGCAAGCCGATCTATAGCCCCACCTCCGCGTACGGACATTTCGGACGCTCACCCAAAAAGAACGGAAAGGGAACTCTCTTTACGTGGGAGCGCCTCGATCGCGTTGCCGATCTGAGAAAGGCAACCGACGCCCGTTAGCGCGCTCGACTCTGAATCCTCGAAAAGCCGGCCCTCGGGCCGGCTTTTCTACTTTCTGGTCGCGTCGTTAATTTGTTTGCATGCAGCTCGTTGAAGTGGAAGTGATGCGTTTGGGGCTCGACCGCTCCACCAACTCCTACGTCGTCATCCTGCAGGAGAAGGGTGGCGCGCGTCTGTTGCCGATCTGGATCGGTCAGCCGGAGGCGGAGTCCATCGTCATCGAGATGAACAAACTCAAGCGCGAGCGACCGCTCACCCACGACTTGTGCAAGAATCTCATCATCGGGCTTGGCGGAACATTGCGACGCGTGAATATCACGAAAGTGGAGAATCGGACTTTCTACGCCGAGCTCCACATAGCGCGCAATTCAGAAGCGGTGCACATCGATGCGCGGCCATCTGACAGCATTGCGATCGCGCTTCGCTTCGAGGCGCCCATCTTCGCCCAGGAAACTCTGCTGACGGCGCTGCTCCTCGAGGAAGGACAAAACGCGCCCGAGACCCTCGCTGAGCCGTCGTCGGAGGAGATGTCGGCCGAGCAGCTGAAAGAATATCTGGAGAACCTGCGGCCCGAAGATTTTGGGAAGTTCAATATGTAAGCTTGCGGTCCTGCTGCTGCTGCAGGCCGCGCTTCCAGGAATTCCGCAGCAGGTGTCCGGCCGGGTGATTCGACCCGGAACGCGACGAATGGATGCCGTTCCCGGCGCGTGGGTCGTCCTGCATCGCGTCGGACCGGACCGCGCTGGCCCCCTCGATTCCGTCCAGGCCGATTCACGCGGCCGCTATTCTTTTAATTACACACGCAGCGGCAGCGATGACGCTGTGTACTTCGTCTCTGCCTTTCACGATGGAATCGCCTACTTCACTCCGCCGCTCGCCGAGGGCAAGGTCAGCGGAGACGACGGCGAGATCACGGTTTTCGACACGACCTCCGGGCATGTACCGCTCACCCTGCGCGGCCACCACATCGTTGTCTCCTCCGCCGACGCAAACGCGAGGCGGTCGATCGTCGAGGTTTATGAACTGTCCAACGACAGCTCGGTAACACGCGTCGCGGCGGGGAACGCGCCCGCCGGCGCGACGTGGCAGACTCACATCTCGCCGGCTGCCTCGGACTTCAAGGTTGGCCAGGGCGATATTTCGGCAGCCGCGGTTTCATTCGTAAATGGCGTAGTGAGCGTCTTCGCGCCGCTCGCGCCAGGCATCAAACAGCTTTCCTTCTCCTACTCGCTGCCGGCCAATTCTTTTCCGCTCAAGCTTCCACTCGAGAAAGAGACCGGCGTATACGAGATAATGATCGAAGAAAAGGCTGGCAGTGTGAGCGGGCCCCACCTCCGTGAAATGGATCCGGTGACCGTGGACGAGCGAAACTTCCGGCGATTTCTTGCGCAGGATATGCCGGAGAATTCAGTCGCGCTGATCGATCTTCCCGCGCCGCCGCGCTCACACTCCATCGATCCGCGTTATCTCGTCGCCATCACTCTGGTGATCGGAGCATCGATGATCCTGGCGCTTGCGCAGGCACTGCGACGTAGATAGCTTCGCCAAACAATCGATCGCGGACGGGAGCCACGGAAACCGGTTCAATGCCGGTGCGGCCCCGCCACTGTAACGGGCAGTAATCGTCGACTCGTACGCCACTGGCTGCAGGAGCAGCCGGGAAGGTGAGTCGAACGGCCCGGAGCCAGGAGACGACTTTCGTCCGCGCCACTTTCGCAGAACCTCGGAGGGAGGTCCTGGTGGCGGTCAGGCGCTTTTGCGCGTGCTCGTTGCGGGCATTCCTCTGGGAGGAGTGTCCGTTTTGCTTTTCCGTTCGCATTCGCTGCTCTCGATCCTCGTCGCCGTCGCCGCGGCCATTGGCTGCGACAAGGCGCCCGCTCGCGCCAACGCTGTACTCGATGATTTCGGCGATTCTGTAAATCTCGCCGCCGCACCCGCCCGCATTGTTTCGTTGAGCCCCGCGACGACGGAAATGCTTTTTACAATCGGCGCCGGATCACGGGTCGTCGGGCGCAGCAAATACGATCTCTGGCCCGATTCGGCCACGCTCGTTCCGTCGCTCGGAGATGGGATGCGGCCGAATGTCGAGGTCGTCCTTGGCGTGCACCCGGATCTGGTGGTTCTCTACGCCAGTCAGGACAACCGCGCGGCTGCAGACAAGCTCCGCGCCGCCGGCATCAACACCCTCGCGCTCCGACAGGATCACATAGCGGACTTCAGACGTGCACTAACGATGTTCGGCAGAATTCTCAGGGATTCTGCTCGCGCGCAAACCGTAATCGACTCGGTCTTTCGAACACTCGAGCGCGTTCGCTCGGCCAACGCGAATAGTCCTCGCCCCAAAGTGTTCTGGCACATCTGGGATGCGCCGCTTATCACCATCGGCGCTGGCAGCTTCATGGACGAGCTGGTCGATATCGCCGGCGCCAGGAATATCTACGCCGACATCAAGGGCCCGTCGGGTCAGATCGCGCTCGAAGACGTCGCGCGTCGCGATCCGGATTTCATCCTCGCCGGCCCAATCGGCGCCAATGCCATCAAGTCTGATCCGCGGTGGCGAATAGTGCGGGCAGCGCGCGAGAACAGGGTACTAGTCGTGGATACGGGTCTCGTCGCCCGGCCTTCCGTCCGTCTCGGAGAAGCTGCCGTATCACTCGCCGGACTCCTTCATCCGGGCGTGTCGCCTTGACGCGGTTTCGACCAGTGTATTGGCCGGCGCTCGTCGCGATTCTGATCGTCATCGCGACAATCGCTGTCACGCGCGGCGCTGTCCAGCTTTCGCTCCGGGTCGTGTTCGATGCACTCAGAGGCACCGGAGATCCAACTGCCATCGCGATCGTTCGTGACCTGAGACTGCCACGCGTTCTGCTTGGTGCACTGGTAGGAGCAGGCCTCGGTGCCAGCGGGGCCGTGCTCCAGGGCGCGTTGCGGAATTCGCTCGCCGAGCCGTATCTGCTTGGCGTTTCTGGTGGAGCGGCAGTCGGCGCTGTCCTCGCCTTCACGCTCGGGGGAACACGCGAGCCGGTAATCACTCTTGCCGCGTTCGCTGGCGGAGTCGCCGCGGTGTTTGTCGCTCTCGCGGTCAGTCGCGCGGGTGCGCGCGGAGCGAGAGTGGATCTCCGAACCCTGCTCATCGCCGGTGTGATCGTGGGCGCTTTCGCCAACGCCGCGATTATGGTCGCCCTCGCCAGTGCTGCGCCGAACACAGTTCGTGGCGCCTTGTGGTGGATGATGGGATCAGCTGCAGACGCAACCTGGGCGCGCGTCGTATGGCTGGCTCTCAGCGTGGCACTTGCCGGTGGCGCGCTCATTTACCGGGCGCGGGAGATCGATGTCCTCGCTCTCGGTGAGGATACCGCGGCGTCACTCGGTGTCGATGCAGAGCGGGCGGGGAAGCGTGCTTTCGTGCTGGCCGCGTTGCTGGCGGCGGCGACGGTTGCCGCTGCCGGCCTGATCGGCTTCGTCGGGCTGGTGGTCCCGCACATCGCGAGAGGGATGGGCCTCCGTGCGCACCGGCCGCTGATGCTCGCCGCCAGTCTCATCGGGGCGATGCTGGTCGTCGCCGCCGATCTGGCCGCTCGCACTGTGGCCGCGCCAACTGAGTTGCCGCTCGGCGCGATCACCGCGCTTCTTGGCGTTCCATTTTTTCTTGTCCAGCTGCGGCGATTGACGTGATCGAGCTCAAAGATCTGGTCGTCAGGTATCCCGGGGCTAACGTGAATGCCGTGAACGGCGTGAGCTTCGTGAGCGAGCGCGGAAAACTCACAGCGCTCGCTGGTCCCAACGGGTCTGGCAAGAGCTCGATCGTCCGCGCGCTTCTGGGTCGAGCCGATACTCCAAGCGGGTCTGCCTTGGTCGATGCAGCTGACGTCCGGAGTCTGTCGTACTCCGACCTCGCCCGCAGCATCGCCGTCGTACCGCAACGCGAGGACGCTGTGTTCCCAATGCCCGTGCTTGACTACGTTGCCCTCGGCCGCTATCCGCATCTCGGCCTCTGGCGCGCTCCGGGTGACGATGACCGGAAGGCCGTTGAAGTTGCCTTATCCCAGGCGGGTGTTACCGAGCTCGCCTCGCGGGACACCGACGCGCTGTCAGGTGGTGAATGGCAACGTGTCCGGATTGCGCGCGCACTCGCCCAGCGCGCACCGACCTTGATCCTCGACGAGCCAACCACGTTTCTCGATGTCGCGCACGAGATGTCGATCTTCGAGCTTCTCGCTTCGCTAGCGCGATCTGGTTTGGCGGTGCTGCTGGTAAGCCATCAGCTCAACCTCGTTGCGCGTTTCGCTGACCACATCGTTCTACTCGATCACGGCCGGGTCGCGGTTAGCGGCTCGCCCTCCGATGTCATGAAGGCTGACAGGCTCGAGGCGATCTACGGGTGGCCAGTGGTCATTACGCGAGACCCCGCAGTCGGCGCACCCGCGCTGGTTCCGCTTCGCCGGCCTATCCAACTCTAAACATTCACAAAACACACAATGAGACTGCGAATAATCGTTGCTGCATCGATCTGCTCAATTCTCACGCTCTCCAGTCGCGACGCCGAAGCGCAGTCACCGGATACTGGCCGCCTCGGCGCGGTGGTGGTGTCGGCATCGAAGGTGCCGCGTCCGGCCGACGCGCTCACTCAGGCAGTAACCGTGTTATCCGGTGATGACCTCCGCGCGCGCGGCGTCACACGCGTCACCGACGCATTGCGTGAAGTGCCGGGCGCAATGCTCGTCCAAAGCGGATCTTACGGAGCGCTCACCTCGCTTTTCCTGCGTGGCGGCGAAAGTCGATATACGAAGGTTCTGATCGACGGCGTTCCCGTTAATGCGCCTGGTGGCTCGTTCGACTTCAGTCACCTTACCACTGATAACATCGACCGGATCGAGATCGTGCGCGGGCCGGCCAGCGTGCTCTACGGCGCCGACGCAGCGACAGGAGTCGTCCAGATCTTCACCCGCAGCCCGACGGGTGTCCGGAAGGCTTCGATCGGCGCCCGCGGAGGAACGTATAAGTCCGTCGACGCGGACGGCGATGTCTCAGCGTCGTATGGCGCGAGCGGCTTCACCCTCGGCGGCGCTCACCATGCCAGCGATGGCATTCTGCCCTTCAACAATCAGTACAACAACGGCACACTCAGCTCGAACATCGCTTTGAATGGCGGCGACGTCGGTGATGCGAAGTTGTCTGCGCGCTACACAGCGGCAGAGTTCCATTATCCGACCGATTTCACGGGACAGCCGGTGGACAGCAACGCCTACCGTACCCAGCACCGCCTGACCGTCGGCCTCGAGGCCGGACGGAACTTTGGCGGTTATGCACAGGGACGAATCCTCGCCGGCAACAACGATGTTTCCGACATCACCGACGACATCGCGGCTCCGTTCGGGTCAACAACGCCTGAGCATTCACGTTTCAAGTCCCGAGGCTACAGGCGAAACGCGGAGGCACGCGCTGTATTCTTTCTGCCCTCCAGCATGACGCTCAGTGTCGGCGGCGCTTACGAGAAGGAACACGAGAACAGCTCGACCGGGTTGGGCGATGTCGGTGGCCCCACCATTCAAACGGACACATTCGACGCCTCGCGCCACAACGTGGCTTACTACACCGAGATCCTTGGCAGTCCGATCGATCGCCTGTCGTACACCATCAGTGGTCGTGTCGACGATAACTCGGATTACGATCGCTTCGCGACTTACAGACTGGGCGCGAACGTTGGCCTCTTTCCGGGCCTCAAGGCGCGCGCATCGATCAGCACAGCGTTCAACGCCCCCGCGTTCAACCAGCTGCGGCCGACATTGTTTACCGTCGGAAGTCCCAACCTCCTGCCTGAAAAGATCCGTTCAGCGGAAATCGGTTTGACGAGCAATTATCGCCCAGACCTGTTGCGGATCAGCGTTGGCTACTTCAATCAACGCTTCTCCGACCTCATTCAATTCGTGAACGGCCCTCCGCCGGATTTCAAAGGCAGTTTCGACAACCTCAGTGCGGCCAGCTCCAACGGATTCGAAACAGAGCTCACCATCATGCCCATTGCCAATTTCCGCGGAACGGCGAGCTACACCATCGTCCGTCCCCATGTCACGGAGGTAGACCCCACGTATGAAGGCAGCGATCGACCCGGTGACGCGCTGCTTCGCCGACCAACCCATTCAGCATCGCTGACCTTGTCCTATGGGCGAGCCGGCAGCTTTGATTTGGGTACAGCTGTCAGCTACGTGGGCAAGCGCCCCGACATGGACTTTTCTCAGTTTCCCTCGCCGCGCGTCACCTTGCCCGCGTATACCAAGTTCGACCTCTCGGCCGAAATCCCGATTGTTCGTCAGGCGTTGGGTGGCTTTTCACTCACGGCTCGTGTCGAAAATCTCTTCGACAAGCGCTATGAGGATGTTCTCAATTTCCCCGCTCCAGGGCGCGCGATTCTGATCGGAGGACGAGCTTCTTCGAGCTTCTGACTTCTCTCCGCCTTCTGTCCGTTATGCCCATTGGATAGATAGGCGACCGGCCGTTGCGGCGTGTTACATTCTGTGAATGCCGCTCCTCGCCACAGAAGCAATCGTTCTTCACGCGTTCGATTACCTCGAGAGCTCGCGCATCATCAGGCTGCTGACGAGAGAAGCAGGCGTCCAATCCGCATTGGCGAGAGGCGCGCGGAAATCGCGCGGCCGTTACGGATCCGCGCTCGATCTGTTCGCTGAAGGCTCGGCACAGCTACTCGTAAAACCCAACCGGGAATTGCACAATCTGGCGGCGTTCGAGATCGCGCGGTCGAGAAGCGAGCTAGCTGAGGAAGTCGGGAGATTTACCGCAGCCTCGACGATAGCCGAGCTGGCGCTGCGCTTCGCCGGAGAGGAGGGCAGTCCACAGCTATACGATACCGTATCCGATGTGCTCGACCAGATTGCTCGTGCCACTCCGGAAGAAACGATCAGTATCGGCCTCTCAGGCTGCTGGCGGATTATCGCGGTTGTCGGGTTCACACCGGAGCTGACCAGCTGCGCGCTCTGTCACACGCCATTGCGCGACGCGGAAGAGACCACTTTCTCGGCGTCCGCTGGAGGAGTTGTGTGTGTGGCGTGCAGCAAACAGGTTCGCGGCGGCCGTCGGTTGCCAGCAGCCGCGCGCGCCGCGATTTCCCATTGGCTGTCGACCGATGAATCGGTCGCGCTCTCTGATGCGGAGGGCAGATCGCATCAGCGTCTGCTTCGCGAGTTCCTCGACGCGCATATGCCCGATGATCGACCCCTTCGTGCATTCAGAGTTTGGGAGCACGAACGCTGGAGCGCAGCGTGATAATCGGCACTGCCGGCCATATCGACCACGGAAAGACGGAGCTGGTCAAGGCGTTGACCGGAGTGGACACGGATCGACTCCCTGAGGAAAAGCGGCGCGGCATAACAATCGATCTCGGCTTTGCTCCGCTACTTCTCGATCGGCTCGGCACGGTGGGTGTGATCGACGTTCCTGGTCACGAGGATTTTGTGCGCAGCATGGTAGTCGGTGCGAGCGGAATCGATCTGGCGTTGCTGGTTGTGGCCGGGGACGAGGGTGTGATGCCTCAGACGCGAGAGCACCTCGCGATTCTGAAGCTGCTGCAGATCCCGCGGATGGTTGTCGCGCTGACCAAAGCCGACCTGGTCGATGACGAATGGTTGACCATCGTTCGCGATGATGTCCGCGCTCTGTTCGATGAGGATAGCCGTCCCATAATTGTCAGCTGTTCCAGCCGCAGCGGGGCAGGTCTCGACGAGCTTCGTCGCGTGCTTGCCGATGCTCTGTCGGATGGTGAAGCGAAACCCGACGATGTCTTCCGGCTTCCCGTCGACCGGGCGTTTTCGGTGAAGGGCACAGGCACAGTCGTGACCGGCACGGTGTGGACTGGCGAGCTGCCGGTGGATGGTGTCGTGCGGATCCTGCCGACGGGCCGGGCAACACGGGTGAGGCGAATCGAACAGCATGGGCGCCCGGTTGGGTTCGCCCGAGCGGGCAACCGCGCGGCGATCGCACTGACGGGCACGGAGCTTAGTGACGTCGCACGCGGAGCCGTGCTCGTTCGCGACGAGCACTGGCAACCGACCTCTCTTTTCGAGGCGGTAGTAGTGATGGATCCGAATTCGGCCGCCACTCTTACGCCACGCAGCTGGCTGCGTTTGCACTCAGGTGCCTCGGAGGTTGGCGCGCGCCTAGTCATGATCGAGTCGGCTGGCGGCGTTTCCGGACGCATCCTGGCAAGAGTGAGCACCGACGCGCCAGTGGTACTGAGAGGCGGCGACCGATTTGTTCTTCGGCTTCCGGCGCCGCTGCGAACGATCGGTGGAGGAATAGTCGTCGATCCCTACGCGCGTCGCCGCTCGCTTCCAGACGTCCCTGAGTCTGAGCTCGATCGTCTGTCGACGAGCGCCAGTTCGCGATTGCGTTTTGTTCTCTCTGCGCAGTCGGGACGCGGCGCGCGAATCGTCGATCTGCCGGTGCGTATTGGATGCTCGCCTGCTGAGGTGAAAGACCTCATGAACTCGAGTGGCGCACGCGCTGGAAGACACAACCTTTTCGAGCCTGAAGCTGTCGAACAAGTAATGGCAAGCATAAGACGAATCGTGGCCGAATATGAGATAAGGTCTCCACTCTCTCTCGGCGTCCCCGCGCAGACAGTGCGCGAAGGAGTGCGGGCAAGCGAGGAGCTTGCTGACATCTCCATTCGCGAGATGGAACGCGCCGGTGAGATCGAGTCGTTTGGTCCGCTGTTGCGGAGACGCGGGTGGGTGCCGTCCCTCACCGATCGGGACGTCGAAGCGACCAACCGCCTGGCGCATGATATTTGCGCTGGCGAGCAGGAGCCGCCTGGCGTTGGAGACTTGATTTCTCGTTACGGCAGCTCGGTTCCGGCGTTGCTTCGATTTCTGGAGCGACAGGGTCGGATCGTCCAGGTGGAGGTCGATCGCTATTACGACCGGGACGCGTTGGAACAGATGATCGCGCAGCTGAAAGGGAAGCTGATTCCGGGACAGGTTTATGTCCCGGCCCAGCTGCGAGATGTTCTCGGATGCTCGAGAAAATATCTCATCCCGTTCCTGGAATTCTGCGATCGCACCGGAGTTACGGAACGACGGGGGGATGGGCGGGTTCTAAGGGAAGCACCCTTGATTCAGCTTGACACTTCTTCGGCGCGTTCGTAAGTTCGCGCCAGAGAACACATGTCTACTTTGGTAGGAGTTAGCGTCTAGAGACCCTTTTTCGTCAGGATTTGGAGACAACATGAAGCACCTGTGGCGGGCGCTGTTGGTAGTGCTCGTGCTCGGCGCGTTCATGCCAGGTCGTTCGGCGGCTCAGGGTATTCCAACCCAAACCGGCGTGGGACCAGGCACCGGGTTACCGTTGGACCAGAATTATCCAAACCCGGTAACCCAGGATACTCGAATCCGGTTCCTCGTCGGCGATGCGCCGGGATGCACCGATTCGGGTCGTCAGCACCGCGTGAGTCTGCGGATATACAACTTGCTGGCGCAGCAGGTAGCTGTGCCGGTTCTGCAGGGCGGTGTAGGGAATGTCGCGGGAGGCGAGCCTCTGGAAAGTTTGTTGTTGACTTGTGGTGCCTATGAGGCGTACTGGGACGGCAAGAATTCGCAGAGCGGCGACCAAATCGCTTCCGGGATTTACCTGTACCGACTCGAGGTCGATGGCAAATCGTTCGTTAAGAAAATGATCGTTCGCAAATAGTGTCTGACATAAGAGAGACCCGGTTGGCAGATTGCCAACCGGGTCTCTTTGTTTTGCGTCTCCGATGTGCCAGGATGGCGGGTTTTATGCGGCACCCGCGTTGCACCTTCGTCTCCGACTCACCCAGCTGAATATTCGAGCAAGATCATGATCAATCCCGATCGCCTCACAGTAAAAGCCACCGAAGCATTCAACGAAGCCATCGAGCTGGCGCGTCGCGCCGGAAATCCGCTCGTCTATGATCTCCATTTGCTGTTGGCACTGCTGAATCAGGACGAGGGGATAGTCGTCCCCGTGCTCCAAAAGCTCGGCGTCAGCGTAGCCCAGCTCCGCGAGACTGTCAGCCGCGAGGCAGCCCGCTACCCAAAGCAATCGGGCGCGCAGCCCACGCTCTCCCGTGAGCTGAATCAGGTATTCGATAAGGCCGAAGCCGATGCGCGAGGCTTGGGAGACGAGTTTGTTTCCACCGAGCATTTTCTGCTCGCGCTCTCTGATGTCAAAGGCGCCGAGAGCAGGAGTCTTCTCACCGGTGTCGGGGCCAGCCACGATAAACTCCTCGAGGCGCTGCAGCAGGTGCGGGGGTCGCACAGGGTGACGGATCAAACGCCTGAGAACCAGTACCAGGCGCTACAACGTTATACGCGCGATCTCACCGACGCCGCCCGCAAAGGAAAGCTCGATCCAGTCATTGGGCGCGATGAAGAAATTCGCCGCGTGATCCAGGTTCTGTCGCGCCGCACAAAAAACAATCCCGTGCTGATTGGAGAGCCGGGCGTAGGCAAGACAGCGATTGCCGAAGGACTGGCGCAGCGAATAACGAACGGAGATGTCCCTGAAGGACTCAAGAACAAGCGACTGGTAGCACTGGATCTCGGTGCCCTCATCGCCGGCGCGAAGTTCCGCGGCGAGTTCGAGGAGCGGCTCAAGGCTGTGCTCAAGGAGATCACTGAGGGCGAAGGTCAGTTCATAATGTTCATCGATGAGATGCATACGCTCGTGGGAGCCGGAAAAGCCGAGGGCTCGATGGATGCCGGCAACATGCTCAAGCCGATGCTCGCGCGCGGGGAGCTTCGGGTTGTTGGAGCGACTACTCTCGACGAATACCGGAAGAACGTAGAAAAAGATGCCGCGCTTGAGAGACGCTTCCAGCCCGTCTACGTCGGCGAGCCGAGTGTCGAAAGTACAATCGCCATTCTGCGGGGACTCAAAGAGCGCTACGAGTCTCACCACGGCGTTCGCATCACCGACGGCGCGATTGTCGCGGCCGCGACGCTCTCCAATCGCTACATCGGCGACCGATTCCTGCCGGATAAGGCCATCGATCTGATCGACGAGGCCGCGTCACGACTGCGCATCGAGATAGACTCGATGCCACAGGAGATCGACGAGGTCGAACGCCGCATCGTTCAACTCGAGATCGAGCGGCAGGCACTCCAGAAGGAGAAGGACAAGGCATCGCGCGAGCGTCTCAAGAATCTGGAGCGCGAGCTCGCCGAGCTCCGCGAAAGGTCCGCGGGCATGAAGGCGCAGTGGCAGCAGGAGAAGGAGACCCTCGGAGCGGTCGGCAAGATCAAGCAGCAAATCGAGCAGGCGCGAATCGATGCTGAGCGCGCCACGCGAGCCGGTGACCTGCAGAAAGCGGCGGAAATTACATATGGTCAAATTCCCCAGCTCGAGCGACAGATGGGGGAAGCCGAGCAGAAACTCGGTAGCAGGCAGGGAGGTGGGGCTCGCTTCCTCAAGGAAGAGGTAACCGCTGAAGACGTAGCCGAGATAGTTGCTCGGTGGACCGGTATCCCTGTCTCGAAGATGATGGAAGGAGAGCGGGAGCGCCTGACCAAACTGGAGGCGGAGCTCGCGCGCCGGGTCATCGGTCAGGAGGAGGCAGTCAAAGCGGTAGCAAACGCGGTTCGCCGCTCTCGCGCCGGACTGCAGGACCCGAATCGGCCGATTGGCTCGTTCATCTTCCTTGGACCAACCGGCGTCGGTAAGACCGAGACTGCCCGCGCTCTTGCCGAATTCCTTTTCGACAACGAGCAGGCGATGGTGCGCATCGACATGTCCGAGTACATGGAAAAGCACGCCGTCGCGCGTCTGATCGGGGCGCCCCCAGGTTATGTCGGCTTCGAGGAGGGCGGACAGCTCACCGAAGCCGTTCGGCGCCGGCCGTATTCGGTCGTTCTTTTCGACGAGATCGAAAAGGCGCATCCGGATGTGTTCAACATTCTCCTGCAGATCCTGGATGACGGGCGTCTCACCGACTCGCAGGGCAGGACAGTCGATTTCCGGAACACGGTCATCATCATGACCTCCAACATCGGCAGCACCTACATCCTCGAGCATACCGGTGAGGACCGCGAAGTCGTCGAGGCACAGGTGACTAACGCGCTACGACAGCATTTCCGGCCAGAGTTCCTCAATCGCGTCGATGACATCATCATTTTCCGGCCACTTGGCAAATCGGAGATCGAACACATTATCGATCTTCAGCTGAAACGGCTGGAACATCTTCTCAGTGAAAGGAAGCTGACCTTCGAGCTGACCGCGCCCGCGCGTGAGGTGCTTGCGACCGAGGGATACGATCCCGCTTTCGGCGCGCGCCCTCTGAAGCGGGCGATTCAGCGGCTGCTCCAGAATCCGCTGGCAATGTCGGTCCTCGAAGGCAAGTTCACCGAGGGCGATCACATCGTCGTCGATCGCGATCCGAAAGGTGAGCTCACCTTCCGGAAAGCATCTGAGCGCGCGGTTGCCAACCGATAGCCGGCCGGACACAAAAGCGTTCGGGGCTTCGGGCGCACGCTTCGTCGACGAGCAGTATATCCGGAATGCGCTCGATCTCGCGCGCGAGGCAGCCCGCCGAAACGAAGTTCCGATTGGCGCGGTGATCGTGCGAGATGCGACCATCATCGCTGCGGCTGCGAATCGGACAGTGCGGGACCAGGATCCCACAGCGCACGCAGAAGTCCTCGCGATACGTGAAGCCGCGTCGAAGCTTGACCGCTGGCGACTGGACGACTGCACGCTTTACGTGACCCTCGAGCCTTGCGCAATGTGCGCGGGCGCTCTGGTTTTGGCTCGTATGAGTCGAGTGGTATTCGGTGCATGGGATGACAAGGCCGGCATGGCCGGATCGGTTGGTGATCTCCTTCGCCACCCTCGGCTTAATCACCGTCCCGAGGTTCGCGCGGGGGTTCTCGCGGAGGAATGCGGAGCACTTCTCGAAGATTTTTTTCGTGCGCATCGGGGCGTGGAGCTTCCGACCGCATAAGGTTGAAGAAGCACACTGCGCCCAATAAGTTGCGGGCTGCAGGACAGGTGGCCGAGTGGTTGAAGGCACCGGTCTCGAAAACCGGCATACCGGTGAACCCGGTATCGAGAGTTCGAATCTCTCCCTGTCCGCTTAATCCTCCGTACTCCACACGGAGCTGAGTATCCGCAGTCCGCGTTGGGGAATGGCTCGCAGCCGCGCGCCGCAAAATGATGTTGGGACGGGTGGCCGAGTGGTTTAAGGCGCACGCCTGGAAAGTGTGTGTACGTTAATAGCGTACCGTGGGTTCGAATCCCACCCCGTCCGTAAGTAAGTGCCTAACCCGCTGAGCTCATCGAAATTGGCAAAGCACACCGGATTGCGACGTTTCCTATACCCCTGTGCAATCGCGCTCGCTGCCGTGGCCGGCTGCAATGCGCCCCAGGACATCATCGACAAACCGACCGCACAGGGCGCCGCGCATCTCGAAGTCGCATCCGGAAATAATCAGTCGGCGGTTATCAATGCCGGCGTGCCGAGCCCGCTGGCTGTGCTCGTCACAAATGTCGATGGAGCGCCGGTCGCCGACGTTCACGTCGCATGGACGGTCCTGACCGGGGGAGGCACGCTGAGCGGGACTTCCGTGGCGACCAACGCCGACGGCATCTCGTCGGTCGGCTGGACGCTCGGAGGGGCCGTCGGCAGTCAGTCCGTGAGGGCGTCC
Organism: Gemmatimonadaceae bacterium; assembly: GCA_045803585.1. Lineage (GTDB taxonomy): Bacteria > Gemmatimonadota > Gemmatimonadetes > Gemmatimonadales > Gemmatimonadaceae > UBA4720. The sequence goes on from JBJMOT010000112.1 coordinate 14,954, forward strand.
GTCGCCGGCCTCAGTTACCCGGTCGTTTTCGTGGCGAACGCGCTGTCCGGTCCACCCGGCCCGCCTAACAACAGCGGTGGAACGGCAATACTCCATTTCGACGGCACGATATGGAGTAGCGCGATCATCGACGGCGGTGTCGGCCTTTCGTACTCGTCTGTCTGGGGCGCCAGCGCGACAAGAATTTTTGCCGCCGGTAGATGCCGGGGGATCGCATTTGTGTCGATCTTTGACGGCAATCACTGGAGCTTACCGTCTGAGTCGAACTGCTCCAGCGGTGGCCTCGCATCGTACGTCAGCGTTTGGGGAAATTCGGCAACCGATGTGCTTGCACTGCGGCGCGATCCACTGCCGCCGTCTGTGACGAGCAACATCCTCCGCTACAACGGCCAGATCTGGCAGACGTCCTACATTCGTTCGTGCTCATTTTGCGCCGGACTGAACGCGGTGTGGAGCGGAGCGAACGACGCCGTGGCGGTTGGAGACAGTGGGATGGTCGTGCGCTTTGACGGCAGCAAATGGAACGCGCAGTTGTCGGTGACGACTGAGCACCTGAACGCCGTATGGAGCGCGGGCGCCGGTAACCCCGTTTTTGCGGTTGGCGACGACGGGACCGTCGTCTATTACGCGGGCGCGGCGGCTGGCTGGCAGACCCAGCGGAGTGGCACCAACCAATCGCTGCGGGGAATCTGGGGCTCGTCCTCCAGCGACGTATTCGCGGTTGGCGCATCGGGAACCATTCTTCACTACGATGGAACCACGTGGACAGCGCAGACAAGCGGCACGACCCAGAATCTGGCCGCCGTCTGGGGACCGGGGAACGGATCTGTCTTCGCCGTCGGCGCGGGTGGTACCGTGGTGCACTATGACGGCGCCACATGGACGGCAAAGACAACCGACCCCGGGATCGATCTCGCGGGCGTGTGGGGAGCCTCGGCTACCAACGTGTACGCCGTGGGGACGCCGCGATATCCATAGCTGACCGACCGTAGGCAGGATCTGAGGCCACCGTCGAATGGTGGTTTTTTTGTTACCCACCGACCGTCCGGACGCCTCATTCTTGTCCGCCGCGCCCGCCAACTGGCAGACAGTGCGAAAAAGCGTGACCGGGCTCAGCCGTATGCAGTCCATTTATCAATGGAGAAGATCCTAAAAACGGCCAAGGAAAGGACAGTATGGATCAAGCACACGGCGAAGCTCGTCGCCGTTGCCGCATCCTCGGGTGCTGCCCTGGTTTCCATCTTCACTGCGCTGTATTCCTACGGCGTCATCGGAGCCTCCGAGTCGCATCAGTCGATCGGTAATATCGGGGCAGCCTGGGTGGGCGTGCGCCCGGCGCTCGACACCGCTACGGCGATAGGCGACACCATTCACTACGCCGCCACGATTACCGATAAGAGTGGAAGCATTCTCGTTGGTGCTCGGCCGACCTGGACGACCGGAGATTCGACTATCGCGGTGGTGCTACAGGATGGCTCAGTCGTCGCGCGTGGTCCGGGGCGAACCATGGTCAGCGTGGTAGTAGGGCATCTTGTTGCGCATTCGACCATTGTCGTCCGGCAGGTGGTGGCCAAAGTCGACGTCGCTCGCGCGGCCGGAGATAGTTTGATGCAGTTGCCGGAGGGCGCCGAGCTTCAGCTGAGGGCGCGCGCAACCGATTCTCGGGGTTATCCGGTTGAAGGTCTCGAGGCCGTCTGGCATGTCGATGACAACAACATCGCCGGCCTCGACAGTCTCGGGCTGGTCACTGGGCGCTCCGCAGGACGAACGGTAGTCGTCGCCAAGATCGAAGGTGTATCGGGGCGGGCTGCGGTGTCGGTCGTGACCCCCGCCTCCGCAATCGCGCTGGTTGCGGGAACGAATCAGCGAGCGCTCGCCGGTAAAGCACTGCCGCAGGCAGTGGTTGTGAGGGCAACCAATAGGCGTGGGAACGCGGCGGCCGGAAAGCGAGTGACTTTCAGAGTTCCCGACGGCCAGGGCTCTGTTGACCCGGCGAGCGCGACGACCGACGCGGACGGACGCGCACGAACTTCGTGGACTCTCGGAGCTGACCCAGGACATCAAACGCTCTACGCCAGCGTGGAAAATGTCGACAGCGCATTGCCCATCATCGCGGAGGCCGACCCGGTGGCGGCGAACACCCGGGTTACGGCGCTCGTCGAGCATCTGAGTGGGAAGGCAGGGAACGAATTGCCCGACTCTGTGGCAATTCGTGTAACTGACTCTACCGGCCGGGTGTTACCCGACGTTCCCGTTCGGTGGACGTTGGTGGATGGAGGTATGCTCGATTCCGCAGCTTCCCGTACCGATTCATTGGGCGTGGCGAGCGCGCGATGGGTGTTGGCTAAGAGGACTGGGGCTCAGCGACTTCGCGCTCAGGTAGGAGTTGCATCCGGGTTGGGAATCGCGCCGTTGACATTGACCGCCTCCGCTCTTGCCGGCGCGGCAGCCTCCGTCTCGGCTACGTCAGGGGACAATCAGAAGGCTCCGGCCGGCGCGGAACTTGGAAAGGCCATCACCCTACGCGTGGCCGACGCGAATGGCAGCGGAGTGGGCGGCGCGAGCTTGACCCTGTCCGCATCTGGGGGAACGCTCTCGGATACGCTGCTTACCACCGACTCACTTGGTGTGGCCAAAACGCGTTGGACGATGGGGCATTTGGCGGGCGACTATACTCTCGCCGTCCATGTGGAAGGCATCAAAAAACTCCTCAAGGTATCGGCTCGGGCAACCCCAGCATCACCGGCCAACCTGGCCTTCGATGATGCGCCGGTGGAGAAGCGTTCGCGTGAAGTGGCAAAGACCCGGAAGCTTTTCGCGGTGGTGACGGACGTCTACGGCAACCCGGTACCAGATGCCCGGGTCAATTTCTCAACCAGGGCAGGGGTCGTGACACCTGCCAGAGCCGTGAGCGACACCAAGGGTCGTGCGGCACTGACATGGAAGCTCGGGTCGAAGAACGGCGAGCAGATTCTCCGGGGCTTCGTCAAAGGGACCGACGTAGTAGGAGAGTATGTGACCCAGGTCGGTCAAACAACGGTGGCAGCCAAGCCCGCCGCGTTTCGCGCCGCCAACAAGTAGCCCAAGCGACCCGCCGGGCCCGTCTGTAGATCCGTCGAGCACCGACAACAGACGTTTACAACCCTCCTAATTGGGCCTTCTTCAGGGTTCGCGCGCGTCCAAACGCTGTTTTTTGAGACGTGAGGTGTGAGTTCAACGTTCCTAGTCTAAACGTCACAGTCACTGGTAGTTAGCACAGGGCCTTAAAGTAACTCTGCATCCCGGGGTAAACTCAGCAGTTACACAAACCGTGGCACGCCAGTCATTTTATTGTTCGCGCCCAGCTGAGCCGTACGGGCGCCTCCGAAAACAGGCAAACCCGCTGAAAAGCGGAGACGCAAAGCCCCGAGACTAAAGCGACGCGGTAGCGAAGCCAAGTCAGTCGAGCTACCGAAGAGGAGCCTCAATGAATTACCCCCGCTTCAGATTCAGCACAGCCGTTATAGCGATTCTTGCCATTGCTGCCGTTGTACTGCCGACGCGAGGGAGCGCGCTGCAGCTGTATGCGCGCGCCGGTCGGCCAGGCTCGAACGCTGTAGCCAATCGCGCTGATTCTCTTCCAGTTGCCGCGTCGGCGGGTGGGGCGGTCGCAACTGACAGCGTGGGGTCGCCCGCGTCCAGAAAAGACGTCTTCTCCTCCGGGGAGAAGGGCAGTGGCCTGAGCGGTAAAGTGTTTGCCCGCTTCGTGATGCCCGAGGACTGGATATCCCTGGCCTCGCTGCCTGGTGCGTCGGTTTCCAACGCTTCGATTCAGGGCACGCCGACCACTTCTGCTGAGACCGTCTTCACGATGCGCTCATTTGGGCAGAAGGTGCGCGCCTGGCTGAATGGATATCGCCTGGGATATTGGCCAGAGGAAAAGGGTCGCCTCAGATCCGAAGCCTACAAGAATCCTGACGGTTTCATCGAAGTCACTGCGGACAACGAGGATACTCGGGTGTCCGAGCACTTCCGTCTGAGAGACTTCGTTTCCCACGATCAGAAGGAAGTCTGGCCGAAGTACGTTGTCCTCCGTGAGCCGCTGCTGGACAAGCTCGAGCTAGTCATCGCAGACCTGAACGACCACGGCGTCAACGCCGAGGGCATGCGAATCCGCTCAGGATTCAGGACGCCGGCACACAACTTCGCAGTACGGGGCGAAGGTAGCGCCCGCGACAGCCGCCACCAGTTTGGCGATGCCGCCGACGTCTTCATCGATCAGGAGGGGAACGGCAAAATGTCCGACCTGAATGGGGACGGTAAGGTCAACTTCGCTGACGTCAAAATGATTCTCGACGCGGTGGAGAGAGTCGAAGCGAGATACCCGGAGCTCGTTGGCGGTACCGGCTTGTATGCCTATTCGGGTCGCAGCGGACCTTTTGCCCATATCGACGTTCGCGGCACCCGCGCGCGTTGGGTGCGCGGAGTCTATAAAGGCCGGTCGCGTCGGGTGACGAAGGCGCACAAGGCAACGGCAAAGGCCACCCCGGTCAAGAAGGTGGCCTCCAAGAGTTAACCCGAATCGGCGGACTATCTGCCGATCCAGTACGTCGCTTTGATCTGGAAGACGTTCGTGGCCGGATCCCGGAATAGCGCCGACCGATCTCTGCTGAAGTTGAAGTCCCCGAACTGCGCGTCGCCGCTCCGCTCCTGAGTCCAGACCAAGTAGAGCGTTGAGCCCGGGCGGTATTCCCAGCGCAATACGCTCGTCCCGCGGAGCGAGCGGATATTGAAATCCTGGTTATCGAAGGTAAAGGAATTCGCGGGACCCGAGCCGTCGGGGTCGATGGTGTAGCTGATTGCCCCGTCCGCCGCGACGTTCTTCGCCACCGTGCTTCCGTTATCCCGGCCAAACAGGTTCATCTGACGGGACTTCACTTCTGCGAACTCCTTGAAGTTGGTGTACTTGCCGCTGGCGAGGAACGGCTGGGCGAACATCTCCAGGGTGAGGTTCGGCGTGAAGGTGACGTTGACCCGGGTGTCCATCGAATACGTCTTCTGCTGCAACCGGCCGAACAAATATCGATTGCCCACAAATCCCGTCGGAGCGGTCGGGTCGGCGAACACGTCGATGTATTGCTGCGCCGTATTGTCTATGTCGACCGATGGCGCCAGGCTGAGAAGAACCTGCGATGACGGTTTGTAGGTGACCTGCGGTGCGTAGAACTGGCGCCCGCCCTCGCTGTTATCGACGGGTTTGATCAGCTGGACCGTCATGTGTCCGACGATTTTCTTGCGGTTGTCAGTTCCAAAATCGGTCGACCACATGTTGTAGCCGTAGTGCATCACGGTCGGACCGCTGCGGGTGAGTCGCTCGTCGTAAAAGCTTGGGTGAAAAAGGACAAAGCTGCTAAGGTTCATGTAGTTCTTGAAGGTCACCTGGCCCCAGACGTGATAGTCGATGTCGTTTCGATCGCCGTCGTAGTCGTACTGCTGCTGCGCGCCCAGAATCGTATAGAGATTCCGGTACCATGGGCCCGGCGTTGTCCACTGTCTGAAGATGTTGGCGGCCATCCATTTGTAGTCAGCGCGGTTGGTCACACCGAGATCGTTGGCTTCGAAGCCCGGGCTGCGCCAGTTCTGGGTCGCCTCCCAAAGCCAGTTGCCAGTCTCCTTCGCTACGCGTGAATAGAACCCATACCCGTAAAGACTGCGCCGATTCGGGTCGAGCTCGGTCGAAAAAAGCCCGTCGGATGTGACCGTTCGGCCGGGGCGTTGATAGTACCGGGCACTGGCGAACTGGGCGCGGCGGATTGCGGCGGTATCGCCACCGATATGGGTAAGCGCCGTCTGAAGGTTGAAGGAGTATGCGCGGTTGGCCCAATGGTGATCGAGATCGAGGCCAGCGCTCTGGGCGTTCGACCTCAGGCGGGCGACTTCGTCGGGATTGGAGAGTGACCGGTTCACCAGAGTGGTAATGCTCCCGAGGCGGGTGTTTCCGCCGTTAAAGTCCTTTTTGAAGCGGCCGATGAAGTAGTTGGTGAGCGGCTCGACTTCCTGGGTCTGATCAATGGCGCTCCCCCCCGTCCGGAAGGTCGCATCCTCGCGGGCAGTGACAGCGTCCATCACGCCGACGCTGATGCCACCGCCAGTGCGGCCGGTGACCTTGCTGGCTCCGAGGATCGTCGTCGCGTCCGCCGCATCCATGTAGTCCGACTCATTGGCGACAACGCCAGAGAGTTGGGGCGAGCGGCCAATGCGACGGGTGTAGATGAGACTGAGGCTAGAGACGTTACTGCAGAAGTAGCAACTGATACCGCCCGTCGAGAAGTACTGCGAGTTGGAGACGAAAAACGGCCGCTTCTCCTGAAAAGTCGTCTCGAAGACCGAAAGGTTGACTACCGCTGGATCGACTTCGACCTGACCGAAGTCGGGGTTTACCGTGCCGTCCAGGGTGAGGTTCGAGGTGAGATTGACCTTCACATCGCCCCCGGCGCGGTACAGCATCTCGTTCTTGGAATAATACGGGTTCCCGGGCTGGGCAGGCTGAATGGTGCTGCGCGTCGTCACGTACGGCACTATCTCCGCCTGCCGCGGCTGTGACTGAACCTTGATTCCTTCGAGAGTCCCGAAGTACGCCGGACCACCGTATTCATTATTCCGCCAGAATGCCCACATGTCCATCTCGGCGCGGCGATTGACCTCGCGCCAGATCTGCATTCCCCAGATTTGATTGGTGGCTCGAGAAAATCGGAGTTGGGAGAAGGGGATTCTGAATTCCGCTGTCCAGCCCAGTGAGTCGATGTTGGTCGCGCCTTCCCATACCGGGTCGTAGGAGGGATCACCGTTCTGGTGGTCACCTTTCACACCATCCGGATTGAGCTCGAACCAGGTGCGATTGTTCTTGTCGCGAAAGGTGTCGAAGACGAACGCGATGCGGTCGGAGGTAAGGTTGTTGTCGCCGTTCATCACCTGGTCGCGGCGCGCGAGCGCGGAACGAATTCCTTTGGCTCCCAGCGAGTCGTACATTCGGGCGCCGATATACAGCGCACCGTCATCGTACAAAATCCGGATTTCCGTTTTCTGGCTCGGCGGCTTTCCTTCGTCGGGCGAAGACTGAACCAACTCGGTGATCGGTTTGGCGGCGTTCCAACCCGGTTCATCGATCTTCCCGTCGATCGTTATCTGACCCTGTCGAAGCTCGGCCTGCGCGACTGGCCGCGGGTCATTTTGGGAGCGAGTGGTTGCCTGCGCGGGTGCGAGCGAGGGCAGACAGCAGATGGAAACGAGCACGAGGCAGAACGGCGCGACGGACCGACGACCGGGCATATCGGACTCCTACGGGTGGATTCAGTTGAGGGGAACTCCGAACGCAGCGGCCCGACCGCGTTCCAACCTTAGACCGCAACACCCGATAAATGGTTGGAAACCCGGAGGAGTGCCTTGAAACAACCCAGAGCGCCGGTAGCCCAGACCGTCGCTATCTTCTTCGTCCTACGCGGTTAGATGCACGCAGGTGTCATATGGTTGCCCGGAGGGCTGTTCTTGAGATTCCGACTGTTCGCCGTTCTTCTACTGCTGGGTCCGTCGATCGCTTCGGCGCAAACCTCCAAAGGCCCGCGTACGATCCCGCCAGAGCAGGGGGAAAGCCATCTCCGGAATATTCATCAGCTGACCGATGGCGGTGAAAACGCCGAAGCGTACTTCAGCCACGACGGCCGTCGGCTGATTTTTCAAAGCACCCGGGACGGGCGGACCTGTGACCAGCAATACACGATGCGAGTAGACGGGACCCAGGTCCGACGCGTCTCAAGCGGCCGCGGCAAGACTACCTGCGGCTACTTCATGGATGGCGATCGCCGGATCATGTTCGCTTCCAGCGAAGCTCTGGAGCGCGATTGCCCGCCAAGACCAGATCCGTCCAAGGGTTATGTGTGGCGGCTCGACCCGTTTGATCTTTACACTGCTCGTCCGGACGGATCGGGGCTGAGGCGGTTGACGCGATTTGGTGTCTACACCGCCGAGGGCGTGATCTCTCCGGACGGCGAACGCATTGTGTTCACGTCGCTCAAGGATGGCGACCTGGATATCTACGTCATGGACATCGATGGCTCCCATCTAAAGAAGCTCACCAGCCAACTCGGCTACGACGGAGGCCCCTGGTGGTCTCCCGATGGAAAACGCATCGTCTACCGTGCGAACCATCCGCAGGCAGCGGCCGACGTGGCGACCTACAAGGATCTTCTGGCGCAACGCCTCGTACGCCCCAACAAGATGGATCTGTGGATTATGAACGCTGATGGCAGCGACCAGCGGCAGATCACCCACCTTGGGGCGGCGAGCTTCGGTCCTTCCTGGACCCCCGATGGAAGGAAGATCATCTTCTCTTCAAATCATCACACTGACCCGAAGCTCGGGAACTTCGATCTTTTCCTGGTAAACCCGGACGGCACAGGTCTCGAGCAGGTGACAACGGCGGCGACCTTCGATGGATTTCCGATGTTCAGTCCCGACGGGCGCAAACTGGTTTGGGCATCCAACAGACACGATGCCAATCCGCACGAAACGAACGTCTTCGTGGCCGACTGGTTGAACTAGGGTCCGATGCCGATCTGAGCGAGATGGTGCTTCAGGTGGCCGACATAATCGCTCATGAAATAATCCAGAGTTGCGCTGTCATCGCGCGAGAGCGGTGTCCATGCAATCTCATCGAGATTATGCTGTGCCCGTTTGCGAAGACGCTCGTCATTGGGGGCAACCTGCATGATGCGCGCGATGTGCAGGTTGAAAAACCGCCAAAGATCGATCAGCTCGTTCCACGGTGCGTCTCTGTACCGCTGCAAGGAGACCCAGGCATCCTGCGCGTAACCATCGAACAACAAATCATCCTTGAACTGTGCGCGCACGAATCGCTGATGATTGTTGGACGCGGAATCGACCAGGTGACCGATGACCTCACGGGGGCACCACTTACCGGGCCGCGGTGAGCGTTGCGACTCCTCGTCGCTCATCTGATGCAGGACTTTGGCTGCCCGCTCGACCGTTTCACGCAGCTCTGCAGCGTATTCTGACAACTCCAAACACCCCCTGAAAGAGCTGGCGCGGCAATTGAATGTTTCGTCCATAGACCCTTACGGCTATTGTGGGGTATGGGTCGAAACGATTGAATTTGGCTCTGAACTTACTTCGGATTTCTTCTGATGAAACGTATAGCGCTTCTCTTCGTGCTCGTAATGGGACTTGCGGCAGCTTCCGCGGCGCGTTCGCAGCAACCGGGCAACGAGCCCGCCGCAAAGCAGAGTCGCAAAACTGCCACCGACACCGTCGACTTCAAGCCGTCTCCCGAGCTCCAGAAATCACTCGAGGATCTCGCCGCGGCACTGCAGACGCTGGCGATGCGGATCGCTAACGATCCACAGGTCAAATCAGCAGCGATGCAGGTCGCATCCGGCGCCGTCACTACGGCGCAGCAAGTAATCGCCGAACAGTCGGTCCACATCCAGGAAGCGTTAAAAGCCGCCGCCGACCGGATTTCCGCGCAGAGCGCGCAGCACTCCGGGAGCAAGGCTCCCTAGAGGTAGCTGACCGGCTAAGAATCAGCCGGGCATGGAGTCTGCCCGGCTGATTGTTTGTGAGCCCATTCGTAGATCTGGCGCAAGCTCTCGGCGTCGCATACGCGGCTGGCATTAACGTCCCCGCCACCATAGCCATCCTCGGTCTCGCTGAGCGACAAGGATGGATCGCCCACCTTCCCGCGGGACTCGACGTCGTCGCCAATCCTTGGATCATCGGGCTGGCAGCAGCGATTTACGCGATCGAATTCATCGTCACCCTGGTGCCAGGTGTCGCGAGCATTTGGGAAACGATCCAGATCTTTGTCCGCCCGGTAGCGGCGGCGGTTCTCGCAGCGGCGGCCGTTTATCACCTCGACCCGAAGCTCACTGTGCCCGCGGTTCTCCTCGGCGGTGGACTGGCCGCGACCACGCATGGCGCCAAGCTCGGACTTCGTTACGCAGTCGATGCCTCACCCGAGCCTTTCACCAACGCGATAGCGAACATCGCCGAGCTCGGGACGATTGCTTCCGTGGGGATCGCGGTCTGGCACCACCCGTACCTGACGCTGTCGCTCGCGATGGCGCTGCTGGTAGTGCTGATTCTCGTCGTGCGCCGGATCGTCCGCACTCTGAGACGTCTCCTTGCGGGTGATTGGTACGGAGCTGCCGCCAAAGACGTGGTACCGGTTACTCCTGGGAAACCATTGTGACTTGAGTGCCGGAGCGCGCGACCCGGCGTAAATTCTCGCCGTGCTCAGTGCGAAAAACTCTCCAGGCTTGGCGCTGAATGCGCTCACCGGCGCCATCCTCGGCACGCTGTGCGGTGTCGCCGCATATGCCCTCGGTGTCCAGGGCCTGTTGCGACGGCCAGAACTGACACTTTTTCTTCCCTTGGCTGTCGTGGGCGCGATACTCGGAGCCAGCCGTCTGCGGGCGCTTCTCTGGGTGGCGGGAGGTATCCTGGGGATCCTTTGCATCGCCGTTGCCTACACCCCGCTGGCGGCAAATTCGGCGGCGCCGTTCATCAGGCGGGACTCGATCCCATCCAAGGTAGACGCCGTTGCAGTGCTTTCCATGGGCGGGACTCCTGACGGCTTGATGCGTTCGGAGACGCTCGACCGTGTTTTGACCGGAGTCTCCCTCGTGAGAAGCGGAAACTCGAACGTGCTGCTCATCTCCAGAGAGACGAGGTCTTTTGGCGGGCGGCCCGTCTCGGATTCGGCGGACCTCGACGAGATCGCGCGGATGGCGGTGCCCCAAGCGTCGGTGACATTCGTAGACTCCATCCGGACAACGCGAACCGAAGCGCTGAGAATGCGTGCGATCGCGCGGCCGCGCGGCTGGAACACGGTTGCGGTGGTGAGCTCCCCACTGCACTCGAGAAGGGCGTGTGCTACTTTCGAGGCCGTCGGCTTCAAAGTCGTCTGCGTGCCGGCAGTCGTGCGCGGATCCGGGCTGGTGCCGAACAGCAATCCCGAAGACAAGTTTCGCGCGTTTCGCGCGTGGCTGTACGAGCGATTCGCAACGGACACTTATCGCAGCCGCGGCTGGATTCGATGAGCGTGTCTACCCGAACTCCGAGGAAATCTTCCCAATGACTTCCGGCGCGTATCCGTACCCAGCCAATTCCGCCGACCGCGGGGCCGACACTCGAGGCATCTGGAAGGTCATCACCGCTTCATCAGTCGGCACGATGATCGAGTGGTACGACTTCTATATTTTCGGCAGCCTTGCCGCCATCATCTCGACCCAGTTTTTCCCGGGCGACAATCCAACCGCGAGCTTCCTGAAGACGCTGGCGACTTTTGCGGTGGGATTTGCTGTTCGTCCTTTCGGCGCGCTCGTCTTTGGGCGAATCGGCGATCTCGTGGGCAGAAAGTTCGCCTTCCTCACCACGCTTCTGATTATGGGGGGATCGACCGCAGCGATCGGATTCCTCCCGAGTTACACGCGGATTGGCATCGCGGCACCTGTCATCCTCGTAGTCCTGAGGCTGTTGCAGGGTCTTGCGCTTGGCGGAGAGTACGGTGGCGCGGCGGTGTACGTCGCCGAGCACGCGCCGGAAGGCAGGCGCGGTTACTACACCAGCTTTATCCAGACGACTGCTACTCTGGGGCTTTTCGTTTCGCTCGCCGTGATACTCATCGTAAGAGCAGTGGTCGGCGAAGATGCGTTCAAGGTTTGGGGATGGAGGGTGCCGTTCATTCTCTCACTCCTCCTTCTAGCCATCTCCTACTACATCCGCGTCCGACTAAAAGAGTCTCCGTTGTTCTCGATTCTCAAGGAGACCGGGAAGACTTCCACCGCGCCGATTCAGGAAAGCTTTGGAACGTGGTCACGCTGGAAGATTTTCTTTACGGTGCTGTTCGGGGCGGCGGCGGGTCAGGCAGTGGTCTGGTACACGGGACAATTTTACGCACTGCTTTTTCTGCAAACAGTGCTCAAGGTTCCGTTGGTGACGTCATACGTCTGCGTAGCAATTGCGCTTGCACTCGGAGCGCCGTTGTTCGTCTTTTTCGGCGGACTTTCGGACCGGATTGGCAGGAAGAAAATCATGATGACGGGGAATCTGCTTGCCGCGCTCCTGTATGTTCCGATTTATCACGCCATGAAGTTCTACTCGAGCCCGGTGAATCCCGTCGCGTTGACAGCGCTGGTGTTCGTCCAGGTGGTATTCGTGACGATGGTGTACGGCCCCATCGCTGCTTTTCTCGTGGAAGCATTTCCGGCGAAGATCCGCTACACCTCGATGTCGTTGCCTTACCACTTCGGTAACGGCTGGTTCGGTGGTTTCCTCCCGATAATCGCGACCAGCCTTGTTGCGCGGACCGGAAATATTTACGCGGGCCTCGCGTTCCCCATCGTTGTCGCACTCATAACATTCGTGGTGGGCTCATTGCTTCTGCGCGACCGGCACAACGAAAGTATATGGGCGGAGGTCGGTCGCCAGGCTCCGTCTGCGATTCCGTCGGTTTGAAATGGGCGATCTGAGAAAATGATGCTTGTATGCGCTGTGGCTCTGCTGGTTGCCGCGCAGAGCCCGGAATCTTTGCAGCAGAAGATCGATGCGAGGATCGCCAAAGACTCCGGAGCATATGTCGGTCTCGCCTACATGGATCTTGGTTCGTCGGATACGCTGTTTCTGAACGCTGACTCGAGCTTCCACGCCGCGAGCACGATGAAGGTCCCGGTGATGATCGAGCTGTTCAGGCGGGCCCACAGCGGAGCGTTTCGCATGGACCAGCCACTGTTGATGGTGAATCAATTCGCATCGCTGGTGGATGGGTCTCCATATTCGCTCGACGCCGGATCTGACAGCGATTCATCCCTCTACAAGCAGATCGGTCGACGCGTCCGGGTGGACAGCTTGCTGCGGCTCATGATAACACGTTCGAGCAACTTCGCGACCAATACGCTGATCACGCTCGTTGGGGGCGAGGGCGTCACGCACACAATGCGCGAGCTCGGCGCCGAGCGAATACAGGTGCGGCGGGGCGTCGAGGACGGAAGGGCGTTTGAAAAGGGACTGAACAACACTACGACGGCGCGCGATCTGGCGATCATCCTCCGCGCTATCCAGACGGGTCAGGCGGGTTCGCCGGAGGCCACACGAGAAATGCTGGGTATTCTTCTCGCGCAAGAGTTCAACGAGAAGATCCCCGCTGGTTTGCCGGCCGGCGTTCGGGTGGCTCACAAGACAGGCGACATCACGGCAGTGTCACACGATGCGGCGATCGTGTACCCTCCCGGGCGAAGCCCTTATGTACTGGTGGTGCTGACGCGCGGTATCGCTGACGGAGCAAAATCCGCGCGGCTAATCGCAGATCTTTCAGCGCTCGTTTACGCGCACAATGCGGCATCTCTTAAATCGACCCGTTCCGACAACTGAATGAAGATCGCTTTTATTGGACTTGGTGACATTGGCGAGCCAATGGCTTCGCACCTCGCGCGCGACCCATTCGAGCTGGTGGTCTGGAACCGCACCGCATCAAAGGCTGAAGCGTTTGCGCAGAGCCACAATGCTCGCGCTGCTCGGACCCCGGCTGAAGCGGTTCGCGACGCCTGGGTGGTAATAACCTGTCTGCCGTCATCGGCCGAGGTTGAGGCGGTGCTGCATGGTGAGAGCGGTATTCTGGGATCGATTCGTAAGGGGGCTGTTCTCATCGACTGCACTTCGGGTGATCCTCCGACGTCGCGGTCGATAGCGGCGGAGCTCGGCGGACGCGGCGTCGAATTCATCGACGCTCCGGTAAGCGGAGGAACGACCGCGGCGAAGGCGGGAACGCTCACCGTGATGTGGGGCGGAGAGCC
>JBJMOT010000113.1:0-8367 GCA_045803585.1 Gemmatimonadaceae bacterium
GTCTGTCCCACGCGACCGTTTTTGCGCTGGGCATCATGCCGTACATCTCGGCCAGCATCTTCTTCCAAATCGCCGGTGCGGTAATCCCGACTGTCGAGAAAATGCAGAAGGATGAAGAAGGTCGAAAGAAAGTCACCCAGTGGACGCGGTACGCCACCGTGGTACTGGCGGCGGTGCAGGGATGGGGATTCGCCCTGTTCACATCATCGCTCGAGAACGCAGTCGTTAACCCCGGGTTCGGGTTCAAGCTGCAAATGGTGACGGTACTCACCGCCGGCGCGATCTTCGTGATGTGGCTGGGTGAGCAAATCACTGAGCGCGGACTCGGGAATGGCGCCTCGCTTATTATCTTCTTCTCGATCGTCGAGCGTTTCTGGCCGGGAATCTTCGGCACCTTCGGGTTCATCAAGACCCAGGCAGTCGGACCCTTCTCGCTGGTGGTCCTGGGCCTCGTCATGGTTGGAGTGGTGGCCGGGACGATTGCGATCACCATTGCCGCTCGCCGGGTGATGATTCAGATCCCGCAGCGGACTATGGCACGAGGGCGGCAAAGAGAAGCAGCGAAGAACTTCATCCCGCTACGCATCAATGCTGCGGGTGTCATGCCCATCATCTTCGCATCTTCGGTCATCGTCGTCCCGGGCGCGGTCGCGCAGTTCAGCGGCAGCGCGGTGGCGAGTCAGTGGGCCGAGAAAGTCGCACCGGGTACTTGGGCGTACTATCTGCTGACCGCGATCCTGATCGTCTTCTTCACCTACTTCTACACGTCGATCATCTTCAATCCGGTCGACATCGCGGAGAATCTCAAGAAGCAGGGCGGGTTCATCCCCGGCGTGAAGCCGGGAGCGAAGACGGCCGAGTACATCGATCACGTCGTGTCGCGGATCACGTTCCCCGGCTCAATTTTCCTGACGTTCATCGCTTTGCTGCCGGTCTTCATCGCCGACGCCGTAAACGTTCCGTTCAGATTTGGCGGCACCTCACTGTTGATCGTCGTCGGTGTTGCACTCGACACCATGGCGCAGATCAATCAGCATTTGCTCCTCAGGAAGTACGACGGCTTCATGAAGAAGGGTCGAGTGCGATTCCGGGGGCGTGCAACCGGCGGCGCTTTCTAGATTCTTCTCGGAGGAGCCAAAAGCTCCTCCGAATCATTTCAGGGTAATAGCGATGATCATCGTGTTGCTCGGGCCTCCGGGCGCTGGAAAGGGAACGCAGGCCGACAAGCTCTCCGACCGCCTCGGCATCCCAAAAATCGCGACGGGCGACGTCCTCCGCGCAGCGCTGAAGCAGGGCACGAAGCGTGGTCTGGAAGCGAAAGCGTATATGGATCGCGGCGATCTCGTTCCTGATTCTGTCATACTCGGCATTCTTCAGGATGTCATGACGTCTCCGGCGGCGAAGCAGGGCGCGATCCTCGACGGGGCCGTCCGAACGGTGCCGCAGGCGCAAGGGCTCGGCATAATGCTGGCCGAGATCGGGAAGAAAGTGGACAAGATCCTGCTTTTCGACGTCGACGATAACGAGCTGGTGAAGCGTCTGGGGACGCGTACTGTCTGTGAAGGGTGCCAGACGCCATACATGGGCCGCGACGCGGGCTCGATCTGCGAGAAGTGCGGCGGCAAGCTGGTGCGACGCAAGGACGACGAGCCCGAAGCGATTCGAAATCGCCTCGAGGTCTATCGGCGGCAAACGGCACCGGTGGTCGATTGGTACGGTGATCACAAGATGAAGGTGCTAAAGATCGACGCTGACGGAGCGGTGGACGAAGTCACGTCGCGCGCGCTCGACGCGCTCGGAGCAGAAAGTGGGATGCAGGACGCGGGAAGCGGGGACCGGGATGGGGAAAGCGGGAGGCGGAAGGGAGGCGGGAAATGATTCAAATCAAATCGGCGCGCGAAATCGAGATTATGGCCCGGGGCGGCGAGATACTGGCGGCGACGGTACGGCTGCTCGAGAAAAGCGTGAGAGCCGGAATGACGACCATGGATCTCGACGAAATCGCCGACGATTTCATCCGGTCGCATCCGGGCGCGACACCCGCTTTCAAAGGTCTCTACAATTTCCCCGCGAGTATCTGCACGTCGATCAACCAGGAAATCGTGCACGGCATCCCATCGAAGAAGCGCGTGCTGGAAGAGGGCGACATCGTCTCCATCGACATTGGTGTTCAGCTCGAAGGCTACTATACCGATTCGGCGACTACAGTGCCCGTGGGCAAAGTGGATGCGGAGTCGAAGCGACTGCTCGACGTCACTCGTACCGCGTTATCCGCAGGAATTGCAGCCGCGACCGCGGAGAATCACATCGGGGACATTGGGGCCGCGGTTCAGGAAGTAGTTGAGGCGGCGGGCTTCAGCATTGTGCGTGACCTGGTCGGGCACGGTATCGGCGTTGGGTTCCACGAGGACCCACAGGTTCCCAACTACGGCAAGCCGAAGCGCGGTGTGCGTTTGCAGCCTGGCCTCACCATCGCCATCGAGCCGATGGTGAACCTCGGCAAGCCGGGAACCCGCACGATGCCGGATCGCTGGACGGTGGTGAGCATCGACGGAACTCGCTCGGCACATTTCGAGCACACCATCGCAATCACCGACGATGGCCCTCGGGTTCTGACCGGATCGGCAACCTAAGCCGACAGCGTCTTCTCTACGATAGTGGTCGTACGCTCCGCGAGCTCGCCGGCTGTCTTCACCAGTTGCTCTGCCTCGCGGGCGAGTGGTTCTCCCTTCGATTTGTCGTTCATAGCCTGAACGTTCACTCGAACGTTGTAGGCAGCGCCGCGCGCAGCTGCTTGCGCCAGCAGCGCGGCTACTCCCGCGTCGGTGACGGCGTTGGTGTTGCCCTTTTCCGCGACCAGCGCGGCTAATTCCGCGACTTTTACGGCGGCGCGCGCCGTCTCGAGGGGGACCTCCGCTGCCTTGATCAGTGCGGTGGCTACAGCTTCATCCCGGCGCGCCGCAGCATCGGACGGCTCCTTGGGCAGCTTGTACGCTTCGGATACTAGTGCGTATGCCGTTGCGTCGCGCTTGACCAGCGACGACAGCTCGTTGCCGACGGCAGCCGCCTGGAGTGCGGCTTCTTTCATCTCCGCATCTACGGCCGCGTATTTCTTTTTCCCGACGGTAAGACCGGCGACCATCTGTGCCAATGCTGCTGCGAGCGCGCCCGCGTGAGCGGCGACGCTTCCGCCTCCCGGAACGGGGTTCGAGGAAGCGACGCTGGCGACGAAACCGCTCAAACTCTCGCCGCCACCCATTACGTCGCGCACCTGCCGGTCAAGTACCTGCGCCGGCGTGAATTGAATGAGCTGCAGATGGCTTACAGCTGCGTCGAACAGCACTCTTTCGGGCACGAGCCCGACGATCTCACTCCAGGTCACCTTCGCGCCTTCAGCTTCGGCGCGCATTCTCACGAAATCGAAAACATTGTGGAGCGGTGTCTTCTCGGTGTCGACCAGATTCATCGAGACCTGCGCCTGGCCGTCTACTTCCAAGCCAAGCCCCTTGACATACCGGAATCCGCCGGACGAGCCTCGAACAGCTTTCGCGATGTTTTTGGCGATTTTCAGATTCGACGCTGGACCGAGGTAGATGTTGTAGGCGACGAGAAACGGGCGCGCGCCGATCGCGGTCGCGCCGCAGCTGGGATGAATTTTCTCCGGCCCGAAGTCGGGTTTGCGCGCTGGGTTTTTGCCGAGCTCGTCACGCAGTCCTTCGAATTCGCCACGACGCACGTCAGCGAGATTCTCGCGCGCGGGCGTCGTGGCGGCGCGCTCGTAGAGATAGACGGGGATCTGCAGCTCACGCCCCACACGCTCGCCCAATGAGCGCGCTAGCGCGATGCAGTCCTCCATGGTCGCCCCTTCCAGAGGTATGAACGGCACGACATCGGTGGCTCCGATGCGGGGATGCTCACCGCTATGCTGGCACAGATCGATTCGCTCGGCCGCTGCCTTGATCCCCGCGAATGCGGCTTCGACAGCGGACTCGACGGGAGCGATGAAGGTGATGACCGAGCGGTTATGCGAGGCATCGGATGATACGTCGAGAACCGAGACGGATTCAACCGATGCGATTGCATCGCGGATGGCGGTTACCACCTCGGGACGTCGCCCCTCGGAGAAATTCGGAACACACTCGACCAGCTTCATTAAGTATTCCCCTTGTTCATGTTTGCACGCCTGGTGGTCTGCAGCAGCCATGCGTGCATGGCCGGGTTGCCGGCGACGAACCCTCCCGGTCGCAGCTCCGGCGCGTTGCCGTCAAGATCGGTGACGATCCCGCCAGCCTCCTGAACCATCAGGATTCCCGCCGCGATGTCCCACGGCGCGAGGTCCAATTCCCAGAACGCGTCGAATCTGCCGCAGGCAACATTCGAGAGATCGAGCGCAGCAGATCCAGCGCGGCGGATTCCCGCAGTGCCGCGCATTACCAAACTGAACTGCTCCTGGTACTGCGGCACCTTGTCGATGTGCTTGAACGGGAAGCCAGTCCCGATCAGAGCGCGCCCGGGCTCCCGTAGATTCGAGACGCGAATCCGCTTACCATCGAGAAATGCTCCACCGTCTTTCACTGCCGTGAACTCTTCGCCGCGCGCAACGTTGTGAACGACGCCGGCGCAGAGCACCCCATCGCGTGCGACAGCGATCGACACAGCATATTCGGGATAGCCGTGGAGGAAATTCGTAGTGCCATCGAGCGGATCGGCGATCACGACCACGCCCTTGTTCCAGATCGCCGTTGGTGTGAGCTCTTCGCCCATCACGATTGCTTCGGGGAGACGGCGCGCGAAGACAGCGGCAATCTCCTTCTCCGACGACTTATCAACTTCGCTTACGAAATCGGAGCGACCCTTGGTCTCCCAAACGAGGCTACCGCGTTGCGCCGTGGCGTCGCGGATGACGGTCGCCGCGCGGTGCGCCGCCTCGAGAGAAATGTCGAGGAGCTCGGCGTCTGTCGTCTCAGTTACAGGAATTGCTTGCAACTCGCATCACTCGCTCTTTAATTTCGCGCAATGTCCCGCATCTTCAGCGGCATCCAGCCTTCCGGCTCGCTCCATATAGGAAATTACCTCGGAGCCGTGAAAAACTGGGTTGAGCTGCAACACAAATACGAATCGTTTTTCTGCATCGTCGACTACCACGCGATCACGATCCCATACGAGCCCGCAGATCTTCGCAGGCGCACCGACGAGATGGCGCTCGGACTTCTGGCAGCCGGACTGGACCCTTCGAAGTGCACGCTCTTCATCCAGTCGAAGGTTCCGGAACATACCGAGCTGGCGTGGATATTCAACACGCTCACGCCACTCGGCGAGCTGGAGCGTCAAACGCAGTTCAAGGAGAAGTCCAGTCGGGAGGAGAGCGTCCCGGCTGGCATTCTGAATTATCCGGTTTTGCAGGCGGCGGACATTCTGTTGTATAGGGCGGATCTCGTGCCCGTCGGCGAAGACCAGCTGCAGCACCTCGAGCTCTCGCGCGAGATCGCCCGCAAGTGGAACGCCCGATTCGACTCTCCTGGTTCAAAAGAGGCAGTGGGCGCCGGGAAGCCTGTTCAAGGGCCAGGTTTTTTCCCGGAGCCCCAGGGTCTGCTGACGCCGGCGCGCCGGATCATGGGTTTGGACGGTCATGCGAAGATGTCCAAATCGCTCGGCAATACGGTGGAGATGCTCGAAGATCCCAAGTCGGTCTGGGAGAAGCTGCGACCGGCTGTCACCGATCCGAAGCGAGTCCGGCGGAACGATCCAGGGACGCCGGAGGTCTGCAACATCTACCATCTGCACAAGGCTTTCAGCCCAGCGGAGACAGTTGAGCATGTGGCAGTTCAATGCCGAACAGCAGGTTGGGGTTGCATCGATTGCAAGAAAGTTCTGCACCAGTCGATGGAGACTGAGCTCGCTCCCATTCGTGCCAGAGCGCAGGACCTCGCAGGTGATCCCGGGAAGATGCGCAAGGATCTCGAGACAGGCGCCGAGCGCGCGCGTTCCGTTGCCAGCGGCACGATGAGCGAGGTCAGGCAGAAAATGGGATTGGCCTAGCCGCGCTTCATGGCAGACGACGATCTCGTACAGCGAGCTAAGTCGCTGCTCGACAGCCTGTGCGAGAAACCGCGATTTGCGGGCACGCCTGAAGAAGAACGATCTCGCGCCATCTGCAGGTCGGAGCTAGAGGCTAGTGGATTTACCTGCCGAGACCTTCCGTTCGAATACTCACAGTGGCCGGCTAGATGGGGACCGCCACTGTCAGCGGCTGTGCTCGCTGCAACAATCGTCGCTGTTGCGCGTATGGGCAATGAGGGACGTCCTCTGAGCGCACTGGCAATCGGTGGCGCGCTCATCGCGATCCTGTTTCTGGTTGACGCCTACGCCAAGCGACGATGGATAACGTCTTTTCCTGCACAGAGAGCGAGATCAGTAAATCTGGAGGCGCGCCGCGGTGCGCCACGAGTATGGCTCGTCGCACATATCGACTCCAAATCGCAGACAGTACCGATGCTGGTTCGCATCGCAGGGTCGGTTGCATTGGCGACCATCACCGCTCTGACGATCGTCGCGGTGTTGTCAGCGATCATTGGACTGGACGGCGGGCCGCGCTTGTGGGATACGCTACAGATCGCGGCGGTCGTGGCAGCGTTGCCAGGCGTTAGCTGTTTTGTGCGAAACAAATCCGTGGGGGCCGTCGACAATGCCACGGGCGTGGTGGCGGCGATCCTCGCGGCGCAGTCGCCCTCGTCTCCGACAAATCTCGGTGTTCTGATCACGAGTGCCGAAGAGCTAGGGCTTGCCGGCGCGCGTAGATGGTGCGGTAGCGCTCAGTCCGAGGATTTTTTTTTGAATTGCGATACGGTCGATGATGCAGGAGACTGGCGTGCGATGTACACGACTCTGCGTCCGAAATGCCTTGGAGACGCGGCGGGCCGCGTTGGGGCTCGCCTTGGTCTCCGCCTGCGTGTCAGCCGTCTTATTCCCGGAATTTTGGCCGACAGCATCCCCTTCTCCGATCGCGGTATGGAGGCCGTAACGATCAGTCGAGGCACACTTAACACGCTCGCGCGGATACACACGCGGCGCGATTTTTCCACTGTGATGACGGGGAAGGGCGCGGCGGAAGCGAGCGTCCTTCTTTCCGATTTAGCCAAGGAACTTGCCTGATGTATCTCCTGATACTGGCGTGCGTGATCGCGTTGTCGCTCATCCTGATTGTTCTGGGGCTGCCCGGTCTCTGGATAATGGTGGCGACAGCCGTCACTTATAACATGATCGTCAAGGGCGACCCAATCGGCTGGGTCAGCATAGTCGTGGTGACGGTCCTGGCCTTCATTGCTGAATTACTGGAATTTTCCATGACGGGGAAGTACGCACGGAAGTACGGTGGGTCGCGCCGTGCAGGTTGGGGCGCCATTATTGGGAGTATCGTGGGCGCGATGGTTGGTGTGCCGGTGCCGATCGTCGGACCCATAATTGGCGCATTCCTCGGGTCGTTCATTGGAGCGCTCATTGCCGAACTCACGGGTGGATCGTCTGCAGGTGATGCCACTCGCGTGGCAAAGGGCGCCCTCATAGGACGGGTAGTTTCTACCGGTCTCAAGATCGGAATAGGGTTCACGATCGGTATTTGGATTTTCATCGCGGCCGCCAAATAATTCCTTGATCCCCACACCCACCCAATGACAGCAGCAGAAAGCGCCAGCGCAGCCAGCGAATCCGTTCCCGCCGAGGGGAAGTACGTGTACTGCATCATCCGTAACGATCGCTCGCGCGAATTTGGCGAAATCGGAATCGGCAGTGCGTCGCGAGTCTACACCGTGAATCACAACGATCTGGCGGCGGTAGTCAGCGACACTCCAATCGTGATCTACGATCCAACGCGCGAGAACGTGCTGGCGCACGAGTTCGTCAACGAGACGGTGATGCGCGAGTTTACGCTCATACCGATGTCTTTCGGCACGGTGTTCCGATCGGAGAAGGATGTCACGACGCTGCTGAAATCGACCTACCAGGCGTTCACTGACGTGCTCGACAAAATGCAGGACAAGATCGAATTCGGTCTCAAGATCCTGTGGGATCGCGACAAGGTCGTCGCTGCGATCGAGCGCGAAAACGACGAAATCCGCCGGCTAAAGGACGAGATCACCCGCAATGCAGCCTCCTCCACATATTTCGCGCGCATGCAGCTCGGCCGGCTCGTGGAGGCAGCAATGGAAGAGGCGAGCAATCGTTACGTCAACGACGTTCACGAGCAGCTGAAAGAGGTTTCAGCTGCGAGTCGCAGCAACAAGGTCATCGGTGACCGCATGATCCTCAACGCGGCATTCCTCGTCGATCGCAAGGACGAGAAGCAATTCGACGAAAAGGTGAAGGCGAGCA
>JBJMOT010000114.1:0-18822 GCA_045803585.1 Gemmatimonadaceae bacterium
CAATTCTCGTATCCCGGGGGTATGAGTTAGGGGAATTTAATCTCACATTTGTATCTGTCGCCATTGAATTGCGATTCCCTTTAGTGGATCTCAGCTCCAGGTAATGCGTCTCGACCCATCTCTTTACATCAATCGCGAACTTAGCTGGCTCGAGTTCAACGCCCGTGTTCTTCACGAGGCGTTCGACCCGCGCAACCGGCTGCTCGAGCGTGTAAAGTTCTTGTCGATCTTCAGCACCAATCTGGACGAGTTCTACATGGTCCGGATTGCCGGCTTGAGACGTCAGATCTGGGCCCACGTCCGCCAGACGGCGCCCGACGGCATCCCCCAGCCGCAGCAGCTCGATGCGATCAGCGCACGCGTCGCCGACCTGGTGGAGCAGCAGCGGAAGTGCCTATGCGACGTGCTGCTTCCCGAGCTCGATAAGCACGGCATCAGAATCGTCGGCATGGATGACCTCGACGATAACGAGCGCCGGAACATCGACGAGTTTTTTGATTCGCAGGTACTGCCGCGACTGAATCCGCTGATGGGAGACGAAGGCGATTTCCTCCGCCCCTACGTCCCAAATCTTGCGCTCTCGCTTGCGATAGAGGTTCGTGATCCGCACAGCGGTCCGTCGCGCCTGGCACAGGTGGTTGTGCCGAAAAGTCTGCCTCGTTGGGTACCCTTCGGGAGGGAAAACCACTTCGTTCCGCTCGAGCAGCTGATTGGAGCGCACCTCGATTCGCTCTTTACGGATATGGAAATCCAGGACTGGAGTGCGTTTCGCGTCACGCGCTACTCGGACCTCGAGTTGCCAGTCTTTGACGACGACGACGATCTGATCGCTGCCATCGAAGAGAGCGTTCTCGAGCGCCGGTTTGGCGAAGTTGTGCGCATCGAGGTGGAGGAGGGGACGTCACCGCGGCTGCGTGAGATGATCCTCGCCGATCTCCTCGACGAACAGCCCGACGATATGCTTTCGTCCGATGACATCGTGGAGACGGGTCCAATGCTCGACCTCGGCGACCTGATGTGGATTGCCGGCATCAAGATCCCGGAGCTCCACGACAAGCGAATGTCGCCCGTGACTCCGCCCGAGCTCGCCGACGCGTCACGATCGATATTCGATATCATCCGTGAGCGAGACATCCTCGTCCACCACCCATTCGACTCCTTCCCGGCGACGGTCGAGAGATTTCTGTTGTCGGCGGCGGAAGACCCGAATGTGCTCTCGATCAAAATGACGCTCTATCGGACGTCGGGAGATACGGAGATCGTGCGCGCGCTCACCGAGGCTGCCAGGCGGGGAAAGCGGGTCTCGGTTGTCATCGAACTCCAGGCGCGGTTCGACGAAGCGAACAACATTGCCTGGGCGCGCGCTCTCGAGGCGTCAGGCGTGCGCGTCGCTTATGGATTGCCGGGACTCAAGATCCACACGAAGACCGCGCTGGTGGTTCGGAAGGACGATGACGGCATCCGGCGATACGTCCACATCGGCTCCGGCAACTACAACTCGCAGACGGCGAAGGTCTACACGGATCTCGGCTTGTTCACTGCCGATGCGGATATGGCAGCCGATCTTACTGACGTCTTCAATTCCATGACCGGCTTCTCGAGGCGCAACGATTTCCGGAATCTGCTGGCAGCGCCACGGAACATGCGCGCGCGGTTCACCGAGATGATCGAGCGCGAAGCCGAGCACGCCCGCAAAGGACGGCCGGCGCGCATCATCGCCAAGATCAACGCACTGGTGGATCCGGAGATCATCAAGCGTCTCTACGACGCTTCACAAGCCGGTGTCGACGTCGATCTGATCGTGCGCGGCATCTGCTGCCTTCGCCCGGGAGTTCCCGGAGTCAGCGACAACATCAGCGTTATCAGCATCGTCGGACGCTTTCTCGAGCACTCCCGGCTTTTCTATTTTCTGAACGACGGCGATGAGGAAGTCTATTTTGGGTCCGCCGACTGGATGCCGCGCAACCTCGACCGCCGGGTAGAAGTAGTCGCACCGATCAACGACAGGCTGCTGCAGGCGCGCGTGATCTCGCTGCTGGAAGTCCTGCTCGTTGACAATCGGCAGGCGTGGGAGCTGCGCAGCGACGGCAGTTACGTGCAGCGCAAACCGGGGCGCGGTCCTGTCATTTCCGCGCACGAGCGACTGGTGAATGATTCGTGGGGCCTCGCCCTGCGCCCGATTGGTGACGGCGACGTCAAGCGTGCCGCGCGGTCCAGAAAAGCAGCCAGCGCCTAGTCCGCCGCGCCGTCCTCGTCGTCGTAGGTCATTACCGACCCATCCGGGCCAACGATTTCGACGGGCACTCCCGCAACTTCCGCGAGCAGATTCGACTTACGGCTCGCCCCCCACAGCTCCAGCCGGAGATTTGCGTTGCTCCGCGACGGCACCGCCGTCAGCCGCAGAGCCCGCTCAAGCCAGCGCACTTTGATCTCTCCGACAGCGCCGGCGTGGCCTCGATCGAATCCGTCCGCCACCCGTAAGATCGCCGAGAGTCGCTTGATGGTTTTGCGCAGCGGTTTGTCCAGGTCACCGTAGTTCCTGTGCTTCTTCTGCGGCTCGGCGCCGCGATGATAACGCGCGACGTTGGCGATCACCATTTTCTCGGCCGGAGTCATCCCCAGCAGCTCAGCGTGCTCGATGAGATGGTACGAGTGCTTGTTGTGCTTGTCGTAGCTGATGTGATAACCGATGTCGTGCAACACCGCGGCATCGGCGAGAAGCTTCCGATCGTCGGCGGTCAAGCCGAGTTTCTGGCCGAGCGAGTCAAAAAGTTGTAGCGCCAGCTTCTGCACGTGCTTGGAGTGAGGCGCCTCGTAATGCATGCGCTCCGCGAGCTGCGTTACCGAACGCACCCGAGCGTCACCGGGGTCGGCAGGCGCCGGCGCGACGTGCGCACTCTCCAGCAGTATGCCTTCGCGGATTCCGTAGCCGGAGACGACAATCTCCTTGGCCTCCACTCGCGCCGCGACTTCAGCCGCGACTGCGAGTCCGCCGACGATGATGTCGCTGCGCGCGGCGTTGAGTCCGGGCACCGTCTGACGCTCCGCGAGCGACATGCTGTTGAGCCTCTCGATAATGTGCTCGAGATCTCCGCGCGGGATGACCGTTCCATGAACGGTCTTGGCGTCTCCCATCCCGATTCGTGCCAGATAAACCGATGCCAGACTCGTGAACGTCCCGCCCGAGCAGAAGACCCGCGGCGAGTGCCAGTGACGCGCGGCGAGATGCCGGCGCAGCTCTCCGCGAACATGCTTCCGGAGCGCCTTCATGTCTTTCTTCTTCGCGTTCCGGCCCAGGTAGCGCTCCGACATATGGATCGCGCCGACGGGAAGTGAGATGAGACGCTCGACGAGGCCATCTTCGCTCAGCGCCAGCTCCAGCGATCCGCCGCCGATGTCCATCACTACCGCGCGTCCGGCACCGAGATCGAAGTGCGCCAGTGCGCTGCGAAAGGCGAGACGCGCTTCATCCTCTCCGCGCAGAATCCTCACCTTGAGCCCGGTCTCGGTGCGCACGCGCTGCAGAAAATCTTCGCCGTTCTTCGCGTCGCGCACAGCGCTCGTGGCGACTACTTCGGTGTGTTTCACGCCTAGCTGCACCCCGAGGGTGGCCATCCTGCTCAATGCGATCAACGCATTCTGAATCGCAATTTCATTGAGCGCGCCCGTCTCCAGCAGACCGGCCCCAAGTCGCGGAGCCGCTTTCATTTCGTCGACGACACGTATCGCGCCCGCAGGGGAGACGTCAGCGATCGTCTGACGGATCGAATTGGACCCGATGTCGATGGCGGAGATGCGGATGTCCGTCGCCGCCCGCTGCGCGGCGGACGTCGTCAATGTGAGATGAGGAGAAGCCGATCGTTCCATACTATCAATGTGACGCGTCGCGCTCTGTTGCGAAACGCCTTTCTGGCAACCGTCCTCGCTCCTCAATTAATCCGTAATCATCGATGCCCTTGGTCCTCGGCCCTCGGTCAAGCAACCGCCGTCTCAATGACACTTCCCCCCTGCGACGTCCCAGATCCCTCCGTCAGCATCGATGAAGCTGTGTACGTACTGCCCATCCCCGAGTATGAGTTTGAGAACGCCGAAGCGTCCTTTCACCTGATAGGCCGAGTTCGCGGCGAGCTCGCTGCGCAAGCGTCGGAGATCTCCACCGCCGGTGCCGGCAATTATCTCGGTGATGCCCGTTACTGAATCAGCAACGCCGGCGGGAGTCTGCGGCGCGAACCGCTCGTAGTGATGTTCGTGGCCGTTTAGAACGATGTCGACGCCGTTCTGGTAGAGAATGTCCCAAAGGCTGCGGACTTCTTCCGTCGCCCCGTATACGCCGGAGCTGAACAAGCCGCGGTGCCAATACGCGAGAGTGCAGAGCGTACGGTGCTGCGCGAGATCCTTTCGCAGCCAATCCTCCTGCGCCTTCGCCTCTTCCTCCGAGCCGGTCTTGAACAGCAGCTCGGAATTGAGCGACACGATGTGCCAGCTTCCGACGTCGAAGCTGTAGTAGCCTTTGCCCGGCGGTCCCGCGCGGTCGCCGAAGTAGGCGAAATAAGGCTGCCCGCTTCCGCTGTCGTAGTCGTGGTTTCCCGGCGAAGGATGAATCACGTTCAGCACGCGTGGCGTCCCCCACGTCGTCGCGAAGCATCTCTCGAAATCGCGATCGACGCCTTCCCGTCCGGACGGATAGGCGTTGTCACCCATCGTCAGGACTGCGGTCTGCCGTTTCTTGACACTGTCGAAGCGAACGAGGCTATCGACCAGCCTGCCTGTGGCGACGGCTCCGACCGTTCCACAGACCGCAATGTCTCCAGCGGCGAGGACCACGGGCCCGGGAATCTCGAGCTCTTTCTCTGGACCGTCAGAAGGCTCGGGCGTGGGACTCTTGTCGCCTGAGCAGGCCATCACGAACGCGATCGATAGCAGGCCCGCTCGGGCGATCAGAATGCGAATCCGAAGTTCCCCAGAATTCGCGCGTGACTCTGGTTAGTGATCATCACGTTGTAATTGATTCGTGAGTTGAGGAACCCGAACCAGAATCCAGCACCCGTCGCGGTATGCCAGCCGCCCGGAGAATCTCCGTCGACGTACACCCGACCCGCGTCCACGAAGCCCAGCGCCCCGAAATCGACCGGAACGATGAGCGGGAATCTGGCAATTGGATAGCGCAGCTCTGTCGTGCCGTATAGTGAAGCGTCACCCGCCCAACGCTGCTTGTACTCGACACGGAAAGCCTCGGTGCCGCCGAGAAATGCCGCATCGAAATACGGAAAATCTCCCCATAACTTTTTACCGCCCGCGCGCAATGCCAGCACAGGCTTCTTCGGCAACGGCAGCGTGAAGTAACCCGCCGTCCAGGCGTCGAGTGACTCATACGACGACACTACATCCATGATCGCCGGGTAGACGCTTCCGATCGCACTCAGCACGAAACGTGGTTTCATGGTATCGGGCATCGGCTTGGTGTCCAACCGACCTCTGAACTGCAAACCGGCCTCGCCGAATTTTGAGAATCCGTACGGATGTACCTGCGAGATGAATCGATTGGCGAGGCTGTCCGTCGTCGAGTATCGAACAATCGGCCCCAGCGAGATGTCGCTCCGTTCGTTGAGCGCGAGTCCCACGGCCGGACGGAAAGCCCACTGGGTCACGTGGACGTCGTAGAAATCTCCCTGAAGGTCCGCGACATCGTTGCCGAATCCGTGGAAGTCAACGATCTCCAGCTGTGACACGCCCGCTGCGACCGGCAGATGCACATCCGATTCCTCGAATCGCTTGTCGAACGCGGTCCGAACGCGCCAACGATTGCTGCTGACCGAATACGAGACGTCGCCCTCTGTCGCAGTGGAGTACGGATATTTGCGAAAACCGTACGTATATCTGGTGGCCCCGACTTCCGGGTAGACACCGAGACTCCGGTTGCTGTGGATCAGCGCGTAGGGCGCGATCGAAGTGCCGTAATCCTTCTGCGGAGGAATCGTTCCTCCGTACGCATGTAGCCACGGCCTTCGATTGAAGGAGTGATTGAACGCCATGTCGAGATTCATTCTCTCGTCAACGGTGTCCTTCGCGTACTTCACGTTGCTGACCGTGCCCACGTCGTAGAGCAGCGTCGGGTTTCGCTTTCCTCCGACGGTGGATCCGTCAACCAGTGTGTTCGTGCCGTTCCCACCGATTATCCGCAACGGGATGCTGTGGCTGACCGCGCCAACCACTGTGGCCTGGTCATTCCCGCCATGGAGATACAGTCGGATCTCCTTCGTCTCGGCTGGATTGAACCGCCGCGAGAAGTACCAGGTGTTGCCCGAGCTCAGGTCGATCTGTACGCTGCCGTCCGCCAGCCGCGTCACTGTCGCCCGGTCATCAGCGTCGGTGCCGTGAATGTCTGCGACGGTCCAGAGCTCCTTGTAGTACCGGTCCGCTACACCACGCAATGCGTTGCGACGCGCCTTGAGCGCTGAAGCAAGACTCTGCGACCTCCCTCTGTATTCCGGCGGCATCTGTGCGACTGCCGCGTCGATTACCGGATCCGTTATGCGCTGCATCACACTGGTGGCGATCGAGTCCCACTGCGCCTTGTCCAGTGTCGAGAGCAAGCGACGGTCGAACTCGCTGGCGTTAGCCGAGAGCGCCTGCGGATCGGGATATTGGTCGCGGAACAGCACCAGGCTCGGGACGGCCACTCGAGCGAGGCTCGGCATCGTGCCGCCGTAACTGACGAATGCCTTGTCGCGATCGCGCGCAATCGGCTCCCAAAACTTCGAGATCTTGTCGAGCTTCGCCCACTTCCAGTTGTCGGGATGCCGGTCGTTGTCGCCCATCAGCAGGTCGACGAGGCGCGCCGTCAAAAACGCCCGCGCGTCGATCTGCACATCCGCGGCCTTGTTGATGTCGTCGAGGAGCTCGTCGCTGTCGATGATCTTGTCGGCGCCCGCAAACGCGCGTCCCGTCTTCGGAACAGCGGGAAATTCTTCGATCGTCCCCAACACGCCGCCGAAGTCCTTGCGGAACTCGCCGAGCCGCGGGTCATCGGGCATGTAATACAGCCGCGGTGTGGCGTGGAGGATGCCCACCGCGTTGAGCAGCGTCGGCACCGGCATGTTGCCAGTCGGATGCGACGCGCTGCCCTGATCGCGCACGATGCGCTCGATAACGGTGTGGTTGTATTCGGGGCCGAGTATGGTGTGCGTCTTTTTTACCAGCCGAAACACCCACTCCGAGCTATCGGGCGCCACGAGCCTGAGATTCGGCGCCTGCATCCCCCCGCCTTCCTTTGTCGGTGTGAGTCCGCCGCGAAAGGTCCCGATATCGAGCACGGGAACCGTGATCGGCGTCGTCCACTCGCGGCGGTAGTTCTCGCCCCACGCCTCGCGCATCGCCGCGCTGGCTCGGAAGCTCGGGCCGGCTATCACCTGGATGCTGTCCCTGCCGATGTACTTCACCCCGGGATTCTGCGCCGCGGCGCTGACGCCGATAGCCAAATAGAAGCCGGCTGCAAACGTGTACGCGATCCACGCCGTCGCGCGATTGTGTCTAGTCAAAAACAACTCCGATATGGTTATGGTCGCCATCTGTAGAGGGTGATGGCGGCCGGCTTCACGTTCGATTCGTCGCTGATCATCAGGATGCTGTCTCTCGTAATCGCGACGCCTTCGGCCTGCCGGTGGTCGCCCGGAAGAGGCCCGGACCGAAGCACTTCTCCATCTGGGTCCAGAACCACCATTCCCTTCTCGTGTGAGGAGATGATGACGTAGTTCCCTGTGTTCGGATCGATGGTGATGTCCGAAGGGCGAAAGTTTTTCCACTTGTTGTCGCCAATCACATCCTTGATCGGGATGTTCATCGCGGTGAAGGTCGCGCGATTCAAAGGCAGCGGCATCCGATAAATCAGCAGCTCCTTCGGGGCCTTCTTGTCGAGAAGCCGTTTGCACGCCATCAGCAACCGGGTGCTGTCCGATTCGTAGACCAGACTCTCGAATTCACATTCCTTGCCGAGGCGTGTGTCGAACGGCTCGAATTGCACCTGCTGTCCGTCAGCGCCTTCGCGGAATCGAAAAAGCTTCCCGTCGCTTGCCATCAGATAGATGTCGTCGCCGGCGATCGTTATCGCCTCGAAATCCTCTTTCTGATTGCCCAGCAAGGAAAAGCCTTTCAGCAGCACGCCGGTTTTCGGATCGATCTCGTAGATCCGACCCGCATTGTCGTCGTGCGTCAGCACCGTGCCTCGCGACGTGAGCGCGAGGCCGGAGATCTCCCGCAGCTGCGGCGGCATGATCCACTCCGCGATCGGCGCCGTTTTGTCCGCACTGGCGTCGACTCTGGCGATTCGGCGTTCGAGTTCCTGGCGACGAGACGCGGTAATGCTCCGCAGCTGAGCGGCCTTCGCCTGCGGTGTCTCGCCACAACCGCCGACCAGCGGCAGTGCTGCTATCAATAGTATGATGCCGTGCCTGACGCTCATGCCTTCTTGCCGTCGTTCTTCAGCTCGTCGACGTGCGTGCCGGTTTCCAGATCCGCCGACGCAATGACGCCCGCCGCGTTCTCGTGTACAGCGGTGATGAGCACGTCGCGCGGAATGGTCTTGCGCAGACGCGTGAGATAGTAGATCTCCGACGGCTTGCCGACATTTGCCACTACCTCGTCGAGCATCCAGCGCTTTGTCATCCGCTCCAGCACTTCTTCCACTTGCCGCTGCGCTTGCGGGACGTCGTCCGTAGTGATCCGGACCACCGAATCGTATCGCGGCTTGTTCTTCTTTCTTCCGACCTTCTTCTGGACGCGGGTGAATCGCTCGGCCAGCGCATCCGCCCTCTCCGGAGTCAGCGAGAGAACAAGGTCGCGATCGGGGATCTGGTGCGTTCCCGTCGGACTCGCGAGCGCCTGCAGCGGCCTCGACCACTGCGCCGCGGCGGTTGTCATCAGCATGTTGCGGCCGTAGTCGTAGTGCCAGGTGATGAGCAGCACGAAGTTGAACACCACGGAGATCACCGCACCGACCGCCAGCGATTGCACGCCGGCGGAGAATCCGACCACGATCGACAGGAAGATGTAGACGAGATCTCGCGAGTCGCGCAGCGTTGTTCTGAAACGAACCGCGCCGACGACGCCCGCAAGGCTGAACGC
The DNA here is from genome assembly GCA_045803585.1 of Gemmatimonadaceae bacterium. Classification (GTDB taxonomy): domain Bacteria; phylum Gemmatimonadota; class Gemmatimonadetes; order Gemmatimonadales; family Gemmatimonadaceae; genus UBA4720. The sequence goes on from JBJMOT010000114.1 coordinate 9,121, forward strand.
CAGAGCGAGGCTGTTCTGAACGATGAACACGATCCCCGCGACCACCAGCGGCAGGAAGATCAGAGTCTGGACGACGTTCTGATTGTGCTGGCTGCCGGAAGGCCGGGCCGACATGTACACCCACGTCACCGGAAGCATCAGCACCAGCGCGCCGATCAGGATCATGATCGTCGTTAACGCAACGTCAATCAGGGAACCGGGACCGAAGCTCACCGACGCCGTCGGTGACGAGCTGAGCGCGTCCGTGAGTACAGTCGGACCTTCTGGAACATCGCCAAGGCCTTTCGCCGCTATCCGAGCGATTTCGCCGGGAAAGAAAATCGAGAGGACTGCTACGATGACCGCGATTATCAAGTAGTAGGCGAGCAGACGCCGAACGGGACGGTCGGACTTCAAGGTCAGAACGTCGATTAACTCTCTCATCATGGGCATAACGCGTCTCCAAGTGCAAAATGGACGCCTGAGCTTGGGTGGTTCTAGCCAGGCTGGCCTTTTCTGGCGCAATAGGGCCCGCTTGAGTCTGCAGGTGCAACCCGCGACTTTACAAGGCTATGCCGGAAGAGTCCCTGATTGTCCGCGGCGCCCGCGAGCACAATCTCCGCAATATCGATGTAACCATCCCCCGCGACCGCCTCACCGTTATCACCGGGCTGTCAGGTTCGGGGAAGTCTTCGCTCGCCTTCGACACCATCTACGCCGAGGGTCAGCGTCGCTACGTCGAATCGCTGTCGGCCTATGCCCGCCAGTTCCTCGGCCTCATGGAGAAGCCGGACGTCGACTCCATCGAGGGGCTCTCTCCCGCGATCTCGATCGAGCAGAAAACTGCCGGTCACAATCCTCGTTCGACTGTCGGCACGGTGACCGAGATATATGACTACCTCCGGCTGCTCTACGCGCGCGCCGGCACTCCGCATTGTCCGAGCTGCGGGCGGCCGGTCGAGAGGCAGAGCGCGGGACAGATCGCTGACTCCATCCTTCAGTGGCCCGAAGGCACGAAGATCGAGATTCTCGCTCCGCTGGTGCGCGGTCGCAAAGGAGAGTTCCGCGAGCTGTTCGACGCGGCGCGCAAGCAGGGTTTCGTTCGGGCCATTGTCGACGGAGAGCTGATCGAGGTCGCCGATCCGCCCAAGCTCAATCGGCGGATGAACCACAACATCTCGGTCGTCGTCGACCGGCTCGTCGTTCGCGTCGAGGATCGCGGTCGTCTCAATGATTCCGTCGAGACGGCGCTCAAGCTCGCCGAAGGACTTGTTGAGGTACAGCGCGCGGATGAGCGCACCCACCACTTGTTCTCCGAGAAGTACGGCTGCCCCGAGTGCGGAATCTCGCTGCCCGAGCTCGAGCCCCGACACTTCTCCTTCAACTCGCCATTCGGCGCCTGCCCGGCGTGCGGCGGACTTGGATCGCGTCGCGAGGTGAGCGAAGAGCTCATTCTCGGTGATCCGAGCATCAGCATCCTGGAAGGCGTCGTCCTCCCCTGGGGCGAGCCCGACGGCTATCTGAAGAAGGTGATTTTGCCCGGACTGTCCAAACAGTTCGGGTTCAATCTCAATTCGCCATGGGGAAAGCTCAGTCCTGAAGTAAGAGAAAAACTTCTCTACGGCACCGGCGGAAAAAGCGGCAGGCAACACGACAGCTCCGGCACCCATTGGGAAGGGATCGTCTCCAACATCCAGCGGCGCTACGATGAGACGGAATCGGATTCGGTGCGACTCGAGCTCGAAGAGTTCATGCAGCCGCGCGCCTGCACCACCTGCGGCGGCCGGAGACTCAAGCCTGAATCGCTCGCCGTAACGCTCGACGGGCGCAATATCGGCGAGGTTGTCGAATATTCCATCACGGAGGCGCAGCGCTTCTTCGAGAACGTCCCCGTCCGGTCCAACGGCAAGCCAGGCCTCGATCCGGAGATCGCCGCGCCCATCCTCAAGGAAGTGCGCGAGCGACTTCGGTTCCTGAATGATGTCGGCCTGGAGTATCTCACGCTTGGCAGGTCCGCCGAATCACTCTCGGGCGGTGAAGCGCAAAGAATTCGTCTGGCGACCCAGATCGGCTCGCGGCTCGTTGGTGTCCTCTACATCCTGGACGAGCCTTCGATCGGCCTCCATCAGCGCGACAACGCGCGTCTCCTCAATACTCTGCGCCAGCTCCGCGACCTCGGCAACACAGTCATCGTCGTCGAGCATGACGAGGAAACCATGCAGGCTGCCGATCACCTGATCGACTTGGGTCCCGGGGCGGGGAAGCATGGCGGGCTCGTCATCGCGGAGGGAACTGTGGACGAAGTCCGCGCCCATCCCGACTCGATCACCGGAAGCTATCTCCGTGGTGATGTCGAGATTCCGATTCCCGAGGTTCGGCGTCGCCCAGACGCCGATCGCGTCATCAGGATCCAGGGCGCCCGCGAGCACAACCTGCGCAATCTCGACGTCGAAATACCGCTGGGACTATTCGTGGCGATCACTGGAGTCTCCGGAAGCGGAAAGTCGACGTTGATCGAAGACATTCTCCACCGCGCGATGGCGAGACATTTCTACCGCGCGCGGGTGATTCCCGGCAAACACGATCGCATCACCGGTTTTCAGCATCTCGACAAGGTCATCGACATAGATCAGAGTCCGATCGGGCGTACGCCGCGCTCCAATCCCGCGACTTACACCGGACTGTTCACACCGATTCGCGAGCTGTTCGCCGAGCTTCCCGAGGCGAAGATCCGCGGCTACGGACCGGGGAGATTCTCGTTCAACGTCAAAGGCGGACGCTGCGAGGCGTGCGAGGGCGACGGTCTCGTCAAAATCGAAATGCACTTTTTGCCCGACGTCTACGTTCCGTGCGATGTCTGCAAAGGCAAGCGATATAATCGTGAGACTCTCGAGGTTCGCTTCAGGGGACTCAGCATCGCCGACGTTCTCGAGCAGACCGTCGAAGACGCTCTCGCCTTCTTCGAGAACCAGCCGCGCGTCCGTCAGAAGCTGCAGACGCTTTTCGACGTTGGACTCGGCTACATCCACCTCGGCCAATCCGCGACGACACTATCAGGTGGCGAAGCCCAGCGCGTGAAGCTGGCAGCCGAACTGTCCAAGCGTGACACCGGTCGCACGTTCTACATTCTCGACGAGCCGACCACCGGCCTGCACTTCGAGGATGTGCGCATGCTGCTCAGCGTCCTCCACCGGCTGGTTGACCGCGGCAATACCGTGCTCGTCATTGAGCACAACCTCGACGTCATCAAGACCGCCGACTGGATCATCGATCTCGGTCCCGAGGGCGGCCTCCGCGGCGGAGAAGTCGTCGCAGCTGGAACCCCCGAAGATGTCGCGGAAACAAAGGGGTCGTACACTGGTCAGTATCTGAGGCCGCTGCTGGGAAAGGCCCGAAGTAGAGTTCGCGTTTCGTTGAAGGCTGGGTAGAGTTGCAGTTCCTATAGGAGGGAGTTGGATGGTAAGCCTGCTCGACATTATCGGACCCGTAATGGTAGGCCCCTCCTCCTCCCATACAGCTGGCGCTTGCCGTCTCGGCCTCCTCGCCCGCTGCCTGGTCGGCGGCACTCCCCAATCCGGCCTCCTCCAGCTTCACGGCTCCTTTGCGCGGACCGGTGAAGGCCACGGCACTGACAAGGCGCTCGTTGGTGGCTTACTCGGCTTTCGTCCCGACGACGAGCGGCTTCGCGAGGCTCTCCAGATCGCCGAGCGCGAGGGTCTGGACTACAAGTTCGAGAAGACCACAATCGCCGACGCTGCCCATCCCAACACCGTCCGCATCAACCTGGAGCTCGATGGCAACAAGGCGACAATGCTCGGGTCATCGCTCGGTGCGGGGCGGGTGCTCGTTCAGGAAATTGACGGCTACCCCGTGGAAGTGACCGGAAACTTCCACACCATCGTTCTCGTAGCTGAGGATAGGAAGGGTTCGATTGCCAGAATCACGGGGATCCTTGCCGAGCACGACATCAACATTGCTACGCTGAGGCTGACCAGAAAGGAAAGAGGCGGCGACGCCTTCATGGTGATCGAGTGCGATGAGGTGCCGGACAAGGCGGCCGGAGCCGAACTGCGCTCGCTCGACTGGGTTCGCTGGACACGCCGTCTCGATAAAGTGAGCGGGGGCTGATTGTACAAGGCGCTCGCTGACGCAATCAGGGACGCTGAAAGCGCGAAGATGTCGCTGGCGGAAGTTGCGCTGTCGGCGGAATCACGCGATCAGGGGCGGCCCATCGCAGAAATTCGCGCTGCGCTCAAGCGCGCTCTCGATGTGATGCGCAGCGCAATTGAACGAGGTTTGACTGGAGATCTTTATTCCGCATCCGGTTTGGTTGGAGGTGACGCCGCGAAGCTTCGCCAGAATCCGAGAGGACCGCTGGCGGAGACTCCATTCCGGGACATCCTCACGCGCGCTCTCGCGGTTCAGGAAGTGAACGCGGCAATGGGAGTCATCGTTGCCGCGCCCACCGCGGGCGGCGCGGGGGTGCTGCCGGCAGTCCTCACGGGTCTCGCCAAGGCTCGCTCAGTGGGTGACGACAAGGTCGTCGATGGTTTAGCGACGGCGGGCCTGATCGGAGCAGTGGTCGCGGAGCGCGCGTCGTTGTCGGGAGCGGAAGGCGGATGCCAGGCCGAGACAGGCGCCGCCGCCGGAATGGCTGCCGGTGCCGCCACGGAAATGCTCGGTGGAACTCCGTCGCAGGTCGGCCATGCCGTCGCGCTCACCATGCAAGGAACGTTAGGGCTTGTTTGCGATCCGCTGGGAGGTCTCGTGGAGTTGCCGTGCGTCTTTCGCAACGCCACCGGCTCGGCGATCGCGCTCGCGGGCATCGAGATGGCGCTCGCAGGAATCACCTTCGCCATTCCGGTCGATGAAGTGATCGACGTGATGGGCGAGATCGGTCGCGAGATGGACGTCCGCTACCGCGAGACCGCGGGGGGCGGGTTGGCAGCTACTCCAACTGGAAGGCGGTTAGCGAAGGAAAGACTGTACCAGATCAAGAGGGCGGACGGCTGACAACTGTCTGGTTAAGCGTGAACGAAAGCGATACTTTCGCGGAAGGCTCAACCGGGAACCGTGACGTTCTCAAAAGAACCAGATCCGAGATCATGAGTTGCTCGGATCTCGCACCCAGTTCAGTTGCAGCTAAAAGTTTTCAGTTAAGGAATCCACCCCACTATCTATGAATATCTTCGACAGAATCGCGATGCTCTTCCGTTCCAACGTCAACGCTGTGATCTCGGAATTCGAGCAGCCCGAGAAGATGCTCAACCAGATCATTCTCGACATGCGCTCCCAGCTGGTGAAGGCGAAGCAGCAGGTCGCTGCGGCCATCGCCGACGAGAAGCGCCTCGAGGATCAGACCCGCCAGGAGCTCAAGGAAGCGGAGGACTGGGAGCGGAGAGCCATGCTCGCCGTCCAGCAGAATCAGGACGATCTGGCGAAGCAGGCGCTCGTCCGCCGCAGCGAGCACATCTCGCGCGGTGACCAGCTGAACGTCACCTGGCAGGCGCACAAGCAGGAGACCGATCGTCTCAAGGATTCGCTCCGCACCCTCAACGACAACATCGAAGAAGCGAACCGCAAGAAAAATCTTCTTCTGGCCAAGCAGCGTCGCGCCGACGCGCAGAAGCGAATCAACGAGACGATGTCCCACATCTCGGAGAAATCCGCATTCGAAGCTTTTGCCCGGATGGAAGAGAAGATCGAGTCCAATGAGCGGAAGGTGAGGGCGAGCGCCGAGATCGAGGAAGCGTTCTCGGGCGATAAGCTGGCGAACGATTTCAAGCGTCTCGAAGCGGCCGGTAGTAATCAGTCCGCTGAGATCCTCCTGCTGCAACTGAAACAGAAGATGGGAGTTCTGCCCGCAGGCGCGGCCAACAACAAAGCACTGGGCGCCGGGCGTCAGGCCGAGGAAGAATCGGTTGAAGTAGAAGAAATCCACGACGAGAACAAATAGTCGTGGCTGTCGCGGCGGCGCCAACAGCGAGACCTAAGGTAGGGTCGGTAATCGCCGGAGTCATCCTCACAGTGCTCCTGCTGTGGATGCTCGGCAGCACGGCGCACGTCTTCCTTCTCCTCTTCATCGCGATCATCATCTCGCTGTACCTGGGCGCGGTAAGAGATCAGCTCGTCAACAAAGTCCACATGCCGCCCCGGCTGGCGTTCTTCGTTTCGGTGGTCGGCACCTTCGCCGCGCTGCTTGGTCTTTTTGCGATACTGCTGCCGCCGGTATTTGAGCAGACTCGCTCGCTGATCACCGTCCTCCCGACGTACATCGAGACGTGGGAGAAAGGCATCGACACCTTTGTGGCTCGCTTCCCGGCGATGCGCGATGTGTGGAAGCCAGGCGACCACACGTTGATCCGTGCTGTTTACGACCAGCTTTCCGCGCAGGCCGAGACCGTCGTACCGAGAGTCCTGTCGTTCGTGAATTTCCTGATCGACACCTTCGCGGTTGGCGTAATGAGCATTTATCTCGCTCTCCAGCCCGGGGTGTATCGCGAATGGTTGATCGCCCTGTTTCCGCCGATCCACCGTGACCTCGTTCGCGACGTGCTGCGCGATCTGGCGGATGCTCTCCGCGCATACATCGTTGGTCAGCTGCTGACGATGACCGTTCTCGCGGCGCTCACCGCCGCTGGATTGTACATCCTCGACGTGCCCTATTGGCTGACCTTCGGAATTTTTACCGGGCTCGTCGCCGTAGTGCCGTTCTTCGGCACGTTACTGTCCACGACATTGCCGGCGCTCTTCGTTCTGGGTGGCCCCGGCGGCGGCACGCGCGCGCTGTATGTCCTTCTCCTCGGTGTCGTCATTCACCTGATCGAGGGCAATCTCGTCTCGCCGCTGGTGATGTCGAAGAAGATCGACATGCCTCCCGTCCTTACGATCACCGCGGTGCTGGTGATCGGAAAACTGCTCGGCCCACTTGGACTGGTGGTGGCGCTGCCGATTCTGGTGACGGTGATGGTGATAGTGCGGCGCATCCTCATCAACCGCATCTACGAGGGGAAGGGGTTCAGGAAGAGCACGCGGGATCGAATCTTCGTCCTTCGTGTGCCCGTCCCCGACGGGGGCGTGCTGGTCCCGATCGCCCCGCCTCCCGATCTCATCGCAATTCGCGAGAACCCTTCGTTCAAAAAGAGCGCGTAACCCTATCCGTCACCACCTGGGTTAGCGTCACCTCAACCCGGGTGCCTGAAAAGCCTTGATCTCCAATAAGCATCCATTGGCTCCCGTTTGAATCCAGGGTGAACGCCATGTCGCGCACGAAAGTGTCGGCGTTCTGACTGAAGGTGACGACGTTGCCGGTTCTCGACCAGGTGCCCGCCATGTCGGCGTCCAGCGCCGGATTGCTGCCCGATGCAGCCACATGAAGGTGTCCGCTCGTGGTTCCGTTCGCGCTGAGTACCATTGCTAGCGTGCTTCCCGCCAGCAGCTCATTTCTCTGACCCGAGCCGCCAGTAGTAAGAAACTCAGTCGCGCTGTAACTGCCCGCGATACTTGTGTCCGGCGCGGTCGAGTCACTCCCACAAGCGGTCATCGCGGCAACGGTCGCGAAGATTGCGCTGGCTCTCATAATCGATTGTCTCATGTGGATCCTCCTCTAGCGCCAGTGGCGCGATGGACGGGTCATTTCAGAAAGAATCACGCCAAAACGCGATGCATTGGTTGGGCTCGCCCTCCAACGGTTGCCCATCCGTCTAAGTGCGGTGCAAATGTGCGCGCTCACCGTTACGGGGGCGCGTCAGTGCAGATCGCACTTTCTGTCAGAGGCTTAAACAAGACCTATCACTCCGGTCCCAAAACCCGGTCCCTCGCCGTACCGGCGTTGCGGGACATTTCGCTCGATGTAACCGCGGGTGAGATCGTGGGCGTCGTCGGCCGGCCCGGCGCCGGCAAATCGTCGCTCCTCCTCTGTCTTGCCGGACTGCTGCGGCCTGACGAAGGCAGCATCAGCTGGTTCGGTGAGCCCGTCACCGGGCATCACGTACCACCAGGACTTGCCTACGTGCCACAACGCGCCGGCTATTACTCGTTTCTCACCGTTCGCGAAGCGCTGGAGTACTACGCAACTCTCCACGATTTGTCGTCCGCGAATAGAGCAGCACAAGTGGAATCCGCCCTTCGTGATGTGTCGCTCCACGTTCACGCGACCCGGCGTGTCAGCAGTCTTTCCGCCAGTCTCATGCAGCGCCTGGGGCTCGCGCAATCGCTGATCGGCTCGCCGCGTGCGATCCTCCTCGACGAGACGTTATGCGGCGAGGGGCTGCTGTTCGATCGGGATGTCGTTTCGCTGCTCACGAGACTCACCAGGCGTGGCGTCACGATCATTCTGGCAGCGCCCAACCCCGTCGAGTTGCATCGAATTGCCGCACGCATCATCAATGTCGTCGAGGGCAGAGCGGTCGTAACGCGGCGAGAATATGCGGGCAGAGTAGCGGAGCGCTTCTGTTGACCCTCTATATCGGCGCGTCTAGCTTCTGCGGATGGCTGCCGAATTCCGTCTCTATAACACACTGACGCGCAAGGTCGAACCGTTTTCCCCCGCTGATGGTGAAACGGTTCGGATGTACACCTGCGGGCCGACCGTCTACCGGCCCGCCCATCTCGGAAATTTCCGGACATTTCTTTTTGAGGACCTGCTGCGGCGCGTCATCGTTCTGCGCGGTTGGAAAATCATTCAGGTGATGAACCTCACCGATGTCGACGACAAGATCATCAAGTCGGCAAACGAGAGCGGGATCAGCATCGGCGAAGTGACCGCGCCGGTCACGAAGGTCTTTCACGCCGATCGAACCTTTCTGCGCATTCAGGACGCCGAGCTCTATCCGAGAGCCACCGATCACATCCCGGAGATGATCGCCATCGTCCAGCGACTCGTGGACAAAAAGCTGGCGTATAAAGCCGACGACGGAACCGTCTATTTCGCTATCGACCGCTTCAAGGATTACGGCAAGCTCTCACGTCTCGATACGCGCGAAGTGAAGGCCGGCGCTCGTGTGTTGCAGGATGACTACTCCAAGGAGAACGCCCAGGACTTCGCCCTGTGGAAGGCTGCTAAGCCCGAAGACGAAGCGACAGGCGCCGCCTGGGATTCCCCATGGGGACGCGGTCGACCAGGCTGGCATCTCGAGTGCTCGGCGATGGCGATGAAATACCTTGGCGAGACACTCGATATCCACGGCGGGGGTATTGATCTGATTTTCCCGCACCACGAGGATGAGATCGCACAGTCGGAGGGGTCGAGCGGCAAGACATTCTCGCGTGTCTGGTGTCACGGTGAGTTTCTCCTCACCGAGGGCGCCAAGATGGCAAAGCGACTCGGCAACGTTGCGACGGTACAGGATCTTCGCGACCAGGGGGTGCCGGCGGCCGCGTTCCGTCATTTCGTTTTCTCGACGCACTACCGCAAGCAGTTGAACATGTCCGGTGAAGCGCTGGAAGCGTCGATGGAGGGAGTGAGAAGGATCGCTGATTTCTCGCGGCGCCTGACCGAGGCCAGGGCAGCGACTCCGGAGCTGGAGAAAATCGCGGAAGATGCGGAAGCGGAGGTTTCGGCCGCCCTCTTCGACGACCTCAATGCGCCGATCGCGCTCGGCGCGCTGTTCACATTCGTCCGGCGGGCAAACGCAGAGCTCGATCGAAACGGCGTCGATAAGCGCGCCCTTGAATCGGCACGTGCTGCCTTCGATCGCATCAATTCTGTTTTGGATGTCGTTC
>JBJMOT010000115.1:0-4630 GCA_045803585.1 Gemmatimonadaceae bacterium
AAGGCTATGAGTACGCCAAGGACCAATACGTCGTCCTGAGCGCTGAAGAGCTCAAGGCCCTCGAGGAGAAAGCGACGAGCGTCATCGACGTTGTCGAGTTCGTCCCACTCGCCCAGGTCGACCGCGAGTACCTCGAGAAGGTCTACTACCTCGGCCCCGACAAAGGCGGCGATCGCGCCTACCGACTGTTGTCAGAAGCATTGAAGGAGACCGGGAAGGCGGCACTCGGGCAGTACGCCGCCCGTGGCCAGCAGCATCTAGTGCTCCTCCGTCCCCTCAACGGCGTGCTCGTTATGGAGCAGCTCCACTACGGCGACGAAGTACGTCCGACGAGCGAAGTTCCAATCCCCGAAGGTGAAGTGAAGGCCCAGGAGCTGAAGTTGGCGAAGCAGCTGATCGACCAGACTTCGAACGACACCTTCGAGCCCAACAAGTACAAGGACACTGTTCGCGAGCGCGTACTCGAGGCGATCCAGTCGAAGGTCGAGGGACAAGACATCACCGCCGACGTCAAGGTCGGCGGAGAAGGCAAGATCATCGACCTGATGGAAGCCCTCAAAGCGAGCCTCGAGCGCGAAAAGCCGGTGACCAAGGAGAAAGCGAGCCGCAAGGTTTCGTAAGGATTGGCCGCTCGTGAAGATTCTCGCGGGGACGAGCGGCTATGCCTTCAAGGAGTGGAAGGGCAATTTCTACCCGCAGGATCTCAAAGAGGACGGAATGCTCGGCTACTACGCAAGCCGATTTCCCGCGGTGGAGATCAACAATACTTTCTATCGACTCCCGAAAGAGAACGTCCTTCGCGATTGGGCGGCACAGGTTCCTGAGACTTTCACTTTCGCACTGAAGGCGAGCCAGCGCATCACGCACTACGCACGTCTCAAGGAAGAATCGGCAAGTCTCGTCGACTTCCTTTTAAAGAACACCGCGACGCTCGGCAATCGGCTTGGCCCTATCCTCTTCCAGCTCCCGCCGAACATGCAGAAAGACGTGACCCGGTTTCGCGGATTCCTCGGCCTGCTCCCAAACGACCGGCGTTATGTCTTTGAATTCCGCCACGAGAGCTGGTTCGACGACGAGGTGTACGACGCGATGCGTGAGCGTGATATCGCGATGTGCATCGCCGAGCAGGAGGATTTCAAATGTCCGGTCGTGTCGACCTCGACATGGGGCTATCTGCGGCTCCACAAGCTCGACTACGACGAAAGCGCGCTGGTCGATTGGGCGAAACGTGTGAGTGGGCAGCGGTGGAACGAGGCTTACGTGTTCTTCAAGCACGATGAGACCGAGAACGGCGGCTCCGGCCCGCCGGCCGTGTCGACATTTGTCGCGGCGTGTAGTTAGCGCCTCCCACTTCCGCTTCCCGCCTTACACCAGGATTACCCGGCCATGACAGGGGAATCCCGCGGGCTTCCATCACCGTGACTGGATGGTATCATATAGTAGGCACCTTGCCCGAGCTTCCCAGGCTCGTACCCAATTCGCACGACATCGGACGGAATGAGCACACCCTACATCCGCGGAATCGCCACGACTCTCGTCGTGATTGCCGTGTCGGCTTGCGCCAGCGCGACTCAATCAACAAATGCATCGGTGGTACCCGTCGTCCCCACACCGGTCATCAATCCACAGAGTGAAGCGGCCGCGATAGAGCAGGCGCGGGCAGACAGCGTTCGTCACCCCTATACCGAGGCGGACGTTCGTTTCATGTCCGGGATGATCCACCATCACTCTCAGGCGATTGTGATGGCCCGCTGGGCGCAGAGTCACGGCGCGAACCCCGCCGTGCAGCGGCTCGCCAATCGCATCATCAACGCCCAGCAGGACGAAATCCTTACGATGCAGAACTGGCTGCGCGATCGGCGCCAGCCGGTTCCCGAAGCAACAGCGACGGGCATGGCAATGTCGATGGGCGGCATGCAGCACGAGATGCTGATGCCCGGCATGCTCACGGAAGCCCAGATGAAACAGCTCGACGCGGCGCGGGGGCCGGAGTTCGACCGGCTCTTTCTGACCTACATGATTCAACACCACAAAGGCGCCGTCAGCATGGTCAAGGACCTGTTCGACTCTTATGGAGCCGGTCAGGACGAGGTCGTTTTCAAGTTTGCTTCCGACGTCAACGTCGACCAAACGACGGAGATCGCCCGCATGGATAAGTTGCTCATCTCACTTACGCTCGGCATCGACACGCAGTAGCACCTACACCTTTCAGCACCACTCCGACCACCCAGAGGAATGTTTATGGAATCAGTGCTTCCGGTTCGTTCAAGATCGACCGTCACGATCGCTTCGCTGACGTCGATTTGCGTCGGCTTCGCGGCTTTGATGGCGGCGTGCGCGCCGGCCACTTCGTCGTCGCGCGTCAGCACCATCCCGACGGTCAGCGACATGTCGCCCGGTGAGCCGATGCCGGATCCACGCGTTGGATTGCGCGCCGGCAAAATGGACGCTGCGACCGCGATCTGGAATCTGCGCGCAGTCTCTCACACGCCACCGTCCGAGAAGTTCGTCGGCGTCACCAACTCCGACCTCGCATTCCTCGGCAACTACGCGATCCAGGGCAATTACAACGGTTACGAGGTCTGGGACATCAGTAACCCGGCCGCGCCGACCCTGAAAATCGGTTACGTCTGCCCCGCCTCGCAGAGCGACGTCTCGGTTTATCGCAATCTTCTCTTCGTTTCCGGCGAAGGCACCAGTGGACGCATCGATTGCGGCACCACTGGCGTCAAGGATACGGTGAGCAAAGACCGTCTCCGAGGCCTGCGCATCTTCGACATTACGGACATCAACAATCCGAAGAACGTCGGCAATGTGCAGACCTGCCGTGGCTCGCATACGCACACAGTGCTGGTCGATCCGAAGGATCCGGACAACGTCTACGTCTATATCTCCGGCTCCGCGGGAGTGCGCTCGCCTAACGAGCTCCCCGGTTGCGTTCGGGCCAGGCCTGAAGAGGATCCGAATTCGGCGCTCTTCCGCATCGAGGTGATCAAGGTTCCTCTCGCGCATCCCGAGCAGGCGGCGATCGTCAGCTCCCCGCGCATCTTCAATGAACTCACAGCACCCACGCGTCACGCCGAGGCGCCGGAAGACATCGCTGAGAATAGGCGACTGGTTGCCGAGGCAAAGGCGCACGGCGGCTTTGTCGCGAACATCCGCGGTGACGAAGCGGTAATTCCGTCGAGGTTTATCACTCCGGCGCTCGACAGCATTGTGAAGGCACGCGGCGGAACTGGACCGGCCACCGCTGCGGACAGCGCAACATTGCGTGCAGGGTTGCAGGCGATGATTGATCGACTCATTCCGCCGGCGCCCGCGGGCGGTGCTGTAAGACCCGGACCGACTCAATGCCACGACATCACCGTTTATCCTGCAATCGGTCTGGCCGGTGGAGCGTGCGAAGGCTACGGCTTCCTGCTCGACATTCGTGATCCAGCGCACCCGGTGCGCATCGCCGCAGTTGCCGACTCGAACTTCTCTTACTGGCACTCCGCGACGTTCAACAACGATGGATCCGCGATCCTGTTCTCAGACGAATGGGGCGGCGGCGGCCAGCCGAAGTGCCGTTCTACCGATCGTCGGGAGTGGGGCGCCGATGCGATCTTCCGCATCGTCAACAATCAGATGCGGTTCCAGAGCTACTACAAGCTCCCCGCGCCGCAGACCAAGTTCGAAAACTGCGTCGCGCACAACGGCTCGCTGATTCCGATTCCGGGCCGCGACGTGATGGTGCAGGCGTGGTACCAGGGCGGTCTGTCGGTGTTTGACTGGACGGACCCGGCGAACCCGCACGAGATCGCGTACTTCGATCGCGGACCAGCGGATTCAACTCGCATGGCGAGCGGCGGTTTCTGGTCGACCTACTGGTACAACGGTCAGATCGTCGGCTCGGAGATTTCCCGTGGTCTCGACATCTTCGAGCTGACGCCGAGCCAGTACATCAGCCAGAACGAGATCGATGCGGCCAAGTCTGTGCACCTCGACTACCTGAATACCCAGGGTCAGCCGAAGTTCACATGGCCGGTAACGCCCGCACTTGCTGGCGCCTATGCCGATCAGCTGGCGAGATCGAAGGGTCTGAGCGCTGACAGGCTGACGCAGATTCGTCAGGCGCTAAGCGGCGGGAGCTCCATGCAGAACAAGACAGCGCTGGCGGCGCTGGCCGCGCAGCTCGATGCCGACGCTGCGACCTCGAGTGATGCGGCGAAGGTTCGCACCCTGGCCTCGACGCTAAGACAACTGTCGACCTGACAAATCGCGACTGTCGGTAACGATCTCGCGATAGTCGCCGGGGGAAAACAAAACCGCGCCTCGTTCCGAACTGGGAGCGAGGCGCGGTTTTGTTTTGCGTGTTATGCCGCGCGACGTAAGGTAGTCGGTGACAGGTGGGCCGGCACCCGCTGAGGGGCTCCCTCCCAGCGCCCGCGGACGACGAAAGCGGCGAGCAGTCCAACCACGGCTGGTACGATCGCTCCGATCGCCGGTCCCTGCGCAATCGAGATCACCGTCGCTCCGGTCATGATGATGACGAGGCCAGTCGCTGCGATTGGTGTCAGCTCTCTGCGGATTCCGGTCAGCCAGGGGACGATGAGGCCGGTGGCGCCCAGGATCTCGCAGACCCCGATGA
>JBJMOT010000116.1:0-75660 GCA_045803585.1 Gemmatimonadaceae bacterium
GGGCGTTGTTCACCGAGCGCGACTTCATCACACCAATAAGAAATTCACTGGTGGTCGCCGGAACAACGACGCTTTTCTGCCTGACGGTTGGAACGCTCGCCGCCTACGCGCTGGCGCGCATCGAGTTCCGCGGCAAGGCGCCGATTATGGCGTTTATACTCGCGGTGACGATGTTCCCGCAGATCTCGATCGTCAGCCCCCTCTACCTGTTACTGCGCTCTCTTCATCTGATCGATACGTACCCTGGCCTGATCATGCCGTACATGACGTTCGCGATGCCGCTGACGGTCTGGGTGCTGACGGGCTCGATCCGCCAGATTCCGAAAGATCTCGAGGAAGCCGCGCACGTCGACGGCGCGACCCGGCGGCAAAGCTTCACAAAAATCCTGCTGCCACTCGCGGTGCCCAGCCTGGCAACCACGGGTATTCTGACATTCATCTATTGCTGGAACGAGTTCCTGTTCGCGTTGTCGTTCACCTTGGGACCCGAACGGCAAACCGTGCCGGTGGCGATCGCGCTGTTTCGCGGGCAGTACCAGGTGCCTTGGGGGGAGATTCTCGCCGCCGCTGTCGTAGCGACGGCGCCGGTCGCGGCGATGGTTCTCGTGTTTCAGCGGAGAATCGTGCAGGGGCTGACGGCTGGCGCGGTGAAAGGATGAACTACAACTACCAACTGCAAAGGAAGTGGATGCGAGATCTCAGCAACTCCCGATCTCAGCAGTTCAATGGAGATTGAATGGCCAAAATCAGTCTAGAGGAAGTAGACAAGATCTACCCGAACGGCTACGTCGCCGCCCGCGATCTCAGCCTCGATGTCGCCGACGGCGAGCTTCTCGTTCTCGTCGGGCCCTCGGGAAGCGGGAAATCAACCGTGCTTCGGATGATGGCCGGCCTCGAGCGCGTAACCGACGGCGTCATTCGCATCGGCGACCGCGACGTGACCGATCTCCCGCCGCAGCAGCGCGACATCGCGATGGTCTTCCAGAATTACGCGCTTTACCCGCACATGACGGTTCGAGAGAACCTCGGCTTCGGGCTTACCATCCGGAAACAGCCTCCCTCGTTGATCGGCGAACGCGTGCGCACGATCGCCGCTTCGCTGGGCCTCGATGCTCTACTCGATCGCAAACCCGCGCAGCTTTCGGGCGGTCAGCGCCAGCGCGTCGCACTCGGCCGAGCAATCGTCCGCGAGCCACTGGCGTTTCTCTTCGACGAGCCGCTCTCCAACCTCGACGCGCAGTTGCGTGTCGAAACGCGCGTCGAACTCTCGCGGCTGCACCGGAAGCTCGGGGCAACGATGGTCTACGTCACCCACGACCAGTCAGAAGCCCTCACGCTCGGTGATCGCATCGCGGTTCTCAAGGAAGGAGTGCTGCAGCAGATCGCGACGCCGATGGAGCTCTATCAGCGGCCGGCGAACAAGTTCGTGGCCGGCTTCATCGGCAGTCCGGCGATGAATTTCATCGAGGGCGTGATCCAACGCTCTGGAGACCCCGGCAAGGGCGCCGGCATGTGCATCTTCAAGGGAATAGATCTGACCCTCGACGTGCCGTGCGACGGCGAAGCGCGCGGCCGCGTCTACCTCGGCGTTCGTCCCCAACACATCGAAGTGAGCGCCGACGGACAGAATAGACCGAGAGCTGAAGTCGGTGTCGTGGAGCCGATGGGGAACGAGCTGATCGTCTACGTCACGCTCTCAGGCGGCGACAAGCTGGTCGCTGTCGCACCACCGCAGGCTCCGATCAAGCCGGGCGATATCGTCTCGATCAGGGTACGGCCAGAGGGAGTTCACATCTTTGACGCCGATTCCGGCAAACGAATCGACCCCACTCCCCAGCGTCTGTAACGCCTACGCCCGGGGCAGCGACAGAGTAAACCGCGAACCCTTTCCCAGCTCGCTCCGGACTGTGAGATCGCCGCCCATGCGGCGTGCGAGGTCGCGGCTGATGGCGAGCCCGAGTCCCGTACCTTCGTGCTTCGACGCGTAATCGCGATTCACCTGCACGAAAGGCTCGAAGATGGCGTCCAGCTTGTCGGGCGGGATTCCGGCGCCGTCGTCTTCGACGGCGAGGTAAATCATCTTGTCGTCTTCCTCACAGTCGAGCGAGATGTGGCCTCCCTCGGGTGTGAACTTGATCGCATTGGACAGCAGGTTGATAAGAATCTGGCGCACCTTGTCGGGATCCCCACAGGCCTCCGTTTCCGGAAAGTCGTCATCCATTTTGAACTGCAGTCCCTTCTCCCTCAACTGCGGCTCTACGAACTCTCGTAGGCTGTCGATAACAGTGCCCAGTCCCATCGGCGAGGTGTTAACAGCAACGTGCCCCGCCTCGATCTTTGCGAAATTGAGAACATCGTTGATCAGCGACAGCAAGTGGCGCTGGCTGCGGTCGATGCGATCGAGGTCTACGCGTTGCTCAGGAGTAATCGGGCCCCGCAATTCCAGTCTCAATAGCTCCGAGTATCCGGCGATTGCGTTGAGGGGCGTACGCAACTCGTGGGACATTGTCGCCAGGAACTGGCTCTTCGCGGCATTCGCTTCTTCAGCCTCGTGACGCGCGGCCCGCTCGCTCTCGACGAGATGCTTGTACTCCGTCACATCGATGCCTGCAGTTAGCCATAGCCGGCGGCCGTCGGGCAGGGATCCGAGTGCGACACGATGAAAATCCCAGATGCGATCGTCACCCTTGGCGGTCCGGACCGTCTGCTCCCCAAGGTGAAGCGATTCGCCCTCCGGCTGATCGAAACCATCCTTGCCGAGGGCAATGACCGGTTTCTGATCGGTGGCTGGGAAGGCAAGTGCCGCCCATTCGTCGGTGGTGGTAACGGATGACGGGTAATAACCGGTGAGCGTCATCCACGCCTCGCTCAGCTGCAGGATCTCTCCATCAGATGCGTGAAGCATCAACGGGTAAGGAGCGGACTGGACTGCCGCCCGCAGGCGCATCTCGCTTTCGCGGAGCGACAGTTCCGCCGCCTGGCGCTGTTCGAGGTTGGCCTTCACATCGAGCTGGCGTTGGCGAGCGCGCAGGCCGGAGCGAATTACTGTCGTAAGAGTTGCGACTCGCACGGGACGCTCCAGCAGCGTGACGTTGCCTTTCTGCGCCACGCCTTTGAGGGTCCGAGGAAGTGCGCCGGACAGCTCATCTTCGCCGGTCAGGATGACGATGGGTACGTCCGACCACGCCGGTTGCTTGTCCAGGGATTCGAACAGCTTGTCGCGCGCCTGCGGAGCGAGCGCCTCCTCCGCCATTAACAACAAGCCGATCTCCTCTTTCCCGATCAACTCACAAACGGCGGACATGTCGGCGCACACCCGGGGCTGGAGTCCCGCCTTCTCCAGAACCATGTGCGCTACGCGGCCGTCCTGACCCGTAGGCGTGAGCACTGCCACCGGCAGTGTTTCAGGCGCTGGACTTTTTGCGGCGGCGCTTGCGTCCATGCTCTCCCTGTCCGTCCTCGCCGTGGTTGCGGGCTTCACTCGACTGTTCTCTGACCCCTTCGCGATAGGGCTCGCTTCCGTTTTCCAAAAGCGGTCCGGAGGCGCCGACATAATGAGGCACGCCTGTCAGCACGCCCTGGAACTCGTGCAAAGGCTCGCCTACAAAGAGACCGCCCTTCTGAACCTTGCACTCGCGAATCGTGCGTTCGTGATCGCCGCTTCTCTTTTTCACTACTGAGATTGCCTGACGCACGGTCCCGGCGACCTCGAAGTAGCGCATCAGAATCACGGTGTCCGCGAGGTAGCTCACCTCGACCGCCTCGTCCACCGGATTTCCAAAGATTCCGTGCTGCACCAGAGTCATGATGCAGGTGACGCCGTTGTTCGAGAGAAAACTGAGCAGCTCGTGGATCTGAATCGGCAGCAGTCTCTCTTCCGGCATCGACTGCATGTAGCCATTGATAGAGTCTATGATCACGAGCGAGCACTTGTCATCCTCAACCGCGCGGACGACCTGACTGGCGAATTCGCCTGGGGACAACTCGGTGGGCTCGACCTGGGTCATCCTGAGCTGGCCCGATTCCCTCGCCTGGTCCATCTCCATCCCGAGAGCTGCGGCGCGGAGCCTGAACGTGGTCATGCGCTCGTCGAACAGGTAAAAAAGAACCTTTTTCCCGCGGTTGATCTCCGCACGCGCGAACTGCGTACAGAGAACGGATTTCCCAGTCCCTGCCGCTCCGGTAATGAGAGTGCTGGTGCCGCAGGTAATGCCTCCGCCCATTAGTTCATCGAGCGGCTTCGACCCACTCAACAGCATATCGCTGGACACGTCGACTCGCGGCGCATCCTGGAGTACTCTCGGATAAACCTCAATGCCGCCAGTGACGATTCGGAAATCGTGGAACCCGCCGCGGAACTGAATCCCCCGCACCTTCGTTACCTGGAGCCGTCGGCGCTCGGATCCGTATTCCAGGGCGACGTGCTCGAGAACGATCACGCCATGCGCAAGACTGTGGAGCTGCAGATCACCCTCCGGCGCTGTCTTGTCGTCGAGCAGCAGTACTGTGCATTCGCGGCCGCTGAAAAACTGTTTGAGTGCGAGAATCTGCCGTCGGAAGCGCAGGGGCTCGCGCGCAAGCAGGCGCATCTCGGAGAGTGAGTCGAACGCGACGCGGGCCGGGTTGTGCCTCTCGAACGCCTTGAGCACTTCGTCCACCGTTTGCTGAAGCTCGACTTCGGCGGGATGAAAAATGGTGTAGTCATCTGCAGTGTCGCCGGCGTTGTCCTTCGACAGCTCGAAGATCTCGATGCCATCGAGGCTCCAGCCATGCGAGTCCGCGACTGCAGTGAGCTCTGCTTTGGACTCAGACAGCGTTACGTAGAGTCCGCGCTCGCCGTTAGCCACCCCTTCCAGGAGGAATTGGAGCGCGAGCGTCGTCTTGCCTGTGCCCGGTTCCCCGTCGACCAGATAGAGATGATTGGTGGGCAAACCACCACCGAGGATGTCATCAAGACCTTTGACACCCATAGCCGCTCTTGGAATTTCTTGTCCCGCCTCAGGTTTGGATGGTGCAACCACTGCTGAATCCTATTTTTTATCCCGCGAGTATCAGGCGCCCGCGATCCTTCTCAGCGCCTGAACAGCGTCTACGACGTCCTTGGTTGGCATCGCACCGGTCATCACGGCGGGCACGAGTTTGTCATCACGACTGTACAGGTCGTTCCCGAAATAGAGCTGGCCGTTATTGATGTACGTGGTGAAGTACGTGATGAAGACAGGGATCTTCTTCGGCACCTTCACCGAGTGATCGTCCGGCCCATCGCGCATCGCCTGCTGTACCTTGTCGGCAGGCCAACCAAGCACCCATTCTGCCAATTCGTCCGGCTTCTCTAACCGGATGCAGCCGTGGCTGAAGGCGCGCACGTCCTTGTTGAACAACTCGTGATTCGGCGTATCGTGCAGGTAGATGTTGAAGTCATTGGGGAAGAGAAACTTCACGAAGCCCAGCGCGTTCTTCGGCCCAGGCCGCTGACGTACTCCCGTCTGCCCGCCCTGATTGAACGTCTCCATGTTCTGGCTCGCCATGTAAGCGCTACCCTTCGGAAAGATCTCCTTGGCCGCGATAGCTGGCGGGACATTCCAGTAAGGGCGGAATACCACCGTCTCCATGGAGTCCGCGAAGACCGGTGTCGCCTTGTCCTGATACTCCTGCCCGACAATAACCTTCATCTCGAGGACCTTCTGGCCGCTGTCGTATGCTTCCAGCTTGAACGCCGGCACGTTGACGAATATGTAGCGCTGGCCGAAAGTCCGCGGCAGCCACCGGTATCGTTCCATGTTCGCGGCGATTTCCGCGAGTCTGTAGCTGGCGGTAACGTTCATCGCGTCGATGGTCTCTTTGCCGAGCGCGCTGTCCACGTTGATGGAGTGCCGCTGCTGAAATACCGCGACCGCTCCGGCCAACCCATGATCGTAGGTACCGGAACTCGACGTCGATGCGCGGGTCGCACTCGCTGAGTCCGACCCCCCCGCTGTCGCCTGAATTCCCTCGGCGGCGAGGCGGTTTCGAACGGCCGCCAGAACGGCGGGACTGGCAGAAGCCCCCGGCTTCACGTTTCCGCTAACGGCGGGAACCGGTTGCCATCCGCCCTTGGCGACGATCGTCCGCCAGTTCTGGAGCTCCTTGCTCAAACCCGCGTAGTCGTCGTCAGTCGGGCGCAGAGTCCCCAATGCCTGGTCGAGATGCTCGTAGCGAAGGTTGCGCACTAGCGCGCTGTCGATGTTTTCCTCTTCCGGGTCTACGTGCCACGCCTGCTGCATCGTGCGGGGATCGATCTGACCCGTCATCAAGTCTTCGCCGAGCGCGACGTAGGATGCCGTAAGAAGAACATCGGCAGTAGCCAGCTGGTCGGCCGTCGGAGTCTTCGTCTGCTTGAGTGTGGCGATTGCCTGAGCGAGCGGACCGATGGGATAATCATCCATCCGCATACCATCTGTGTTGGCGAGGAGGATCGCGTCGGTCAGCGCCTTCGTTCTCGTCTTATGAAGGCCATCCGACGAGAGCCACAGCGCGTTGTCGCCATAAAGTTTATAGAGCCGCTGGGTGTGTCCCCACTGGTCGTCGTCAATCTTGCCCGGCTTGGCTCCGGCCAGCTTGGTTTTCATCGAAGCTTCGATCTGGGTCGCTGGCACTCCGGCCACTGAAGTGAGCTTCTCCGGAGCCCAGGTCTGCGGATTTTCCGGCTTGCTGGCGCGGGCAGTCTCGTTGACCTTGCAACCGGCCAAAAAGGATACGACCAACAGCAGAGCCAGTCTGGCTGCACGATGATGTGAGCGTATGGGGGCAGTGGTTAGGGCGGCCATAAGCGAATAACTCAGTGACGGGAAACAGTTTTTTTTACAGACAAACGCTGATAAGGCGAAAGTCGGGCCAAAAAGAACGCCGGCCTTTTGGGCCGGCGTCTGTTTTGTACCATCGGGAAACGTCGAACTAAATCAACTGCAAACCACTGCCTTTACCCTGAATGCCGTCACGAGATGTCCCGACGTCGTGAACTGCCGCCTCGCTGCATTAGTTGCTTGCTGCTCGCACCCGTTCAGTTGCAGTTAGGACCTTTCAGCCTCGAGATGCCAGACTATTGGACGCACTGCCCGTGCGGATCCGGCTTCGTCTTGTCAACAACCGGACGGTGATCGAGGTTCGCCACCTTCGTAGCGAGATCGGCGACGTACTCGGCTACCCGCGCCATGCGATCGTAATCGATGTACTGCGGCTCGTCGGTCACCTGATGATAGTCCGCGTGCCCACCGGTGGTGAAGAAAATGATCGGGATGCCGTAGCGGGCGTACTCATAATGGTCGCTGCGGCAGTAGATGTTCTGCGGATGACCGTTCGCGTCCATTGAGTAATCGAAGCTCAAAGGATGTGTCTCGCCCTTGTTGACTGATTCCGCCAGATCGCCCAGCTCGGTAGACAGCCGGCGCGAGCCAACGAGCTGAACGTAGTTTGGATTTCCATGATAGCGCTGGCCTTCCTTGGTGATGCCTGTGTTGTCGGCCGCGGCACCACGTCCCACCATGTCCATGTTCAGCTGCGCGACAATCGAGTCCCGCGGGACGGTGGGATGGTCGGTGTACCATTCGGATCCGTAGAGGCCGGCCTCCTCGCCGACGTGCCAGACGAACAGCAGCGAGCGCTTTGGCTTCACTTTCTGTGCGGCGAAGTACTGCGCGATCTCGAGCGCGCTCACACTGCCCGAGCCGTCGTCATCTGCGCCGTTGTAAATCGAGTCGGGGCGCGCGGAGGCTCCGTTGGTTCTGCGGCGGATGTCGGCAATCAGCGAGTTGACGCGCAACTGCTGCGCGGCATCGAGCTGCGGAGGGCGATCGTCAGCGCCACCGGTGCGAAAAAGGTGGTTGACGATATAGATCGAGTCGTGCGCGACCGGACGAGTGCTCCAGCCGATGTGATCGTTGTGCGCGCCTATTGCGACGTACTCGTTGCGAAGCTTGGGATCGCTGCCACGAATTACCGCGACCACGTTTCGCGCGGGAAATTCAGGAGCAGTTTCTGCAAACTTCGGCGTAGAAGTCACGGTCGCACCGAGCGCCCCGGCCTTTACGCTGTCGACATTTCCGTTCATGAGCGCATCGGCAACGCGCTTGTTGACGTACAGGAAACTCGGCAGCTCAGGATCAGTCTCGTCCTTCAGCAGCTGATTCGGCTGCTGGAAGATCTGAATCATCTGCGGTGGCATGGCCTCGAGGCTGGCCACGGCAATTCCCGCCGCGTTCGCAAAGCGACGGGTGGCGGTCGCCCTGTTGATGCCCCCGCCGGAGTTCTGGGTGACCCCGTTCGGATTGACTCGCAGCACGACGAGCTTACCGGCCGCGGCCGCCGGATCGAGGAGTGACGACGAGTCACCCCATGTTCCGCCGAATACTGCCTGCACTCCGTCGAGACTGCGGGCAGCCGAACCCTGATCGCGTGCGGCGAAGTCGGTCCATGGAGCGAATGAGGTCGAACCGACAGTCAGGCGCGACGCCACGTCGTACTTCCGGTCGACGACGTTCACCGACTGGAAAAAGGTGCCGTTATCTCCGGCTGGCTCGAGACCCATCCGCTTCAGCTCGGCGGCAATGTACTCCACACCCTTCGCGTTGCCTGCGGTCGCCAGCAAGCGCCCCTGCATCGAATCGTCCGCGAATATGTAGAGCCTGGTCTTGAGATCGGCGGCAGTAATCGCTGAGGTGGTCGGAGTGGGCACGTGAGTGCGACCCCGCATCAGCACATCCCAGCTCGGCGCGACCCCGCCTTCCGATGGGGTCGTGACTGCCTGTTGGGCGCCGGCGGATCCAGCGATGAACAGGCCTGCAATAACGCGAGTTAATCTCTGTACGGAGGTTGTCATGAATGGGAGAAAAAGGTTGGTGGTGGCCGGTGAAACTTAGACACCGCGGACGCCACAAATGTCCGCATAGACACAGGATTTACAAGCGACTCGAGGACATCGCCCTAATTACCTCCTGGAAGCGCTGAATGCCGCGTCCCAGCTCGGCGAGGCCTTTGTCGTCCAGCGCCTCCACTGAGTCCGTGAGCAGCCTCACCCGACGCGCTCGGCCGGCCGCGAGCACCCGCTGCCCCTTCGGTGTCGATTCGATCCTGGTCAGCCGGCGGTCGTGGGCATCGGCAACGCGTTTGACGAGCCCGGCTTTCTCCAGCCCGGTCACGATCCTTGTCATCGTCGGCGGCCGTACCTGCTCGGCGCGGGCGAGCGCACCCAGTGTGACGGGACCGCCGAACACCACTACCGATAGCGCCGACAGGCGGGGCGCCGAGAGTCCGCTGGCGTCGTCCTCCTTGCGCAACGTTCTCAGCAGATGGATCGCAGCGGAATGGAGCGCATCGGCCAAAGCTTTAGAGTTTTCCGTTCGTGGGCGGCGCGCCGGGGAGCGCCCCCTCACGCCGTAGCGACTTCGCTCATTAGACTGACCACATTCCCCTGGCCATCTGCTACCGACGCGAGCCAAATCTCCTGGCCGTTCATCCGCGCGATCACGTGGGGCTCCTCCAGGCTCTTTGCGCCCGAGGCTTTGATTTTCGCGTGCGTTGCTTTGATGTCGCTGACGTCGTAAAACACCACCGGATGTTGTTTCGGACCGTCGGGGCCCTGAGCTTCCGGTCCCGCCAGCATGAGTCTGACGCCACCGCAGTCGAAGAACGAAAGAGCCGGAGGCGCGTCGAAGAGATGTCGCATACCGAGCGTGTCGCCGTAGAAGGCTTTAGCCTCGTCCACGGAATCGACTGGCAGGGCGATCTGTTTAATGCGAGAGAGTGAGACGTCGTTCGCCATACAAAAGCCCCGATATCGTTAGCACAGCTAACGATATCCGGGGCTACTTACGCCCGCAAGATCCAGCGCCTCAGTCGGGCGGAGCTACCCGCGCCTTTTCCTTGGATCGGAGCTCTTTCTCGACCATTTCGCCGAGGTCGCGCAGAGTCTCGCCGTCTTCCTCGCTGAACTCGCGCGGCGCTTTATCCATGATGCAGAGAGTCCCAACGTTGTGACCCCCGGGTCCACGCACCGGCTGCGCGGCGTAGAAGCGGATGTGCGGCTCGTCGACCACCAGTGGGTTCTCGGCGAATCGAGGGTCGAGTGCCATGTCCTCGACGACGAAAATCTCGCTGCCCGTAATGGCGTGACCGCAGAACGAGAGAACGCGTGAGCTGTCCGGAACGGCCAGGCCCTGCTTGGACTTGAACCACTGCCGCTCGCCTTCGACGAAGGAGATGCCCGCGAACGGAGCGGCGAAAACCTTGGCGGCCATGCGCGTAATCTTATCGAAGCGCTCCTCTGGCTTCGCGTCCACCGCGGCGCTGAGTCGGAATTCCACCAGCCGTTCCGCCTCGTCCTGCGGAATGAGCGGGCGCATTACTTCTTCCGTCTCGGACCAGAGGCCGCGACTCCTCATTACCGCCGTCACCCGCGCGCGGAACCGCCCCGGATCGAGCGGCTCGTAAAGGACGTCGTCGACCCCCTGGGACAACAGATCGGTCGTTTGGGTCTCAGTTCCCTCGGGTGCGATCACGATGATTGGCATATCGACCAGACCGACCACGGTGCGCGCGGCGTGTACGACCTGCCGCCCATCCAGAATCGGCAGCTTCAGACCCACCACCAATGCGTCAGGCGGATCCTGCGCCAGAATCCCCAGCGCCGCAGCGCCGTCGTTGGCGATCTGTACCGCGAAGCGCGACTCGACCAGAATTTCGTTGAACTTCACCCGATCCGTTTTGTCGCCGACGGCCAGTAGAACTCTCGATGGCTTGGCGACGCCGTTCTCGTCGAGCTCGGCGACGAACTCGGAGTTCACGCGAGGCGTGTTGCTGCGCGGGGTCCGGCGCCGCTCGAATTCGGTGTACGGAATCACTTCCTCGGCCGTGGTATCGCCTTCCGCGATGTGCCACAGTGCGTCGTTGTCGAAGGTGTGAATCGCGTGGGTGCGGAGAGCATGGGCGCGGATCTCGTCGGCGGTCTTGCCTGTTGTGATCATCGCGCGCAGCTCCGGAGTGATCTCCAGGAACTCGATGATCGGAAGGCGACCGCTGTAACCCGTGAAGCCGCATTCGGCGCAGCCGGTGGCTTTGACGTGCCTGGCCTTTCCGAACACGCGCTGCTGCGCGGAGCGAATCATCGGATGAAGCTCTTCGACGGGAGCCTCGAAGCGGCAATGCGGGCAAACCTTACGCACCAGACGTTGCGCGGTGACGCCGATGAGGCCGGCGGCGACGCGGAACGGCTCCACGCCAATGTTCGACAGTCGAGGAATCGCGCCGATGGCGTCGTTGGTGTGCAGCGTCGACAGCACCAGGTGACCGGTCATCGCGGCCTGGAAGGCGATAGTCGCCGTCTCCATGTCGCGAATTTCACCGACGAGCAGCACGTCAGGGTCCTGGCGGAGCACCGAGCGCAACACTCCGGCGAATGTCAGTCCCTGCTTCTCGTTCACCTGCACCTGGTTGACGCCGCTCAGCCGGTACTCGACCGGATCCTCGACGGTGACAATGTTGACGGCCTCCCCGCGGCGGGTGTTGAGCGCGGCGTAGAGCGTCGTCGTTTTTCCGGACCCGGTAGGGCCGGTGACGAGCAGGATGCCCTGCTCGCGCATCAGCAGTGCCTTGAATCTCTCCAGCACCTCCGGCATGAAGCCGAGCGTACCCATCGAAACCTGGACCGACTTCTCGTTGAGAAGTCGCATGACGACCTTCTCGCCAACACGCGTCGGGAGAACCGAAACGCGGAGCGCCACTTCTTCTCCGCCGACGCGCACTTTGGCGCGGCCGTCCTGCGGGCGGAAACGCTCGGCGACATCGAGGTCTGACATGATCTTGATGCGCGAGACTACCGGCCCGACGCCAATGAAACGCGGCAGCACCATGATGTTCTTGAGCAGACCATCGATGCGGAATCTTACGAGCGTCGAAGCCTCGTCGTGCTCGATGTGGATGTCGGAAGCGCGAAGCTTGATGGCGTTGGCGATGATTGCATCGACAAGCTTGATGACCGGCGCGTGGACGCGAGCCATTTGCGCGGCGTCTTCCTCCTGCTCCTTCACTTCCTCCACACCAGCTGCCTGATCGAGCTTCTCGATGAGACCGTAGATCATCGCGTCGGGACGGAGGGTCTCCTGAACGAGTTTGTCGAGCTGACCGGGCGGGCAGAAAAGCGGGGTGACCTCGCGGCTCGTGGCCCAGCTAACGCGCTGAATGGCCTCCTGGTCGAGCGGGTTCGCCATCGCCAGGTGGACCATCCGGCTGTCGACCTTGACCGGGAGAACACTGTGCTCCCGACAAAGCTTTTCCGGCAGGATCTGCATCGCGTTCTTGTCGATGGCGCCTGGACTTAGATCGACATAGTCGATGCGGAAAGCGTCCTTGACGACCTCGGCGATCTCCTTGAAGGAGAGGACGTCGCCATCGATTAGGGCCTGCGCAATGTACGGTTTCTGCTGGAAGCGCCACCGCTTTATCAGCTCCGGCGTGACGCCGGGCATGGTCCCGACCAGGGAGACCAGCCACTCGTCCTTGAAGCGGAATTTTCGCTCGTTTGGCTGCGCGTCAGCAGGTATCGTCATGTCTTCCGGTGCGGCTACTTCTGTCCTGCTGCTCTATAGATGGCAGGCGTGTAAATGACTGTTTCGTCCCCTCGAAGATAACACCGGCGCCCGAGGACCATACCGTAATCCGGACTAGCCGTAAGAGCACCTGGCCAACGGCGTTCTATCACAAAAAAGCGTGTCGTATCATGCGACGGGACATCGCAAACCGCGCCCGGTTCGCTATTTGCCTATTGTAACGCAAAAGGAGCGCGGGGCTGGTCAGCCCGCGCATTCATCTATTGCCGTCCCAGTTGGGGCAGATTCCGGGTTCGTATGGCAACTGCATCGATCCAAACAAGCGCTCAACTGCCCCAGAACGGGTCGGAACCGACTGACGCCGCAGTTCAAACGAGCATCAGAAACAAGATTTTGAATCTTCTTCCTGCATCAGAGCTGGAAGTAGTTCTTTCCAGGTGTGAGACAGTGACGATTCAATCGAAGGCAGTCGTGTGGGAGCGGGAGGCACCGGTCACACACGTCTTTTTCCCCGAAGATTGTGTGATCTCGCTGGTCACCGAGATGGAGGATGGCGATTCGGTGGAGGCAATGACCGTCGGCAGCGACGGCTTCGCGGGCATGGCGGTGTTCCACGGCGCCGGGTCGTCCCGCCTGAAGGCGATCGGGCAGATCACGGGCACCGCGCATCGCATGACGGCGGAAGCTTTCAACCAACTCACGGCAGAATGTGAGACTTTCGACGACCTGCTGCATCGATATAGCCAGTTCGTGTTCGAGACCGTCGCCCAATCCGCTGCGTGCAACCGTCTTCACGTCATCGAGCAGCGGTGCGCGCGCTGGCTGCTGATGTCACAGGATCGGGTGGGTCGCAACCGCTTCGATCTGACCCAGGAATTTCTCGCC
This sequence comes from Gemmatimonadaceae bacterium, assembly GCA_045803585.1. Taxonomy (GTDB): domain Bacteria; phylum Gemmatimonadota; class Gemmatimonadetes; order Gemmatimonadales; family Gemmatimonadaceae; genus UBA4720. The sequence continues at coordinate 13,464 of JBJMOT010000116.1, forward strand.
GAGATGCTGGGCGTGCGCCGGCCGGGCGTGACGGTAGCGATGGGAATCCTGGAGAAGGCGGGTCTGATAGCTCACACCCGCGGAACGATCTCGGTAGTGGATCGCTCCGGGTTGGAGGCGGCATCTTGTGAGTGCTACCGGGCGATCAAGAATCGGCAGCAGAAGCTGATCGCCTGAGGACTTCTGCTTCCGGCTGGGGCCGGAGTTAGGCCGAAACAGTTTGTAGCAGCGGCATCACCGTCTCCGCGAACCGCTCCATCTCCTCCAGCTGCGGACTGAATTGCAGCAACAGCAGGTCCACCCCAACCGCTTCGAGCGCTCGAATGCGATCGGCGACCTGCTCGGCGGTGCCGACCAGTCCCGCCCGCAACCCACGGTTAGACACGGAGTAATCCTCCAGACTCACCTGTTGCTCGAGCGCAGTGTGTGAGATCCAGTCCTGATAGTTCTGATACCCAGGCGATCCGGGATTCACGTTGGTGATCCGGGCCAGCTCGCTCGCCGCCTCTTCTTCTGTGTCCCGCACGATCGCGTAGGCCGCAACGCCGTACTGCATGGGGCCCAATCCCAGCTTCTCGCGTCGTGCGGTCATGTCGGCAATTTTCGGAGCGACGTTTGCCGGCGGATCGCCATGCATGACGTAAGCGTCGCAGGTGCGCGAGATCAGCTCTTTCGCCGCGGGACTCTCACCACCGGCGTAGATGGTCGGTCGCGGACGGCGAGACGGCTTCGGCTCGAGGATCGTTTCCTCGACTTTGTAGTGGCGGCCAGAGTAGCTGAATCGCGAATCTCTCCAGACTCCGTTGACCACCTGCAGCCACTCGTCGGTGCGGGCGTAGCGATCGTCGTGCTCCTCGAAATTGATGCCGTAACGCCGCGCCTCGTCTTTCCACCACGAGGAAACGACGTTGAGCGCAAGGCGGCCACCCGAGATGCGATCGATATTCGCCGCCTGCTTGGCGAAGATCGCCGGCTCGTGAAACGTCGGGCGCACCGCGACCATCAGCTCGAGGCGTTCGGTGACAGCAGCCAGCGCCGCCGCGGTTGACCATGCCTCGAGTGAGTCCGCGTCGATGCCCTTTATGTCGTTCATGAACAGCTCGGCGATCAGTGTAATGTCGAATCCGATCTGCTCGCTTCGCTGTGCCAGGCGCTTCACGTACTCCCAGGTCGGGGACATTCCCTCGTCTGGAACGTTCCGCAGCCAGCCGCCGAAGACGGGGAGCCAATAGCCGTATCGCATCAGCGGGACGCGGGATGCGGGATGCGGGAAGCGGAGGGCGTCCCCGTCATCTCCATTGGTTTGGTTGTCGCAGGGGCGTCCCGCATCCCCCTTCCCGCATCCCGCCGCTCCACCAGGTAGTCGACCAACCGCTCGAAAGGATCAAATCCGACGACATTGCGGCCGTCAGCGACGAAATTCGACAGCGCGTTGATGTCGTAGAAGTAGTGACGGCCATCCCTGTCATCGACGAGGTACTCGATTCCGCCAACGTCGAGGCTCACACGCTCGGCAATCCGCTCGACCTCACCGATAATCTCCCGCGGCGGCTTGAACTGCTCGACGCGCATTCCATTCTTCTGCGCGTCAACGGCGCACGCGGTTCGCGAGAGCTCTTTGCCGTCCGTTGTCTGGCAGATGTCGGCGGGGCAGAGATTGAACGAATCTTCGGCCGGGTAAACGTTGATTGCGTATAGAAATTTTCCATCGAGGACTTCGACGCGGGTGATGTGTCCATCACGCAGAGGCGCCAGCTCCTGCACCAGCGCCACTCGATCTACGCCGAGGTCGATTCGGCCGGTGAGCGCAGCTTCCTGAAGATTCGCGGGCGTATCGAAGCGGGTAATGCCGGCGCCGCTGCCACCGATGTTGGCTTTGACGATGACGGGGAACCGCAGGCCACGCGCCGCATCACCGGCGAGCTCCGCGTTATTGATCACCCGCGCGCGCGGATAGGGTAAGCCCAACTCCTGGAGGATATCGAGCTGAAGCGCTTTGGAAGTTTCCATCCCATAGCACGCCGCGCCGTTCACAACCGGCACACCGACGCGCTCGAGATGTCGCAACCAGCTCTGTGTATGAAACGTTACCTGACCATGCCCGCGGAGATATGCGGAGGGGCTGGCGCGGTTGAAAACCAGCGAATACGGGGACGTGCTCTCGGAAGGATCGTAGGAATGGGACGCCGCATCGATGCGCTCGTACTGCAGTCCGCGACGGTCAAGCTCCGCGAACAGTGGTTTGAACCAGTCGGGGTGCTCGTAGTAAATCGCAATCGGTCCATCGGGTGTTGCCGGCATCTGATCCTCTTACACGTCAGTCGGGCGTGGCGAAAAAAAAGACCGCGTCTCTTTGGAGAGGCGGTCCGGTCGGCTGCGCAGCGTTCTGCTACATGACTTTTGAAGCTATGGAGCGCACCGCACGCTCGCAACGGGCACAAGTCTGGCTTAGCATCATCGCATGGAGCGACGCAATCCGATGAGTCTCAAGACTCGCGACATCGTACGCATTCTTTCACTGATTTTCGGCTTTTACATCCTGGTGCGCCTCCTGTGGGTCGCGCACCCGGTGATCTTTTTGTTTTTTCTGGGAGTTCTATTCGGACTTCCGCTCGCTCAGGGCGCTGATTGGCTGGAGAATCGAAGAGTTCCGCGACCCATCGGGGTGGCGGTAATTCTTATAGCTTTTTTTGGTCTGATGACGGGTGGCTGGCTGTGGCTGTCGCCCGTGCTCCGGATGCAGTCGCGCGAGCTGGAGCAGCGTCTCCCAGAGGCCATGGACAAGATCGACGCCTGGCTTGGCCACCGCGCGGGCGGAGTACTCGGAATTCTGTTCAACGAAGAGAGTGCCACAGACAGCGTGCGGATTGCCGCGGCAGACCGACCCGACTCGCTTGGCAGCACGCCGGCCGCTCAATCTTCAACAGAGACTGGGGTGGTCGCTGACTCTACTCGCGCCGTGGCTCCGGCGCCGGCGACTTCAGCAACCGTTGTCAGAACGATGACGAAAACCCGCGAGGTCGAAGTGGGCGGCAATCTGCGCCGCGAGATAACACGGCAGTTTCGCGGCGCGCAGCATTCCTTTCTTCGTGTCCTCACTTCGACCTTTGCTATATCGGGCGCATTCCTCTTGGTTGTGTTCATCGCTGCTTATATCGCCGTCGACCCTGCCCTCTATCACGGCGGCGTACTGGAGATGGTTCCCCGACGAGAGCGAGAGCGCGCGGCAATTACGCTCACCCGCCTGGCGACCACTTTGCGGCGCTGGCTCGTTACCCAGCTGATTGCCATGGTCGTGATTGGTGCCGTGACGACCCTCTTTCTCTTCGCCATCCACGTCAGGGCAGCGCTGCCGCTGGGCATTCTTGCCGGGATCCTGAAATTCATTCCCATCATCGGATCGATCTTCGCGGCAGTACCGGCAATGGCGATGGCGTTCATAGATTCGCCACACAAGGCACTCGTCGTCGGGGTCGGCTATTTCGTGATCCAGTTCGTCGAGAATCACGTGCTCGTACCGGTGCTGATGAAAGCGGGTATTAACCTTCCTCCCGCGCTGACGCTGGGAATTCAGGCGCTGATGTCGGTTCTCTTTGGTTTCATCGGGCTCCTCGTCGCGGTGCCGTTGCTGGCGGCGTTGCTCACGATTGTACGCACCATGAGCGCGAGTGAGATGCGGGAGATCTCTGCCGAAGCGGATGCCGCGGTTGCCGCCGCAACCCTTTCGGAACATGGCGCCCCGCCAAGACTCCGATCATAAAGGCTGGTGGTTGATTAGTGGCGACGCCGCACATCTGGTGTATATAATCAATCAACCTGCACGAGACCTCGCTGCCGATGTACCGGCACGAGCCGAAGGCGCAGAAAAAAAATCGCTAAGAATTCCAGGAGAATTTCATGATTCGTTTTGCAAGTCGAATTTCTTTCGCCGCGGCGTTGATGGTCTCTGCGCCGCTCATCGCGGGCGCTCAATCCGCGCCGTGGCGCCAGGTCTATAAGGACGCAGACGTGACAGTTGTCTTTGACACGGCGAACCTTATGCTGCAGTCGCCGGGAACGTGGACGACGATCACGAGCTGGGACTATGCGCGGCCACGCGTCACCGAGTTCAAAAAGCCTTATACGCGGCTCGTCGAGAGAGCCTATGTCCGCTGCTCGCCGGTCCGGATCAAGCGGGTGCGCAGCACGGTGTACGCTGCAAACAACGTCCTCGTCCGCGACGAAGGAGAGGTCGACTCGAGAGACGTGGCTCACATGGTTTGGGACAGGCCAAAACCGGGATCCGCGGGCAAGAACGCTTTCGAAACCATCTGTGGAGTGATCGCCAGGAAGTCGGGCGGAAAGGCAGCTCCGTCGAGCTCAGCCGCGACCAAAACGGCTCCGAAAAAGGCAACTACCACCAAGAAAACCACGGGTAACTGACGGGTGCTGAAAAGTAGTAGCTAGCCCGAAATTTTTCTGGCTGGGAAGGAGCGAAAAATCGTCAAAAAAGAGGGGTTCCGGGGCGCGATCCGGAGCCCTTTTTTCTTGCCCTCCAACTCCCCGTTTTTCCCCCGGATGTCCTCAACGCAAGTCCTTATCCCCCACGGAGTTAATTGAATAGCTAAGCTAGTGTTTTTTCATGCCAAAACTGGTCTTTTTTTGCCCCTGAATTTTGGCCACGTTGGCAAGGCGGTTGCTATATGTAAATGTGCGTTTTTCAACCGGGGAGCCTTCCAATGATGCAGCTACTAGAATCCAAGAAACCAGTCAAAAAAGGGCGGTCTGTAAGCGGGACCATCTCTAGCGTCATATTGCACGTCGCAGTGATCTTTCTGGCCGTTTTCGCCACCGCACGCGCAGGTACCGCGAAGCGCGAGCGCGTGAAAGCTGAGAACGTCCGCTTCGTCGCCGTTAAGAAGGCAGAGCCGCCTCCTCCGCCAAAGAAGGAGCCACCTCCGCCTCCCAAGAAGGTAGAAGCGCCGAAGCCCAAGCCGAAGGCTCCAGAGCTGCCAAAAGTGAAGGCGCCTGAGCTTCCGAAGGTCGAGACCCCGGCCCCGCCGAAGGGTTTCCAGGTCGTGCCGCCGCCTGTCAGCATTCCGACCAACCTGCCTGCGGTTGACCTTTCAAAGGCGGTCACCAATGAAGCCGACTTCAGCGGCAAGGGTGTCGCTGGTGGAAAGGCCAATGGCGTAGAGGGTGGCACGGGCAAGGAAGGCGACACCGGCAAGGAAGCGGGCGTCAAGAAGGAAGAGGAGCACACTGGCCCGTATATGGAATTCCAGGTCGAGAAGGCGGTCGAGAAAATCGGCGGCGACGCACCGGAATATCCGTCGATGCTGAAGGACCAGGGCGTCGAGGGCCAGGTTATGGCGCAGTTCGTCGTCAATGAGAGCGGCCGCGCCGAGATGGGCACCCTCAAGATCCTTAACTCTAGCAATCCGCTGTTCACCGCCGCCGTGAAAAATGCGCTCCCCCGTATGAAGTTCTCGGCGGCGCAGATCGGGGGTAAGAAGGTTCAGCAGCTCGTGCAGATGCCGTTTCAGTTTCATCTCTCCCACTAACGAGCAACCCGATCGAGTAAAGCCGCGGAGGAATCCCCTCCGCGGCTTTGCGTTGCCCGGTCTGCAGATCGAGAAAGAAAAGGCGGTGTATCATCAACGGATCACGTAGATTGAACCGCTCATGAATCGATTTTTCCTCGTCGGAGCGCTGGCGTATGCCACGCTGGCCCCGCCGGTGAACGCACAAAAAACAGCTCCCCGCACCACGACCCGGCCGAAGCCGCAGACCCCTGTGGCCATTCCGCCTGCCGTAGTCGTGCTCCAGGTCGACACGTCCGCCGGCGATTCCACGCGTACGATCATTCAGCGCGACTTCGACTACGGCGATCGAATCCAGCCGCTGATCCTCGACAGTGTCACCCTCGCCGACGTCTGGAAACCCGGCAATCGAAGCATCAACTTTGCGCCCCTCGCCCAGACGCGCGCCAACTTCGTGGTGCGCGCGCGTCCAACGACAGCCGGTTTGCATGTCGAGGTTTACGACCTGCCTCGCGGGCGTTTGCGGCAGGAAGACTATTTCCGGTTGCCGAAGCTTCCCGCGAGAAGACTCGAAGCCGTACGCGATTCTCTGGCCGGAGTCCTCGCCCGCAGAGCAGGGGCTACCGGCGATGCCTTGGCGGCGATCGCGACGACGCGTGACAGCCTTACGGCGCAAGCGGCGAAGACTGTCCCGCTCAAGACCACACGCGACCGTGCCAATGCGCGACGCGCTGCCGCGGTTAGAGATTCTCTCTCACGCGAGCTGGATCGCCGGGAGGCGAACCTGCAGGCGAACGCCGCTCAGGACACCGTGCGGATGGATTCGGTGCTGACAAGGTTCGCGGCGAGGGATTCCGTCGCCAGAGACTCCGCGGCTCGAGAGCGGAGGCTCGGCATACACGTCGTGGCGGATGAGATCGAGCGCTGGATCACGGGCACCCGCGGAATCTCGGCGACGAGAATCGCCTTCATCGACGGTACCAAGCTCAAGATCATCGATAGCGATGGGGCCAACGAGCGCACTTTGCCGACAGCGAGTGCAGCGCTTTCACCTGCGTGGAGTCCGACCGGCAAGTCCATCGTATACGCCGATGCAGACGATCGCGGGACGCGGATCGCCCAGATTGATCTACGAACGATGCGCCCACGACTGCTCGCCGCCTCGAATCGTGGACTGAACATCACGCCGGTCTACACCCGTGATGGCAAGAACATCGTCTGGGCGAGCGGCGGGGACGCTCCCGCGGAGCTGGTCCTCGCTGACGCCAGCGGCCAGGACACTATCTCAGTGCCATACGTCGGGCGCCTTGGCGCGGAAACCACGTCGCCAAGTTTCAGTCCCGACGGAAAGCAGATCGTATTCATGTCGCCGGTTCCTTTGACGCCGCAGCTCTACATCATGAACGTCGACGGTACGGGCCTGAAGCTGCTCACTCCCATCGTGCCCGGAAAGCGCAGCTACCGGACGGGGCCGGAGTGGTCGCCGAAGGGCGACGAGATCGCGTTCCAGCAGCAGAACGGCGACTTCCAGGTCTGGACGATTCGCATCAAGGATCGCTTCATGAGACAGCTCACCAACGAGGGTGAGAACGAGGATCCGTCGTGGGCGCCGGACGGCCGGCACATGTCGATCACGCGCAGGCTCGGGGCGATCGGGGATCCGCGGAGCATCTGGATCCTGGACGAACAAACGGGCCGACTCCGTCAGCTGACTTTGTCAGGTGACGCGCGACTCTCAGACTGGTCGCCTCCGGTGCGTCCAACGTATTAACTGCGGGACGCGGGACCGGGGAAGCCGGCTGCTCCCTTTTCTTGAGGCCCAGGTGGGCGGGCAAGTTGGTCCACAGGTAACGGCGTCGAGTTCGGCTCGTATTATGGGTAGCGCAAACCGACACACCTGAGGCGATGATGACCACCACCGCGCAGCCACGCACGGTATCCCCGATCTATAACGCCACCACCTCGACGGTCGCACCTGCCGTTCCGCTACGGGAGCGCTTGGTGTCGCTCGACGTCTTTCGCGGGATCACCATCGCCGGCATGCTGCTGGTGAATAATCCCGGAACGTGGAGCGCGATCTTCCCGCCGCTTGAGCACGCGGAATGGAACGGGTGGACTCCGACCGATTTGATCTTTCCATTCTTCCTTTTCATCGTCGGAATCACGACGCACCTGTCGATCTCCGCGCGCCGCGCGCGCGGAGATGACGATTCGGCGCTCATCAAACAGATTCTGCGCCGGGGAATCATCATCTATCTGCTTGGCTTCGGGATGGCGATGTTCCCGTTCTTCCAGTGGGGCTCGATACAGTCGCTTCCCAACGCGACGGCGTGGGATCGTATCCTTTATAGAATCGAGCATGTGCGACTGCTGGGTGTGCTTCCCAGAATCGCGATCGTGTACATCTGCGCCGGCCTGCTAACCCTCAAGACGACACTCAAACAGCAAATCGCGATCATCGCCACGCTCTTGTTCGGCTACTGGTTCGCCATGACGGTGCTGCCAGTCCCAGGTGAGAATGCGATCGGCGCGCAGCTCCTCAACACCCACGACAGAAATCTCGCCGCGTATCTGGACCGGTTGATTCTGACAACGAATCACACCTGGACGGGCAGCGTCACCTTCGACCCTGAAGGTCCATTCTCGACTCTCCCTGCAATAGCAACGGCGATGCTCGGCGTACTCGCCGGCACCTGGATCGCGCGCAAGGACAAGCAGCTGCTGGATCGAATCAGCGGACTCTTTGCCGCCGGCGCAATCGGAATGGTTGTTGGCTTGATGTGGAACTGGTCGTTCCCGATCAACAAGAATCTCTGGACCAGCTCTTACGTTGTCTTCACCGCGGGAATGGCCTCCGTCACGCTGGCAACGGTGATGTGGATCGTCGACTACAACCAGGTGAAGGGGTGGACGAAGCCGTTTGTGGTTTACGGCGTGAACCCGATCGTCGCGTTCGTCGGGTCGGGAGTGCTGGCGCGGTTGATCTACACGCTCTGGCACGTCGACTATCAGGGCAAGTCCGTCGCTATTCAGGACGCGATTTATCAGTCGGTCTTTCTGCCCTGGCTGCCGGAACGCGTCGCGTCGCTGGCATTCGCAATCAGCTTCGTCCTACTCTGGTACGGAATCCTTCTCGTTCTGTATCGACGGAAGATCATCCTGAAGGTCTAGCCTGTTCACGGCGAAAGCCGCGGCGATTCTAATCCTGGAAAGGATGTCTGTTTGTAGTCCGCGGGAACAGCGAAAGTCGAGTCCGGAATCGATGCACGGCGAACGTTCTTGACGTCAGACGTGTCGCTGCGGGTTAGGGTGCCGTTGGGAGTAATGGCTGTTGTCTGCCGCTCAGAGTGGAGGGGGAACCCCCTTGCCTTGCGAGCGGCCGCGCTGGCTTGGTCGACAAAGTTTTTCGGCAATCCGATGGTGGTCGACATCGACCGTACCAGCTCGCGCGCCCCGCCAGACGCTCCCATCAGGGTCGCGTACTCAGCGAGATCGACCGCGTTCTGCGTTTCAGATACTACCTGGCTCTCAACTGTCTGGTCACGACCCATCATGACCACGTGTATTTTCGTGTGGCCAACGAGGCGATACCTGAGAGTATTGTGGCCGTCGATCGTCGGCCCAGGGCCGAGGCTGTCCACCTGAAAGGTCGAGGCGGCGCTATCGAACGTCATCGATCCGCCCATCGATTCCATCATCTTTCGGGCACCTTCCATCATCTCGAGCGGCTTGATGGACACGTACTCCTTTTTTGCCGGATCGAGCACGATAAACTCTGCCCCTCCACCGCGGAGGATGAGCACGCCGTGATCTCCCAGGGGCAGAGCCCGAAATTGTCCGCTGGTGGGACGCTTTTCGAACTCCATTCGTACCGCGTTAGCCGTCGCCAGCATGTGGACCACGTTGGTCGCAGTGTCACCCTGGCCGTTCCGAGTATAGACGTCGAAGGAGAGGCCCGGCTGGGATTGGGCGGAAAGTGTTTGCGCGCTGAAGAAAACGCAGACGACGCACAGCTTCGATCCGAAGCGCATGGTGATCCTTCGAGAGAGAGTTAGCGGGCCGCTCGGGCCGGCTTTCCGCGCGATCGTGTAGTCTCACGCTCAGCCAATGAGCTGGTGGATACCATCTCAGGCTCGATCGGCGCCCCCGCCCTCCGCACAACGTAGGCTTCCATCGCGAAGTACTCGGGAAGGCCGAGCCTGTCGACGCGCTGCGCGGTGTTGCGATTGCGCTCCTCGACACGCTGCCAGAATTCGCGATCGTCCTGGCCGGGAAATGGGGCGCGGTCCTTCTGACTCTGGTGCTTGAAGATCGCCATCTTTTTGGCGCGGAGCTCGTCTTCCGACAGAGGGACGAGAACGTCTGCCTCGGCGATCTCCCATTCCTGCCACGCGCCGCGGTAATACCACATCTCGGGTGGCTGGCCCGAATATGTAGCCAGCGCCTGCTGCACGGCCTCGAGGCACATGCGGTGGGTGCCGTGGGGATCCGACAGGTCGCCGGCAACGAAGACCAGCTCGGGCTTTTGCTCCTCGAGGAGATCGTGCACGATGCGAACGTCCTCAGGGCCGATGGGATCCTTGCGAACTTTTCCAGTCTGATAGAACGGCAGATTTAGAAAGCGAGCCTGCTCGCGTCTCATGCCGAACGTCTCGATGCCGGAGACCGCTTCCGCCTCGCGAATGGCGCGCTTCATCACCTGCACCGGGAAGGCGTCGATGTCGCCGACTTTCTTCGAGTCGAGGAACTCCTCGACTTCTTCGATGAGGGAGCCTTGGGTCGAGTCGTTGATGTCGAAGTCGTTGCCGAAGCGGCGGAGGAAGTCGGCGTAGCGCCGCACCTCATGGTCGAAGACCGCAATGTTACCGGAAGTCTGATAGGCGACGATGATGTCGTTCTTGTTCTGATGCAGCTTGTTGAGCATCCCGCCCATCGAAATCACATCATCGTCCGGGTGGGGAGAGAAGACAACAACTTTCTTCCCGGTAGGGAGTTTGCTGCGACCTCGAATCTTGGCGATGAGTGCGTTGAACACTTCGCCATTGAGGGGGCCGGCTTTTCCGTGGCGCGCCAGCAGCGCGCTCAGGTGGTGCTCCCGATAATCGTTCTCGTCGAGCTTGAGAACCGACTTTCCTGTAGTCTCACCCAGCCAGATCACTGCATCGATTTCGCGCTCGCGGTTCCACTTCACTTCGCCGACGACCCATGGCGTCCGAATTCTGGTGAGGTCCGCGGCCGCTGCGAAGTCGACGTAGAACACCGCGTTCGGATGCTGCTGGAGATACGTCGCCGCGACGTCTGGATCCGGTTCGCCCTCGACGGCGCGCTTGATAATGGCGGCTTTGTGCTCGCCTGTAGCTATCAACGCGATCTCGCGGGCGTCCATGATTGACGCCACGCCCATAGTAAGCGCTTCCGTCGGCACGTTGTCTTCACCGAAGAAGTCGGCCGCAGCGTCGCGGCGGGTCACCGTGTCCAGCGCGATTCGCCTGGTTCGTGAATCAGAGCCGGAGCCCGGCTCATTGAAGCCGATGTGGCCGGTTTTGCCGATGCCCAGGATCTGCAGATCGATTCCGCCGGCTTTCTTGATCGCGGCTTCGTACTTCTCGCACTCCTCTTCGACGTCGTCGCGGGGGACATCGCCCTTGGGAATGTGGATGTTCTCGGGCTTGACGTTGATGTGGTTGAAGAGGTTCTCCCGCATGAACCGGTGATAGCTGTGGATGCTCTCCGGTTTCATCGGGTAGTACTCGTCGAGATTGAAGGTCACGACGTCCGAGAAGTCGAAACCGTCCTCGCGGTGCATCCTGATCAGCTCGCGGTAAATCCCGATCGGCGTGCTGCCGGTGGCGAGGCCGAGGACTGCATGCCCGCCTTCCCGACGACGCTCCTTGATTATTTCAGCAATGCGACGGGCGATCGTTTTGGCGATCTCGTCGTACTCGACGATTACTACGGGAAGGCGTTCTCGGGAGGGTGCCATGGTTCTAAAATATAGGGCCGATGGTTCGCGGCGCAGGGCAGGCGAACCAGGGATGCATCAGAGCACGATCCGGCCCATCGAATACCGAAGCAGGGGGCTGAAAAGCTTAGTCAGCTGTCTCTTTTCAGCTTTACATACTGGCGTTAGAAATTTCGTGCTATTCCGGCCGTACGCGCCGGGCTAACGGGCTTCCCAGTTGACGATCCGCGCCCCGAGCACCGCCTGCTGCACCATATCAGCAACATCGCGTCGCAGCTGAACGTGGCGGGTATTGTTGCGGGTCGGATTCACCCGGTTGGTGAGAACCACCACGAACAGGTCCTTCTCCGGATCGATCCAAATCGAAGTGCCGGTGAAGCCGGTGTGTCCGAAGCTCCATGGCGAGAAGAACTGTCCGGCGCTCGACCCACCCTCTGGCGAATCCCACCCAAGCGCGCGAGTCGATTCTTTGCCCTGGCGCGCGGTCCAGCGGGCAATGGTGGCTGGTTTTACGATGCGAACTCCGTTGACGCCTTCGCCCCCGTTGAGAATCATCATCGAAAACAGCGCCAGGTCCTTGGCAGTCGAGAACAGTCCGGCATGACCGGCGACCCCGCCGAGCGCCCACGCGTTCTCGTCGTGGACGGTGCCCCAGAGGAGTCCGCCGCGGGCCTCGTCGACCTGCGTTGGAGCAATGCGCGACCTCAGCGAGATTGGCGGTTGGAACTGGGTATCGACCATTCCGAGCGGTCTGAAGATCCTTTCGCCGGCCAGCACGTCCAAGGTCTTACCACTGATCCGTTCCATCACCATCTGCAGCAGGATCATATCCCAGTCGCTGTAGATCATGTTGGTGCCGGGCGTGTACTCCAGTGGACGCGCGTTGATCTGATAGAGGTACTGGTCACGACCGCGCGCGGTAGCATAGATGTTCGCGCCGGCCTCGAGCCCGCCGCTGTGTGTCAGCAGCTGCTTCACCGTTATCTGTGCCTTCTCGGGCGAGTTGAACTCGGGCAGATACGACACGACGGTGCGGTTGATGTCGAGCTGACCGGCCTCTTCGAGAATCATCGCCAGGGTCGTGGTCGCGATGACCTTGGTCAGCGATGCCAGATCGTACAGGGTATTTGTGTCGACCGCAGGTGATCCGGGCTGATTCCAGTCGATGTAGCCGTAGCCCTTCATGTAGGCAATGTGCCCGTTACGGCCAACGGCGATTGCGACGCCTGGCGCGACTGCTTCTTCAATTGCCGTTTTTACCAGCTTGTCCAGTTTGCCAGCGAGCGCGGGATCCAGCCCCGAGTTATTGAGGCCTACCTCGGGCTCGATGTATTTGATCGGGACCGGTGGCGCCGCGACGACGCGCGCCGGTGGTGGTGGCGCGCACGCAGCGGCCGATACGAGGATGATGGCGAATCGAAAAGACTTCATGGGAGCGACTACACCGGAGGATGCAAAAAAAGGGTGCGGCGCCTGGATGATCAGGCCCGTCTCATCTTCATGTTAGACGATTGTACCGGCGCGGGACAACTTCGGATGGATCTATCCGTTGTCCCTCCGTTTACCGTCCCGGCGCGCGGATGCAATTCCTGATGAGGTCGCCGGCTGCCACCGAGTCTGCATGCGTACTCAGTATCGGGCATGGCGGGGGAACAGCGCTGGACAACGACCGATTCCCGTTTGCTGAAACCGACCGGACCGCGGCCCACCCATCGTCCAGCTGGTCGGGAAGCAGGAAAGTTGTCCCGCTGCTCACAGGATAAATCTTTTCGTAGGTTGGCGAGAACGTCCGGCGAAACATCACCTCGTAGCTCGCCGCGCCCGGAACCGCGTTCCAGGATAGCGACCACCTCGAGCCGCCAGAAGCCTGATCACGCCGAGCCAGCGCCAGCGGAGGCGCAGGCGCGGCGGCGAGCGAGCCCACCACCGACGCGTTCTGGCGCGCGACATTCGCTACGTAACCGAAGTTCACGTGGGCGAAATCATCGGTCGGAAGATGCTGCCGCTTGTAGTTCTCCAGCCGCTCCGTGAACCGAAGACCGGCATCGCCGAGGCTGACGAACGGGCTGTGGTCGCCACCGCGGGAGATGCGGTCGAGACGGAATACCGGAAGAATGTGGAACGCGGGATTGTAAATCGTGCCGGTGGCCCAGGCGTACCTTGCCAGCTCTCTGCTCGGTCCATTATCGGGCTCGGCGCCGAAAATTCTGACCGTTGTCGAATCGACCGAGCCATCCTCGGCGACCACGTTACCGACGATGTCATCGGTGAACGCGGCGACGATCTTATAGCCCGCCGCGTGCAGTCGCTGCGCGAGGTGGGTCGAACCGTAAAGTCCCTCCTCCTCTCCGGAGTAGGCGACGAAGATCACCGACGATTCGAGCCCGTGCGGAAAATGTTTGGAGAACACGCGCGCGAGCTCCACCACTGCCGATGTTCCGGATCCGTCGTCATCGGCGCCAGGAGCGGTCTGTGTTGCCTCGAAACGCGCCAATGGGCCCAGGTCGGTGCGCGCGCAGACGCAGGAGTCGTAGTGACCGCCCATCACGACGACGCGGGACGTGTCGCGGCCAGGAAGCCAGGCGACGACGTCCACGATGTTGACCAGTGGCTTACCCGGATGACCGCGCATCTCCATCATTGCCGGGTCGTACTCGACGCGCAGACAGCCGCCGCACGCCTTGCTGTAGCCCGACAGCTTATTGAACAGATATCTGCGCGCCGCGCCGATGCCTCGCGTGTTGCTCATGGTATCACTCATGGCGTGACGGGTGCCGAATGACACCAGCGCCGAATCCGTTACGCGAATCTGGGCCGAGGAAATTTCGGCGATCGTCGCCGCGAGCGCCGCATCGCGTTGCAGTCCCATCTTTACATCGGTTGCGGCCACTGGTGATGGCTGCTGCGCGCTGAGTGGCGCCGAAAAAAACGTGAGGCACGCACCGCACAGCGCGGCGAAGACACGAGAGGTCGTCATGTTATGTTATCCGGATGAGGACGGGTCCGACCGCTCAGAATATTGAAGCGCTATGAGCAACACAAGCCGGGTGGATGCAAAAGATCGCACCATAGAATGGCAGTGGTCGCGCTTCAATGAGATGAGCCTCGACGACCTCTACGCCGTGGTGCGACTCCGTGAAGCCGTTTTCATCATCGAGCAGAATTGTCCTTACCCGGACTCGGACGGGCGCGATCCGGCAGCATGGCATCTACTCGGCTGGCGGGATATCGGCGGCCAGCGCGAGCTCGCGGCATACGCCCGAGTCTTCGAGCCGGGGGTGCGCTACAAGGAAGCTTCGATCGGACGAGTGGTGACCGCGGCAGCGGTGCGGGGAACCGGCGTCGGCAAGGTGCTGATGGCTGAGGCCCTGCGGCGTGTCGAGTCGCTGGCGCCTGGCCAGGTGATAAAAATCGCCGCTCAGCGCAGGCTCGAAAAATTTTATGACGGGCTCGGATTCAAGGTGGTGTCCGTTCCGTACGAGGAAGATGGAATCATGCACGTCGACATGGTCCGCTAGACGTTGACTCACAGATCACGACGATGATTACCAAATCGCGGTACTACGGGGGTGAAACCTTCGCCGAGTTCATGGCTCACCCCATCCAGAATCAGGAGATGTGGACAGCCATAGCGAATCGAGTGCTGATTCCGCTGGAGATATCGGCGCGCGTGGAGGCACTGCACGGGCAGTGGCATCTGCTTGTACTGAACGAAGACTGGTGCGGGGACTCGATCAACATCGTCCCGATAATCGCGAAGCTGACCGAGTCGGTCAGCAACATGGACATGCGGATTCTCTCGCGGGACCAGAATCTGGACATCATGGACGCGCATCTCACCGGCGGCAAATCCCGGTCGATCCCGATCGTGATCCTCTTGAATCCGGAATTCGAGGAATGCGGCTGGTGGGGACCCCGTCCGCGCGAGCTGCAGAAGTGGGTTGTCGACAAGGGAATGTCCCTGCCGAAGGATGAACGCTACAAGGAGATCAGAACGTTCTATGCCCGCGATCGGGGACTGACGACGATGCGCGAGATTGTGCAGATGCTGGAAGAATGTTGCGTCAGGGGTCCCGCGCGCCCGATTTAGTCGACGGAAGCGAGAGGGTGAAAGTGGACCCTCCACCGTCAACACTCGTCGCGGTAAGCATCCCGCCCATTGCGGTAGCCAATTTGCGGCTGATCGCCAAACCGAGACCGGTACCTTCGCTGCGGCTCGAATCCCTGCTGCGAATCTGTACGAACGGCTCGAAAATGGTCTCCAGCTTGTCGGCAGGGATGCCGATTCCCGTATCGGTGACTCTGATCACCACCCACGTGGCGTGTTCGACGCACTCGATCGAGATGTGACCTTCGCGCGGTGTGAACTTGATCGCGTTGGCGAGCAGATTGAGCACGATCTGCTGAAGCTTCGCGGGATCGGCAAAAGCTGCGGCTCCCTTGTCACTGCAACGATAGTTGTATCCGAGTCCGCGACTCTCGAGCTGCGAGCCGACGAATCCCTCCATCTCGCGAAGGATCTCGTCGACGACCGTCGCGCCGGGGCGGATCTGGATGTCCTTTGCACTCTCGAGGCGCGCGAAGTCGAGAATTGTGGTGATCAGACCGAGCAGATGCTGCTGGCTCTGTTGAATTCGCTGGAGGTCACGCAACTGGGCATCGTTGAGCGGCCCATGGATCTGTCGCTCGAGCAACTCCGTGTAACCGAAGATCGCCTGGAGGGGAGTACGGAACTCATGACTCAATAGGGCGAGAAACTCGGCCTTGACCCGATTCGCCGTTTCAGCCTCCTCACGGGCTTTACGCTCGGCGAATAGCAGGGCGTCCTTCGCCCGGGTTGCCGCGGCGAGCTGGATGGTGCGCGCAGCGATTCGGTGCTCGAGGTCGCGATTCAGCTCGCGCAGGTCTGATTCGGCTTTGCTCCGCCGGGAGATGTCGCGGAGAATCCAGCGGTGGGCGGCTGGTTCCCTTCCGCTGCCTCGCGCAATCGAGATAGAAACTGGGATGCCCTCGGCGTTACGCGGATGGACGAGGGTCTCCCAGTCGTCGAGATGACCGAAGTCGCACAGCTTGTCGAGCTGCTGGCGGTACTCCTTTCGACCCTGTTCGCCGAAAAACGAAGGTAGCGGTTTGCCCCTCAGAAATTTCGGCTCGACACCGAGCATACGGCCAGCGGCGGTGTTTGCGTCGCGGATCTTTCCGGCTGTATCGGTGATGAGGTAGGCATCCGGACCAAGATCGAAGAGCTCCCGGTATCCGGCGCGCTCTCTGTCGATCGTCTTACGACTCTCTTCGAGCTCTTTGGTTTGCTCGCGAAGACGCTCCTCGGCCAGGCGGAGTTTCTCACGCAGCGGCGCCTCTTGCACCTTGCGCGGAAAATTGCGCGTGTCGGCGTTCGTCGGTTGCTGGGCCGGGTCCATCATTCGCAACGGGATTGGGAGGGGCGGCGGCGCTTTCCCGCCAAACATCAGTTATGCAACTACAGGGCCCGTCACTTCCAATCTGCGATTTCGCCGTCAGCAGCGGAGAGGCACGGGTCTGCCCGTGCCTCGGTGGTAACTACGGAGGGGCTGAAGCTGTCAGCTGTTGCCGCTATCGCTCGACGCGCCGGATCTCCGGCCGCCCCGCGACGCTTCGCCGCCCTTTCGTCCGGCGATTCTCGCTTCTTCGCTGGTGAATTCGTGGGCAGTTCCCTTCTGATGCGCGGCGCGCCCCCCCTTGGCAGCGATCGCACGCTGCGCCTGGGGATCCATCGCCGCGAATCCGCGCGGAGTCTTTCGACTCACAGTTCCACTCGCGCGCAGGTCGGATCCGCCGTCGTTCCGTGCGCCGTTCCCTCCGCTCGTCCCACTTAGCCCGGTGCTCGCACCGCCGGCTCCGCCACTTCGTCCGCTCCGTTCGTCCATTCTATCCCCTTGGTCGTTAGCTTCGTCTGCCATTATCCATCTCCTGCCGAAATTACGAGGTGATTTTGAAACGCGGTTCGTGGTGAGACACCATGAAGATGGTGAATCCCTCAGTGCATTTGCCGCGTGGAAGAGAACGTTCTGAATGCGCAAGCGTCAGGCCGCAATTTCCGGGCGAGGACGATCCGATTGCAAGACCGTCGACGATGTGGATTTCTTGATTCGTCGCAAGTGTGTGACAAAATTTTTCCGACCTGTCGAGGACGACTACTGACATTTGCCGAACCGGACGCCGAATTTTACCTGCTCAAAAGTGCAGGTGCGGGGCGGGGGAGTCAGAGGTATGCGTCAGAGGAAGTCGCAGCGAACGGCAATAGGTTTGCATAAGTTTCCGAGTCGCGCATCGTTTCCCGTTCGAGGTCGCGAGTGAATCCAGTAGAACAAGAAACACTGTCGAAGATCGAAGTTCTGTCCGACCTCGAGCCGGTGGTGACGGAGCTGATGGCGGCCCATGAGGCCAAACGCGTGCTCTGGTTCCCCGCGGAGCTGCTGGAGCCGCCGCCCGGCGAAGACCCTGATCATCACCTGCGGTCGCTGCGGGAGCGCGCGCGCGGGATAAGTGACCCCGCTCGCGTGGCGCTCGCTCTCAACCTCCTGACCGAGGAAGGTCTTCCCCATTTTCACAGGCTGCTGGCGGTCTACCTCGGCACCGACAGCATTTGGGCGAGATGGAATAATCTCTGGACCGCCGAGGAGGATCGACACGGCGCGATTCTCCACGATTATACCAGGGACGCAGGCGTATTCGATCCGGTGGTGATCGAGAAGATGCAGTTCGACTACATCAAGGCGGGCTTCGAGCCGGAGTGGGACAAGGATCCTTATCGGGTCTTCGTCTATACCTCGCTGCAGGAGAGAGCGACGCAGGTCTCACACGCGAACACCGGCAAGTTCGCGTCGCAGTACGAGCCGACAATCGGCACGGTGCTTCAGAACGTGGCGAAGGAGGAAGCGCGCCACTACACGTTCTATCGCTCGGTGTTCAAGTCCGTGCTCGAGCGTGATCCCAATCAGGGGTTGATCGCGGCGGCGAAGATCATGCCCGCCATCGACATGCCGGGTGTCAACATGCCCCACTTCCGCGAGCTGGCCGACGTAGTTCGCCGGGCTGGAATTTACGGCCCGCGCGATTATCTCAGGATCGTCGAGGAGCTGATCAAGTACTGGTCGATCGAATCCCTCGAAGGGCTGAACGATCTCGGTCGGGCGGCACAGGAAAAGATCATGGGAATTCCGAGCCGTCTCGAGCGGATCGCCGAAATCATGGAGAAGAAGTCCAAGCCCAAGACCTTCGCGTTCGACGTGGTTTTCAATCGCGTCTTCGCGATGGAATGAGGGTGGCGTTATAGATCGCCGCCCTGGTCAGTCGGACGGGGTCACCTTCGGCGCTACGCTCGCTCCCGCGGAGCCCCTAACAGCCTCGTTCGCTGCGCTCACTCGCGGGTCTCCTCTGGCCGCTCACTTTGCAAAGCGCCTGCGGCAACCCCGTCCTCCTTCCCTATCCGGCATTAGAACGGCGCGCTTATCCATCGTGTGGCGCGATTGAACCACAGTTCAACCGCGCGGGGCTTACGCGCGAGCGGGCCACCGACCAAGCGAGCGTAGCGCCGAAGAGGATTCCCTCGCCTCGACCCGGACCGAGATCTATACGCAGCGGCAACCGTGCCGCAATCCGTAATGCGAGGAGAAGGCGCTAGATGCCGGAGAGCCCGAGGTCGGCCGAGCGCGCCTGCATGGACGCGATGACGAACGCTATGTGCTCGTCGAGATCGACGCCGAGGTCGTGCGCGCCGTTAATCACGTCGTCGCGGTTGACGCCGCGGGCGAATGCCTTGTCCTTCATCTTCTTCCGCACCGAGCGCGCGTCGACCTCGTGGACGCTCTTCGTCGGACGCACCAGCGCGGTGGCGGTGATGAGTCCGGTCAGTTCATCGACTGCAAAAAGAGTCTTTGCCATCTTCGACTCGCGCGGCGTGTTGGTGTAGTGTGCGTGGCCGAGTATCGCCTGGAGAATGTCGTTCGGGTAGCCGCGTGAGCGCAGGACGCGCACACCCTCCGATGGATGCTCTTCAGTTGCCGAGTGGGCGTTGTTGGGGAAGCGCTCGTAGTCGAAATCGTGAATGAGACCGGCTGTGCCCCAGCGCTCTTCGTCCTCGCCGAATTTCTGGGCGTAGGCGCGCATCGCCCCCTCCACCGCGAGCATGTGCTTGCGCAGCGAATCGCTCGCGGTGTACTCGTGCATCAGGGCGAGGGTCTCCTCCCGTGATGGCAAAGCGTCGGTCATGTCGTTCTCTCAGTCGAAGGTCTCATCGTTTGCCGGGAGGATTGGGAGTTGGTGACGACCCGACTCTTCCAAAATCTATGAAACCCTTGCGGGGATTTGTCGAGAGCAGCTCGACTTCGATCTCGTCGCCGACGTCGACACCCTTCTCGCCACGCATCAGTCTGCCTTCAACCGGCGGGTTGACCACCCGCACGTATGTGCCGCTCGATTTGTTGCCGGTGACGATCGCCTTGAAGCGCTGTCCGATCCGGTCGCTGAAGAGAATGGCCGCGGCAATCTTTCGCACTTGACGCTCGACTTTTCGAGCGGCGTCCTCCTTCAGAGTGCAGTTCCGCGCGATCTGCGACAGCTCGTCGTCGGTGTAGGGCGGTGGAGCGCCCGCCAGAACCGCCTTCACCACTCTTTGGGTGACGAGATCCGCATAACGGCGGTTCGGGGCGGTGGAGTGGGTATAGTCCTGCACCGCGAGACCGAAATGTCCGGGCTCCTCGACGCCCGGCTCGTCGAGGATGTACTCGCCCGGGCCCATCAACTTGACCACCGCCAACGAAAGATCGGGGAAGTGGTCGGGGTCAGTGGCTCTCCTCTCGAGCATGAAATCGTGAAGCGCGACCGGATCTGGTTCCGGTGGAAGAGTCTTACCGAATTCCTTTGCGAGATCGACGATCCGCTGCCACCGCTCGGGACTGCGTACGATCCTCCTGATCGAGGACACATTGTGAGACTCCAGAAACCGCGCGACTGATCCATTCGCGGCGATCATGAAATCCTCGATCATGTCGGTCGCAGTGTTCTTCTGGGTCTTCTCGATTGCCGTCACGTGCCCGTTCTCCGCCACCGCGCGGGCTTCGACGGTTTCGATTTCCAGCGCGCCGTTGTCGAGACGCGTTTTCCGCAGCACGTGAGCGATATCGGCCTGCAGCCGCAGCTGCGCTTCAAGGTCGGCTCTTTGCCCGACCTGCGGGGGAATCGCTGCGCCACTGTCCATCCAGTTTCCCACCGATGGATAAGCGAGCTGGGCCTTGTTCGTCACTAAGGCGCGATACACGTCGGCGGATCTAACCGTCCCATCGGCGCCGACAATCATATCGACCACGACGGCTTTGCGCTCGACGCTCTCGAACAGCGAGGTCGCCCCGGCCGAGAGCTCCATCGGAATCATCGGGAAGATCAACGCGCCGGTATAGACCGTCGTCGTTTGCCCGGAAGCGTGGACGTCGATCGGCGAGCCCTTCGGCACTTCGCTGTCGACGTCGGCTATGCCAATGCACACCCGCCATTCTCCATCACCTCGCACCTCGGCGAATTCGATCTGATCGAGATCGCGGCTGTCGTCGTTGTCTATCGAAGACCAGAGAAGGTTCCGCAGGTCCCGCAATGGCGCGCCCGAATCCGGCTGCTTCCCGACGCTTTTCAGCTGTTCCTGCACTGCGGGATCGGTGCTGGGATCAAACCCCTCATCGATCATCACCTGACGAGCGACGACGCGCAGGTCCGGTGTCAGCACTTTGGCAACGATTTCATCAACAGGTGGGCGATGTCGATTGTCAGCTGCATCGCGATAAGAGCGCCGAGCATGATGGAGAAGTCTGCCGAGCGCCACTGTCGCCGCGATGACATTCCGGCGTAGAGGACCGTTCCAACAAGGATCGTCAATCCCTCGGCAATGAAATCAGCGATCGGGTGATCGTAGAGTTGCAAGCCGATCATCGGTCCACCGGGCCAGGTTGGTTTGTAGCCGGTGATCCAGTCGAGCAACAGGTGCGAGACTACGACGCCGGCGACGACGAGCGCGCCCGTCCAGTCGCGCGTGACCGCACCATAGACAGCGAATCCGAGCAGCGCCAGGATGAGCACCGCTGGGATCGAATGGGAGAACACCTCGTTCGGATCGAACGCGCCGAACGTGCACATCCCGGTGTCGATCCAGTCGGGAGCGTAAGTGGCGATGAGCAAAACGAGCAGACCGATGCTCGCGCGCACGCGCTTCGCGGCGAGCGCGGCGCCAACGTGACCTATGTACATCTACCGGCGGGATCGACGGTCGATCAACAGCGGCACCAAAGTCGCAATCAGAAGAGAGGCGATGAGTCGCGCAGCGTAGTAGAAGTGATCGGTCGACGTTGTCATTAACTTTTCGTAGATCCTGCTCTCCTAAGCTCTCGCTCCAAAGGCGGCGCCATCACAACGAATCGCTGAATGCACGTCAAGAATCTCGAGTGCGCGTTCTGCCATCGCGAATACGAGGCCAGACGTGTCTACAACGTTTGCGCCGAATGCGGCAAGCCGCTGCTGGTGCGCTACGATCTGAAGCGCATCTCCAAGATTCTATCGCGACAGACTCTTTATGCGAGACGAGCGGATCTCTGGCGTTACCGTGAGCTGCTGCCCGTGCGCCGCGAGGAGAATATCGTCTCGCTCGGAGAAGGATGGACGCCCCTCCAGCATGTGAAGAACCTCGGCGCCGCGGTGGGAATCGCCGAGCTCTATGTAAAAGATGAATCGCTAAACCCGACCCAGAGCTTCAAGGCGCGTGGAATGTCGGTGGCGGTGTCGATGGCCAAGGAGCTTGGAATCCAGAAGCTCGCTGCGCCGTCGGCCGGGAACGCCGCGGGCGCGCTCGCCGCCTACTGTGCGCGCGCTGGAATCCCGGCGTATCTGTTCATGCCGCGCGACACTCCACGGGCGAACATCATCGAGTGTGAGGTGACCGGAGCCCACGTCACACTGGTGGATGGGCTCATCACCGATTGCGGTGCCGAGGTAGCGCGTCGGAAGGAAGATGAAGGCTGGTTCGACGTCTCCACGTTGAAAGAGCCTTACCGTGTCGAGGGGAAGAAGACTCTCGGCTACGAGCTCGCCGAACAGTCGGGGTGGGTTCTGCCCGACGTGATTATTTACCCGACGGGCGGGGGCACTGGACTTGTCGGGATGTGGAAGGCGTTCGACGAGATGCAGGAGCTGGGATGGATCGGTGAGAAGAGGCCCCGCATGGTGTCGGTGCAAGCGGCGGGATGCGCACCAATCGTTCGCGCCTATGACAAGGGTGAACGATTTGCGGAGGAGGTCACCAATGCGACGACCGTGGCTTCTGGGCTGCGCGTCCCCAAGGCAATCGGTGACTTCCTCATTCTCGACGCCATAAAAGAGTCCGATGGAACAGCGATCACCGTCACCGACGAGGAGCTGATCGCAGGTGCGCGCGAGCTGGCGCGCAGAGAGGGGATCTTTGCCGCTCCGGAGGGCGGGGCGTGCGTGCCGGCACTCAGAAAGCTGATTGAGCGGGGCAAGGTCAAGCCCGATGAACGCGTCGTGCTGTTCAACACCGGCTCGGGCATCAAGTACCTCGACGCGTTCGATGACGAGGTGAAGGCGCGAACTCCGCGTCAGCAGAAGAAGAGCGCACTGGGGCCGGCGCTACGCCCTTAGGTCATCTCAATCCGACGAGCTTGTGTGTCTGGATGCTGAGACGCCAGCGAGGGTGTCCGAGGCAATAAGCGATCGCGAACTCTGTATTGCGCTGGATCTCGGGTCCGTCCATTGGCTGCAGAAAAAAGTGCGTGAACGCCATCTGCTCGAATTTCTCGGGCATCGCGCCGGCTTGGGGAACAACGAGCTTGAGCTCGCTGCCAGTCGTTTGGACGAGCGGCGCGCCGGCCTTTGGACTGACGCACACCCAATCGAGGGATTCAGGCGCGGGACGAGTGCCGTTCGTTTCCACTGCGACTTCAAACCCGCGGTCGTGTAGTGCAGCGATCAGCCCCTCGTCGACCTGCAGCAGCGGCTCACCTCCGGTGCAGACGACGTATTTGCGTGGATCATTCCCGGACTTGCTCGAAAACGGTGGACTCGCCCCGCCTCCCCAGCATCGATCTATCGCTTCCGCAAGCTCTGTCGAGGATTTGAATTTGCCGCCGTCCGGTCCAGTGCCGACGAAATCGGTGTCGCAGAACTGGCAGACAGCGCGCGACCGGTCCTCCTCTCGCCCAGACCACAGGTTGCAACCCGAGAAGCGGCAGAAAACCGCCGCACGTCCCGCCTGCGCGCCCTCGCCCTGCAACGTGTAGAAAATCTCTTTGACAGTGTAAATCATCGAGATGCCGCCTTCGCTGTGGCGTAGGGAATCGGATCCTCGACGCCCGCTTCCCTGAAGCCTTTCAATCGCAGCTGGCAGGCGTCGCACCTTCCGCAGGCTTCTCCACCAGGGGCGGGATCGTAGCAGCTGGTCGTCTGCGAGTAGTCGACGCCGAGCGATATCCCGAGGGTGATGATGGCACCTTTGGATAAGGAGATGAGCGGCGTGCGAATGAGCAATCGCGTCGTGCCCTCGACGCCGGCGCGAGTAGCGAGATTCGCCATTTTCTCGAACGCGCGGATGTACTCCGGCCTGCAATCCGGGTATCCGCTGTAGTCGAGCGCGTTCACGCCGATGAATATGTTCGACGCCCCGTTCACCTCGGCGAGAGCGACGGCATAGGAGAGAAAAATCGTGTTCCGCGCCGGCACGTAGGTGATGGGAATCTCGTCCGCATCGGCGGCGGACGGCGTGAGATCTCGATCCTTCGGAACCGGGATGTCGGCGGTGAGGGCAGATCCGCCAAACACTGTAAGATCGATGTCGACGATATGGTGCTCGCGCACGCCCTCGCGCTCGGCAATTCTCCGCGCCGCGTCGATCTCGATCGAATGACGCTGGCCGTATCGGAAGGTGAGGGCGTGAACGGCAAAGCCCTCGCTCTTCGCGATCGCGAGAACGGTGGTCGAGTCGAGTCCGCCGCTCAAAAGGACGACGGCGTTCGACGTGGCGGCGGGAGAGGTTTTCTGGCTCACGGGTGTCCGTGAAAGCTACAACCCGGCTGGCCGTAATTGCTGCCGGCCGGCCAGGCAGTCAGATTGACTTTACAGCGCGAAACGGTGTTGGCTCGTAATGCGACGGGACGATCATCCAACGCTGAATTCCTTGGGGGGAATGCACGTGAGTACTGCGAGAACGCTCTACGCGGCGGCGACGATTCTAACGATGGGATGTGCGAGTGCGATGCAGACCGGGCCGACCGGCGGGACTGAACCGGCGATCACAGCGCGTGACCTGATGACGCGGCTGTACATCTTCGCCGACGATTCCATGATGGGGAGGCAGTTCGGGACCGAGGGCAACCTCAAAGGCACCCAGTACATCGCCAACGAGCTGGCGAAAATGGGAGTTCAGCCGGGCGGCACTGGCGGGACCTACTTCCAGGATGTGCCGGCGTTCCGGGTCGCCCCGGTGCCAAGTGCGCAGCTGATTCTCGACGGCGCGCCGCTGGTGTTGGGAACCGACTTTATCACCAGCTTCCCCGCGTCGGGTCGTGCGATCGTCGTCGATAGCCTGCAAACCGTCTACGGTGGCGACCTTTCGGACACCTCGACGCTCATCACGCCGGCTCAGGCAGCGGGGAAGGCCGTGTTGCTGGCGACTCGCACACCGCTGCAACGGAATCCGGGTCAGATCCTGGCCCGCTACGGCGGCGCTCGCGCGATCCTCACCGTCAATGATCCCACGACCGTCCGGCCCTACGGGATCACGATGTCGACCGACACTGCGCCGGCAAGAGTGAATTTCGTGGTATCCCCGGCGACGGCCGCCCGAATCTTCGGCAGCGATCCTCTTGCTTTGCATGCCGGGACTGCTGGCCATACGCTCCGATTCTCGTCTATTGGATTCACCCGCTCGTCGGCTCCGGCACGAAACGTCATCGGCATCATCCCCGGCAGCGATCCCGCGCTTCGTGGCGAGTACGTGGCCATCGGCGCCCACAACGATCACCTCGGCATCCGTTACGCCGGTCCGCTCGATTCGGATTCCCTGCGCGCCTATAACACCATGGCCAACAGGATTGTTGAAGCGCGGACCCATGCGACGCCTGGTACACCGGGTGGCGGACTGACGCCAGCGGAGAGAGCGTCGATTCATGTCAACGTCGACAGCCTGCATCGCATTCGGCCGGCGCGCAGAGATTCGATCTACAACGGTGCCGATGATGACGGCTCGGGCTCGGTCGGCGTGCTTGAAATCGCGGAAGCGTTCGCCAAATCCGGAGTGAAACCGCGCCGTTCGCTGCTTTTCGTCTGGCATACCGGAGAAGAGGCGGGCCTGCTCGGCTCGCGCTACTTCACCGACAACCCGACGGTTCCGCGCGATTCGATCGTCGCGCAGCTGAACATGGACATGATTGGCCGCGGTGGTGCAGCCGATTTTGTCGGCGGTGGTCCGACCTATCTGCAGCTCGTTGGCTCGCGTCGGTTGTCGACCGAGCTGGGCGACATTGTCGAGGCGGTCAATCGATCCGAGTCGCGGCCGATGCAATTCGACTACGCTTTCGACGCGAACGGTCATCCCGAGCGAATCTACTGCCGCAGCGATCACTACAACTATGCGCGCTACGGCATTCCGATCACGTTCTTCACGACCGGCCTGCACATGGACTATCACCAGCTAACCGACGAACCCCAGTACATCGATTACGTGCATATGCGCGACGTCGCTCAGCTCGTGCACGACATCGCGCTCGATGTCGGCAATCTCGACCACCGCGTCGTGGTCGATAAGCCCAAACCCGACCCCCGCGGCGCCTGCGTTCAGTAGCTCTCTAGACATTCTCGCGCCGGGGTCGCTCGTTTAGGATCCCGGCGCAGGTCAGTCGGCCGGAGTCCCCTCCGAGCGTAGCGCCGAAGAGGATCCCCGAGTCTCCCGACCTCGCGATGGACTAAACACGCGCCCACTCGCAGCAAAAAAGTCGCTTACGCGACTTTTTTTACGAACGGCGGCTGAGGACTCGGCGGAGTGAATCGAGGATGGGGTGACTCGGCTGGGGCGACGGCCGCCGGAGGTACCTGCATCTCGGTGGTCGCCGCAATTTCGGCGGTCTTGAGCTCGCCGACGAGATCCTTGAGCGCGTGACTGCCGTGGAACAGCTGCGTCGACGCCATGCTCATTTGCTCGCAGGCGGCGCTCTGCTCCTCCGTCGACGCGCTCACCTGCATCGCGGCGGTAGCATGGCTCTCGGCCGTGCGGGCAACGAGTCCGAGATTGGCAGCGGCGGAATCGACAGCCCTCGCATTTTCCGTCGCGGCCGTGGTTACCGCGGACGCGGCAGCACGGGTGCGCTCGGCGGCGGCGAGGATGGTCGAGAGCGCGCTATCGAGCTCGCGGCTCACCCGCTCGATCTCGCCCACCTGCGTGACGCCCTGTTCCATCGCCTTCGATGTAGCGGCGACACGAGTCGTTACGCTGTCGGTCATCTTCACTACGTCATCAGCGGCCGCCTGGGTCTGGTCAGCCAGCTTTCTTACTTCCCCCGCCACCACCGAGAATCCTCGGCCTGCTTCACCAGCGCGCGCCGCCTCGATCGCCGCGTTGAGCGAGAGCAAGTTCGTCTGCTCTGCAATTCGGCTGACCGATACGACGAACTTGTTGATCTCATTAGCGCTCGTATTGAGCTCCCGCACCTGACCCGCCGCCTGCTCGACAATCGTACGCACGTCGAACAGAATTTTCAGCGCTCGGTCGATCTCGATGCGCTTCGATTCCGCTTCGGCTTCGATAGCGCTGGCGAGACCGTGCACTTCCTGCGCGCCGCCGACGAGGTTGTCGCCGCGGGTTCTGATTCCATCGAGCGCTTCGTTGACCTGACGCAGCTGCGCCACCTGCGATTCCGCGCCGTGGGAGACCTCTTCCACCGCGTCGGCCACTTCGCCGGCGGAGGCGGAGATCTGCTTCGATGCCGACGCGAGGTCGCTGGCTGATTGCGCGACTTCGTCGGCAGTCTTGGCGGCGCCAGATGCTATTCGAGACAACGCCATCGTGGCGTGATTCATCGCATCGGCGAGAGTGCGGAACTCGCCCGGCATATCGCCTTCGGTGCGTTGCTGAAGATCGCCGTGACTGAGTTGAATGGCGTGTTTGACCAACAGCCGTAGCGGGCGACCGACCGCGCGACCGGTGCGCGCCACGATCATCATGGCCAGCAGGGTCGCAACGATGACGACCGCGATAAGGATCCGCGAGCGCGCCGACGCCTGTCCGCGCAGCTCGGCGGACATTCCCGCAAGCTGCTGCGCGCGGGAATGCTCGAGGCCGGTGAGCTGTTCGAGGAGGCCCGGCACCATCTTGCGAGCCCGCTGCGCCTCGGCGTGGGCTTCATCGAGGCGACCGAGATCGGTCAGTCTGTGCGACAGGGCAAAGGATGCTTCAACCCGAGCCAGCGTCGTGTCGATTGCGACAGTCCGTCTGATCTGCTCGGCCATCGCATCCTGGCCCATAGTGAAAGTCCGATGCAGCCGGTGTGCTTCCCAGCCAAGGCGACGGAAATCACCGTCGGATTTCGCGTCCTGATCGCTCAGGTACGTGTTCGCCGCCTGAATCTCCTGCGTGACGACATTCGAGAAATCGGATGCCTGCTTCGCGTCCTGCTGCGCATCGGCGAGGGTCTTGGTGACCTGATCGGCCATGGTGTTCATCGAGAACCAACCGACCGCACCGGCCGCCAGCATCAACACTATCAGGAAGGAAAAGCCAACCGTGAGAACCTGGCGAATCGTCTGGAATCTGAAGGGCGCCTTCATTTCGCCTCCGCCACCGTCAGCTCGCCCTGGTGGGCGCGGAAGACCTTGAAGCGAATGCCGACCGGATCTCCTGTGTCCTCGAAATAGGTGGGACCGGTGAGCCCGTCATACGCCGTCTCACGATTCAGCGACCGCAGATAATCTCGGATGGCGCGCCGGTCGGCTCCTTTCTCCTTCAGAGCCTGTGCGACGAGTTTGGTCGCGTCATACGCGAGGGCAGCGTGGGCGTCGGGTGGCGTATTGAATTTCCGGGTGAAAGCAGCGACAAAGGCGCGGGCCTGCGGACTCGGATCTTCCGGCGTGAACGACATGCCGATGTAAGCGCCTTCGGCCGTCGCGGTGTCGGTGAGAATGCCTTGCCAGCCGTCACCGCCAACAAAAACGGGGTTGAATCCCTGACGCTTGGCTTCCTGCAGAATCTTGAGGCCGGAGGCAACGCGTCCGGCAACGAAAACGATCCGCGGCTTGCGGGTCTTGAGGTAGGCTATGTAGGGCTCTGCCGTCGCCAGATCGGCGTTGATCGGATCGAGACTCAGAATGTCGCCGTGAAAGGAGCGACGGAACGAGTCGGCCAATCCGCGGCCGTAGGTGTTGTTCTCATATAGGACGGCGACGCTGGTCTGCGAGCGTTGACCGAACTTCGAGGCGAAATTTGCCAGCGCAATACCGTTGAGTGAATCGCTGGAGATAATGCGAAACACCCAACTGGAGATCCCGCTCAGGTCTGGAGATGTAGCGCTCGTCGCGATGGCCGGCATATGTCCGTCATATACGGGCGCCGCTGAGAGCATCCCGGACGAATTCACATGTCCGATAACCGCCGAGATCGATCTCGTGGCGACGAAGTCCTGGGCAATTCTGGCGGCGACTGTACCGTCGCCCTCGTCATCCCGGCTGATCAACCGGAGCTGGTGTCCGTTGATGCCGCCCGCCTTGTCGATCTCTTCGATGGCGAGCTGAATGCCCTGCAGGTTCTGAAGACCGTAACCCTGCTTCCAGGGGCCGGCTGCTCCAACGATGTAGGGCTCTTTGGTAGCGGCGCATCCCGTCAATGCGAGAAACACGGCCGACCACGCGGCTTTGGACAGCAACTTCCCCCTCCCCATTCCCGATCCGGACTTCATGTCTCCGAATTGACGAGGCCGAAGCTCTACCGGTCACTGATTTCAGCTCGTTCAATCGGAGAAACACCGAACCTTCGAGCTGCTCAGATGCGAGCCGGAGGCTGGCACCCAAACTGCCTTTTAGAGGGTCGGGGCCGCCTTCGAAGGCGACGGAGCGCTGACGACTGGAGAATCGGGAATGAAGGTATTGGTGACAGGAGGGACGGGGGTTGTCGGACGGGCGACCATTGCCGGACTCCTCGAGCAGGGCCATACGATCCGTCTATTGAGTCGGAACGCGGACGAAGACGCTCCGGAGTGGGTCGACCAGGTGGAGTTCTGGCCTGCCAGCATATCAGATGGCGCCGCGCTCCGGGGTTCTGCTGAAGGCTGCGACCTGGTCATCCACGTCGCAGGAGTCATGGAAGAATCGCCTCCAGACGTCACCTACGAGAGCGTCAACGTCGAAGGAACCCGACTGATTGTCCGCGAGGCCGAGCGATGCAAGGTCGGCCGATTCATATACATATCTTCTCTGGGGGCGGAAGCGGGTACCTCTCCTTATCACCGCTCCAAGCGCCGTGCGGAGGAGGTCGTGCGAGGTTTCGCCGGTGGCTGGATAATTCTGCGCCCTGGCAACGTGTACGGCCCTGGTGACGAGGTAATCTCGCGCCTTCTAACGATGGTGCGGTCACTACCAGTCATACCGGTGCTCGGAACCGGCGACGATCAGTTCCAACCGGTCTGGGTCGAAGATCTTGCAGCCGCCATTGTCGATGCCGTACGCCGCACAGATCTCCATGGCCGCACACTCGACCTCGCCGGTGAGGAGAAAATCAGCCTTAACGAGATGGTCGACGCGCTCGGCGAGATCACCGGCCGCACCCCGACTCGCGTTCCAATCCCGTCATTCCTCGCTTCTGCCGGGATAAGTCTGGCGGGACTGGTCGGCGTCAAAGTGCCTGTGACCGAGAGTCAGCTGACAATGCTGGCTGAGGGCAGCGTGATCAGGACACCCGGCACCAACGCGCTGACTTCAGTGTTTCGGATCAAGCCGACACCACTCGACAGCGGTCTGAGAAAGCTGGCCGATGGCATGCCGGAACAGACGCCCGATCAAGGTGTCGGGATGCTGAAGCGAAAGCGCTTCTGGCTCGAGATCGTAGGTAGCCCCCTCACACCGCAGGAGTTGTTTGCGCGGTTCAGGGTGCGGTTCGCCGAACTCGCTCCCGCCAGCATGAACCTCCGTGCGGAGCCGGGGACGCCATCAATGCTCGATCTCGGGACAACCATCACGATGGCGCTTCCAGTTCGCGGGAACGTTCAGGTCCGCGTCGAAAAACTCACATCGAATGAGGCCGTTCTGGTGACGGTTGCGGGCCACCCTCTGGCGGGCGCGATCAGGTTCCTTTCCGAGCAGATAAGCGATCGGATTCGGTTTCAGGTTCAGATCTACGACCGGCCTGCGAACCTCGCCGACTGGGTCGTGATGCGCACCGTTGGCGAAGGGATCCAGGCGTCTTCCTGGGAAGAGCTGTTGGAAGCAATTGTGCCCGAGAGCGGCGGAGCCGCGGTGTCTCCTATTAAACATGAAGAGGAGAGTCTGACGGAAGACAGGGCGCTCCTCGTCGAGGCGTGGCTCAAGGATCTCATTACCGAGCGGAAGAGAGGCAGCCAGACCCGAAAGTCCACCTTTCACGTCACCCCGCAGACCGATCAAGCGTCCTTTAGTTAGCCCCCCAAAAAGGGGTTCTAGAGTGTTTCTCCAACGCTACGCTTATGCATCTGCGGTCAATTCTGACAATCACCGCATTATTCCTTGCCGGCGCTCGCACGAGCGCGCAGGAAGTGCGAATCGAAGTCTTCGAAGCCGGCACCGGTCAGCCGATAGTCGGCGCCAACGTCTCGCTCTACGATTCAGCCGGAACGATTCCGCTCGGTGGTGGATTCAGCGATCAAAACGGGCGAACCGAACTGCGTGGACAAGGGAAGGGCGCATACCGCGTTAAGGCCGACAAGGTCGGCTACGATACGTGGACATCCGTGCAACTGCTCCTCGGCGAAAAATCCGTGCTTGTTCGGGCGGCGATGGCTCCGACAAGAAATCCATCCACCGTGGTCGCGCACAACGAGACTGCCTGCCAGCTGCTCACTGGCCCAGGCACCGCCGCCGGCGACCTGTGGGCTGAGATCAGGAAGGCGCTAACGGCAAGCGCCATGACCGAAGCGCAGGGACTCGTGCCGCTCGATGTCGACATATATGAGCGCGCGCTCGATCGGAACCTCGGAATCGTCGCCGAGCACGTGGAACAACGGCCACGCATCGCGCGTCGTCCCGCGTTGGGGATCTCATGGGATCAGATAGACACGACTCGACGCGGTGACGCGTCGAGCACCGAAGTCTATAGAGCGCCCGATGCGGCAACGATTCTCTCCGATCAGTTCGTGAAATCACACTGCTACGCGGCAATTCGCGGCTATGGCGCCGAGATGGGACTGACCGGACTCGAATTCAAGCCGGCGCGCGTTGCGGGTCTGCCCGAGCTGACAGGCGTGCTGTGGCTGGATCCAAAGGACAATACGCTGCGCTCTCTCAATTTCGATTACATCAATCTTCCGATTCCGCTGAGAGTAGCGCGCACTACCGGCCGCCTCGAATTTCAGCAGTTGCCGAGCGGGCAGTGGATTGTGCCGCGCTGGTACATCAGAATGCCGCGAGTAGTGCGAGTCGCTTCAAACGATCCACGCATCCCTTCTCACGACAGTCTGCTCGGCTATCAGGAAGTGGGTGGTGCGGCGCGGCCAGCGGGCAGCGGGGCGACGGCACGCAACGCGTCAGCAACGACAGAAAATGTCGCGGACGTCGATTCACCGTCGACCGAGAATCACTCGTCGATCGTCGGGGTGGTGTTTGACAGTACCACAGGCAGGGCATTGCCCGGGGTCATAGTCTCGCTCGCTGGTGGAAAATTCAGAACTACGACTAACTCTGGCGGCCGCTTCGAGCTGACTGTCGATGGCGCGATGAATGACACCCTGGTGTTCGAGCATCCACGCCTGAAACTGTTCCGCGTCCCCGAGAGAAAGCAGATCATTTCGATTCCGCCTGGTGCTCGTGGTCAGGCGCTGGTGCTGGTTCCTTCCTACGCAACTTTGCGCGGACGCCTTTGTGGTCGGAACGAGACGGGAACCGAGGCGCAGGGATTGATGGCCGGTTACGTGGTCGATGCGGCAGGGAAGCCGATTGGAGGCGCGCACGTTTGGGCATCGTGGGAGATCAACTGGGTCGAGCAGAACGGTCGACTCGTTTCGACGAATCAGCAACGCACTGTTGAGACGAACACCAACAGCGACGGATCATATCTGATGTGCGGCCTCACTCGTGGCGCGCAGATAACGGCGAAAGTTGGAATCGCTGGTCGCAACACACTCGAGGACCGCCTGGTGGTACCGGCCACGCTCGTCCTGGAGCATGACTTCCGGTTCGGAGCGCGATAGCTGCGAAGCGGAAGACTGGCGAGTCAGTCGCCGGTCGGGACGATCGCCGCTCCTTCGACCATCAGGATGATCGCGCGCTCGTTCGCGCGCGTGCGATGGACGATGCCCTTCGGCACCACGAAGCCCTGCCGTTCGGAGAGCTCGACGGTGCGATCCTCGAGGTCGATGAGAAACTTTCCTTCGACCACATAGAAAAACTCATCGAGATCGTCGTGCTTGTGCCAGTGGTATTCGCCTTTGACGACGCCGAGCCTGACGACGGAATCGTTGACCTTGCACAAGGTCTGGTTGTACCACTCGTCGCGCACCGCGTCTATTAAAGCAGGACCGTCGATGACTTCCAGCGGCGGATACCTGACATCGAGATGGGTCGCGTAAGGGAATTCTGGAGTCATGCTGAAACAATAAACCCTTACGAGCACGTAGGTGTCTGATAGTTCGTAGCACCATGCAAACGGCCTTCGTGCCGCTGAGCTAGCGCACCCCGAGCGATCGCAGACGCTCTGACCTACACGCGGCCCCTGTGGAGACAGCCCTCTTCACAGGGGCACTCTGCATCTAATGACGCCGGTGGTCGCTATGACATACCATGTCTATAACGACCGCGCTGGCGAGAATGAGAACGGTATCCTCTCCGTCGGCGACATCTATCCCGTAAGTGTCAGTCCAGCTGAACCATTTCTTGGACGCCGTGGCAACGACGCGATCTCCACGAGTGAAGGTGTACTCACGGTCCAGGAAATTGCCCTCTGCCTCGAGATCATCGGGACCCGGTACGTCGACGGTGAAGCGATGATGGATGAACGAGAAAAGCTCGCGCTTGACTACCGCGAGCAGATCGGCGCCGCGCCACAGCTCATAGGTCGGCCCCCAGTTGAGGAGCCGCTGATCGATGAACACGAGCTCGTTCCCTTCAGTGTCCTGAAAGGAAAGCTTGTCGCCGAAGCTGAACAGCTTGCCTTTCACGAAATACACGTCCTTTTCGGTCTCGTCCTTGATCGAGAAGGAATCCGCAAGGGAAAAGAGCTTCTGACTCATGACATAGCGCATCGGTTATTGCCTCACATCGCGTTGTAGAACCCTGAAGTAAGCCGTCCACGGTCCGACAGCTTCTGTGTACGCCCGCGTCATCGTCCGCGTGATCTGTGCGATGTGCGACAGATCGTGGACCACCCAGGTTGCGAGGAGCTGGCGCATCGTCACGTCGCCGAACTCGGGATGTTCGCCAGTCAGCTCCATGTCCTTCTCTTTGAGGTTCCAGCCGCGCAGCGTCGCGACGTTCTGGGCGCGCAAAGTTTCGAATTCAGACAACAGGTCGCGCAGCGGACGCGGTGTCTTGATGTCGGCGAACCGGTCGAATGGCTCAAATCGGCGATATTTTTCCTGCCTGAGAATGATTCGCGCCCGGGGAATCCAGTCGGTCTGTTCACCGTTTATAAGATGCGCGACGACCTCGCGCGGGCTCCAGGTGTCCAGCCCTTCGTCGACACGCGTCCATTTCTCCGGTAGATCGCAAAGCAACTCCGAGATCACCGAAGGCGTGCGCTCGAGAATCGGAATAGCTTCTTCGAGGTCAAAATCCATCCGTCACTCCATATTCGACTGCCAGGTCGAATGATACGCTACCGCCGCACTCTCAACTACTTTTCTGTCTCACCCGTAACTTCGGCGGGAGCAGTCGGCCCACCGATCGTGACCCCAGTGGAGCGAGAATGAAAGAACGAATGCTGATGTGCGTCGCCGGTTTGTTGCTCCTCGTCTCAGCGCACGACTTGTCGGCGCAGGCCACCGCGACTGCTCCTCCGCCGTCGACCCGCGCCCAGGCCGGAGCCGTCGTCAGGGCTCCGGAGCGCGCAGTCCGGCGCGACATACCGATGACCAACATGATTCGGCGAGCCTTTGCAGCGGGCACACGTGATTCGACAGGGCGTCCGGGGCGCAATTACTGGCAGCTATGGACCGATTACAAGATCACCGCGCGCCTGGATTCAGCGACCCAGACAGTTTCCGGTCATGAAGTAGTCACCTTTCGCAACAACAGTGACTCGGCGATGAGCTCTGTTGTTCTGCGACTGGACCAGAACGTCTTCAGAGCGGACGCCCCGCGCGTTCCTCCCAGAATGGATGATGTCACCAACGGCATGATCGTCTCGCGACTGGCCGTCAACGGCCAGCCACTGCCGGTGGCTGACACACGCGGGGATTCAATTCCCAACACGCGCCGCCGCACGACGCCATTATCGCAGGTTCTCCGTGAGACCTCGGCTCGCATTCGCCTGCCGGCGCCGATTCCTGCCCATGGCAGCGGAACGGTCGAGGCGGACTGGAGCTTCAAGGTTCCACGGTTCGAAGGCCGCGGATATCGCATGGGACGCTGGGCCGACACGCTCTATCAGGTCGCGCAATGGTACCCACGCGTCGCCGTCTTCGACGACTTGCGGGGATGGGACACCGATCCGTACATGGGCGACGGAGAGTTCTATAACAACTTCGGACATTTCGATGTCAGCATCGATGTTCCATCGGGGTGGATAGTTGGAGCAACCGGCGTCCTCCAGAATCCGGCAGAGGTGCTGACTCCGACCGCGAGAGAGCGCTTGTCGCGCGTGCTTCAGTCAGACTCCACAGTAAGAATCGTTACCGCCGCGGAGCGTGGCGCGGGGAAGGCGACAGCTTCCGGAACGAACGGCAGACTCGTTTGGCACTTCGTTGCGGACACCGTTGGAGATTTCGCCTGGGCGACGGCTAATCAATTCGTGTGGGACGCCGGTCATGCGAACATCCCGGCGCGCGGTGCCGTGCCGTTCAACATCATGTATTTGCCGGGACACGCGCAGGCTTTCGCCGAAGGCCCGCACGTCGTCCAGCACGCGCTCGAGTATTACTCGAAGCTCTGGATGCCGTACACCTTCCCGCAGCTCACCATGGTCGACGGCCCCGAGCTGGGAATGGAGTATCCGATGTTCATCATGTCCGCCGTATTCGCTGCCGATCACGAAGTCGGACATGAGTGGTGGCCGATGATGGTCGGCGTCAATGAGACATGGTACGGTTGGATGGACGAAGGCTTCAATCAGTACATGAACATTCTTTCGGACGCCGACATCGCCGGGAAGCCGTACGTGCTGGATAGCCTCGGGATGTCCTACGGTTCCGTGAGCGGAAATGAGATGGAGCCGCCGCTGATGTGGGACGGCAACTTCGCGGGCCCGATGTACGGATTCCAGGCCTACGGAAAAGCGCCGCTCATGCTTTCTGCCCTCGGCGGTGTCGTCGGCGATTCGGCTGTGTGGCGGGCGATGAGCGATTACGCAAAGGTTTGGCGATTCAAGCATCCGTCCCCTTGGGACTACGCGTTCTTCATGGACAACGCGCTGCATCAGGACCTGGGGTGGTTCTGGTACTACTGGCTCTTCACCACCGAGCGAGTCGATGAATCGATTCAGGGCGTCCGCACCACCGGCGGCCGAACACTGGTAACCGTGCGCCAGGACGGCGAGATGCCATCCCCAATCATTCTGAAGGTGCAGTTTGCTCCGAGCGGTGCGGCCATCAAACCAATCGCGAACAGCAAAATGGTAGATGCCAACACCGCGATCGTCACCTACCCCGCTGATGTGTGGTTTGGCGGAAGTCGCACTTTTGTCGCCAATCTGGATTTCGGAGCCCGGCCCATCACGAAAATCACACTTGATCCGAACGACAGATTTCCCGACCGGAATGCAGGTGACAACGTCTGGCCGCGCGACCCGTCGGTCATAACACCGACTGGTAACTGACGATGTGCAAAACACGTCTGGGTGGCTATGCGATTCTCACCATGGCGATCGCGCTGTTCTCGTTGTCCGCGGCTGCGCAGCAGGCACCTACCGTAACCGCTGCCGATTACGCGCGCGCGGAAAAGTTTCTTCGTGAGAGCGTCATTCCTCTCGTGTCTGGAGTCGTCACGCAGCCGGTTTGGCTGAGTGGCGAACGGATTGGCTATCGCAGTCCGGCCCGCGGCGGCGGCAGCCAGTTCATCCTCGTCGATCCGTCGAAAGGCACGCGCGTCGTCTGCAGCCCCGAGACGGATCGTTGCGGGGGAGCGCTCGACCCGCGTGAGGTTAGCCGTCTCATGCCCGGACAACGGGGGGGTGGAGGACGGCCCGAGTCGATCTCACCTGATGGAAAAAAAGCGGCGTTCATTCGCGGCTTTAATCTTTGGATGCGCGATGTCGCGACCGGCCGCGAAACGCAGCTCACCAGCGATGGTCAAAAGGATTTCGGCTACGCCACCGACAACGCCGGCTGGGTAAGAAGCGATCGACCTGTGATGGTCTGGTCCCCGGACTCGCGCCGGATTGCCACTTTCCAGCAGGATGAGCGGAACGTCGGCGATATGTATCTCGTCACCACCAAGGTCGGTCATCCGGAGCTGCAGGCGTGGAAGTATCCTCTGCCCGGCGACAGCGTGATCGCCATGATCCAGCGAGTGGTGATTGATGTCGATGCTCCGCGAGTCACCAGGCTGCAGATGCCGCCGGATGCACATCGATCGACGCTGTGCGATCATGTGGTCTGCCGAAACGGCGAAGGCTGGACCGACGTGCAATGGTATCCGGATGCATCGCATGTGGCGTTCGTGTCCACATCGCGCGACCACAAGCACGAAGTGCTGCGCGTTGCCGACGCGAGTACCGGAGCCGTGCGGGATGTGTTGCGCGAAGACGTTGCGACCCAATACGAATCTGGAAACGGCGCGGTGAACTGGCGCGTTTTACCGGCCTCGAATGAAGTGATCTGGTTCTCGGAGCGCGATGACTGGGGTCAGCTCTATCTCTACGACCTCGGCACCGGCCAGCAAAAAAACAAGATCACCAACGGTGAGGGGAACGTCGGCCAGATCCGGCGGGTCGATGAAAAAAGCCGAACGATTTATTTCGTCGGCAACGCAAAGGAGCGCGGTCGCGATCCTTATTTCCGGGATTTCTACAAAATCCGCATGGACGGAACGGGCCTCGCCCTGCTCACGCCGGAAGATGCAGATCACGACATCTCGCTCGCGCCGTCGGGCCAGTATTTCCTGGACAGCTATTCGCGACCCGAGGTCCCTCCAGTCACGGTAGTGCGCGATCTCGACGGCAAGCGGCTCACGACGCTCGAAACAGCGGACATTTCACGTCTGACCGCGACCGGCTGGAAGCCGCCGATGCCGATCACTGTCAAGGCTCGCGACGGCAAGACGGATCTCTACGGTCTGATGTACGTGCCGACGAATCTCGATCGGTCGAGAAAATATCCGATCGTCAATCACATCTATCCGGGTCCGCAGACGGGTAGCGTCGGCGGTCGCAGCTTCTCTCCTGCCCGTGGCGATGCGCAGGCGCTCGCCGAGCTCGGCTTCGTGGTGGTTGAGATCGATGGCATGGGCACGCCGTGGAGATCGAAGTCGTTTCACGACGCCTACTACGCCAAGATGGGCGATAACACTTTGCCCGATCAGGTCGCCGCTATGAAGGAGCTCGCCCAGCGATTTCCCTACATCGATATAAATCGTGCCGGCATCTATGGACACTCGGGCGGTGGGTTCGCCGCCGCCGACGCGATGTTCCGGTACCCGGATTTCTTCAAAGTCGGAATCTCCGAGGCCGGTAATCACGATCAGCGCGAGTACGAGGACGATTGGGGTGAGCGTTACCAGGGATTGCTGACGCGCGCGCCGGATGGCTCGGACAGCTATGCGCCCGAGGCGAACCAGATCAATGCGAAGAATCTGAAAGGCAAGCTACTCCTCGCCCACGGAACGACGGACGACAACGTCCCGCCCTACAACACGCTACTCGTCGTCAACGAGCTGATTCGCGCAAACAAGGATTTCGATTTGCTGCTGCTTCCGAACCGCGCTCACGGCTTTGGAAACGAGCCGTACATGGTGCGCCGCAGGTGGGACTATTTCGTCAAGAATCTCCTCGGAGCGGAGCCACCGAAAGAGTACCAGATCGGAGGAGCGCGATAGTGAAACGACCCGCCGACGGCCTCTGGCCGGTAGTCGTATGTGGCCTCTTAGTCTTAAGCGCCTCGAACATCTCTGCCCAAACGCAAACCGTATTCACTCACGCCGACACCATCCGCGGCTCGAACACGCCCCAGCGCTCCTGGTGGGATGCGACTTTCTACGATCTCCACGTCAAAGTAAATCCGACTGACAGCAGCATCGTCGGCCACAACGCTATCACCTACCGCGTCATCAAGCCCGCGCGGGAGATGCAGATCGATCTGCAGCTGCCGCTCGTTGTAGACAGCATCGTGCAGGACGGAGTCGAGCTGAGCGCGCGTCGCGACAGCAACGCGTTCTTCGTCACGCTCGTCGCGCCCCAGAAGGCGGGCGCGAGAAAAACGATCTCGGTCTACTATCACGGCAAACCAACAGTCGCCACTCGTCCCCCGTGGGACGGCGGATTCGTCTGGGCTACCGACAGTCTCGGCCGCAAATGGGTCGTCACCGCCAACGAAGGACTTGGCGCCAGCGTCTGGTGGCCGAACAAGGATCTGCTCGCCGACGAGCCGGACAGCCAGCGAATCGCGATCACAATGCCCGATTCTCTGTTCGATGTGTCGAACGGGCGGCTGCGCAACACCACGGCAAATGCGGATGGAAGCACCACCCACGAGTGGTTCGTGAAGAATCCGATCAACAATTACGACGTCGCCGTCAACGCCGGACACTACGCGCATTTCAGTGACACCTATCAGGGCGAGAAGGGAAATCTCAGCCTCGACTTTTACCCGATCGATTATCACGTCGACACCGCGAGAAAGCAGTTTCAGCAGGTGAAGCCGATGCTTCAGTGCTTCGAGAGCTGGTTCGGTCCCTACCCGTGGTACGAGGACGGCTACAAGCTCGTCGAGACTCCACACCTCGGCATGGAGCACCAGAGCGCCGTCGCTTACGGGAATCACTACCTGAACGGCTACCTCGGTCGCGATCGGTCAGCGACTGGGCACGGACTCCTCTGGGATTTCATCATCATCCATGAGAGCGCGCACGAGTGGTGGGGCAACAACATCACGATGAAGGACCAGGCGGACATGTGGATCCACGAGAGCTTCGCCACTTACGCCGAGGGGCTTTTCACCGAGTGCCAGCAGGGGAAAAAAGCGGGCGCCGAATACACCATCGGCCAGCGCAAGATCGTTCGGAACGATAAGCCGATCATCCCTGCCTACGGCGTGAACGCGGAAGGCTCCGGCGACATGTACGACAAGGGCGGCAACATGCTGCACACCATTCGCCAACTCGTCGACGACGACACACGGTGGCGCGGCATCCTCCGCGGACTCAATAAGACATTCTGGCACCAGACTGTGACTGGCAAACAGGTCGAGGATTACATCAGCCGTGAGTCGGGCATGAATCTGAGCAAGGTCTTCGACGAATATCTGCGAACCGCCACGATCCCCGTTCTCGAGTACAAGCTCGAGGGGCAGAAGCTTTCGTACAGGTGGACCAACGTCGTCCGCGGATTTGCGATGCCCGTCAAGGTGACGACCACGACCGGCAAGCTTGGATGGATCCGTCCGACCGAGACCTGGAAATCATCTGCAGTGAAACTGGACCGGCCTGAGGATTTCCGCGTCGACGAAAATTTCTACGTCAACACACGGGATATCCTCAAGCCGGTCGCCGATTCAACTACCGGCCGTAGAGCCCAGTAACCGTCGCTGTCGCCAGTTTGTTCGCGTTGAGATTGAAGCCGACCATCGCCGAAGTCGCGTTGCCCGGAACGTCGAGCTTGTCGACCTTGAGCGCGTAAACTTTGAAGTGATAGTGGTGCGGCTTGTCGCCGGCGGGCGGACAAGGCCCGCCGTACCCCTTGGTGCCAAAGTCGGTCATCCCCTGTTGGCTTCCTTTCGGCGCGTTGCGTCCGTTGCCCACGCCCGCCGCCAGACCCGTCTCCGATGCCGGGATGTTGTACATCACCCAGTGCCACCAACCGCTGCCCGTCGGCGCATCAGGATCATACGCGGTTACGGCGAACGACTTCGTTCCCGCAGGCGCATTCGACCAGTTGAGCGCGGGCGAGATGTTCTGGCCCGAGCATCCAAACGAGTTGAAGACGTGTGCAGCGGTGATGCGCCCCTTCGATTCGAGATCAGGCGCGCTCAGTTTAAAGCTCGCCTTGGCCGAGGTTCCCTTTGCCTTGGCTTTTGCAGCCTGTCCTGACGCTGCGGTTGCTGCGAAAAACATTGCCGCGGCCACGATTGCCGCCGCCCTGTGTCCGTGCGATGTGACCATTACCATCCTCCGGTTAACGGAACTCGTTTATCTCCACACTGCGAGAATTGCTCCCGCGAGCATGAAAGAGACGAGGTTGTACAGCGAATCGATGAGCCAGAGCTGCTTCGGCTTGCCGGAGAACAGAGCGGTGGCGTAACTGGTGCTCGCGACGAAACCGAGCCAGAGAAAAAAGCCGAGTATGGCACCGTGGTGCGCGCCTATCGGATTGCCGGCGCCGATGTGTCCGATGAGCGCCGTCATCACCAACGCCTGAAGAAATGCGCAGACGAAAGCCGCGAGGTACATCAGCGGCATGTTGGACGCGGCGGCCTGCGCTCGCATTTGTTCTTCGGTTCTGTTCTGGAGCGCGATCCAGCGTTTCGCGAACAGCATCGGCGAATACCACAGACCGCCGAGGACGAAGATGACGATTGCTGCTACCAGCACTGCGAGGTAATTGATCGCCGGAAACGGGTGCATTGCGATTCCTCCGTGAGTTGTTCTAGAGGCGGGTGGGCCGCCCAGAATCTACGACTCGCGGGCGAGTGCTGCAGCAGTGCAAACCAGCCGAATGGCCGCGGCGGCCGCCGCTCCATCGGTGTCCGCGGCGGGATCGTATGCGGTGAGCGCAACTCCGGCGATGCGAAGGGTCTGCGCGATTTCCGACAGCGCGTAGTCCATGTCGTCCAGGGTGAGGCCACCGGCGACCGCGAACGTATTGGCTGAAGCGACGTCGGAGTCGATTACATCGAGATCCAGATGAACGTAAACCTGATCGACGTGCTCGTTGACCGAGCTGAGTGCGCGTCGCAGCCCCGCACGCAGCGCACGTGATTCTACGACGCTGACGTTCGATTCGTCGAGCAGCGCGTGCTCCAGAGCATCAATGTCACGGGTGCCGACCAGACACACTTGTTGGTCGGAGAGCGGCTGAAAATCGGGCACCGTCGCGGCGATAGTCTTCCAGCAGCGACCGGTAAGCATCGCGACTGCAGTCCCATCGAGAAAGCCGCTGGCGGTGGTCTCCGGCGTGTTGAAGTCCGCATGGGCGTCAAACCAGACGACTCCTGTCGAAGCGTTGCCCAATCCGGCGAGCGTACCCACGGCGGTGTTGCAGTTTCCCGCCAGCACGATCGGCAACCTGTTGACTTCGCGGGCTTCTCGTACTGCGATGGAGATCATCCGCATTAGCTCGAAGGCGGTTCCGATCTCAGCCTTCCAGGAATCCGCGGGAAGCTCGGCGAGCTTGACGTGCACGTCATGTCCCGCGTCGCGAAGCGCTTGTGGCAGGCCGGCGGCGAGAAGCGCTTCGGGGCCCGCGCCCATTCGGGCGCCACGATTCGCCGAATCGTAAGGAACGACCAGTAACTGGATTTCCATGCGGTAAAGCTAAGCGGATTCGGCTACCGCAATTCTACAGGCGCTACCGTCCGAGACGTGCCCTCGCGGCACGCGCATGCGCGGCAAACGCCTCGGCGTCAGCGGGGGGAAAGCTCTCCATGAGCGGACCTTTGCCGATCTCTACGTCGCGGAAAACTTCGTCGCCGTTGCCGCGAATCAGCTGGAGCCGGCGATCTTCATACTTCGCGTCAGCCAGATCACGGAGGTGGTAGGCGATCCCGTGATCGAAGAAAGGAACCAGCGCTCCCAGGGCCATCCGCGCAAAGAGTTTGGTCGCGGCGCTCTTTATTGTGTCAGTCGCTTCGCGCGCGTTCATCCGCGCCAGGCCGCGATCCGTCATCTGCACCACGATCGTTGTATCCATCAACAGGAGCGACGCCTGTCCGTCCCGACTGACGATCGCGAAGCGCGCATGATCCGCCGTTTCTCTGTCGACCACATGCGCGACGGAGTCCGGCACGTGGACAGAGACGTGGATGCCAGACGTGTCCTGCGCAAACAGCGGCACTGCCAGGCTGGCTGCGATTGAAAAAGTCGCCAGCACTCTGGCGGCGTTGCTGAGTTTCACCGGTCGCTCCCTGGGAGTGGCTTTTCTAGTCCTACGACGCAGGTCGGTCGGAGGTTTCGTGCTGCCGGTCGGCAGGACTCACTCGAAGTAGATATCCGGAAACTGCTTCTTCAGCGCCACGAGTTTCGGCTTGTCATTGATGACGATGTAGGGCTGATTCGGATGCTGCTCCAGGTAGTGCTGATGGTAATCCTCGGCGGCGTAGAACGAAGGGAGCTTGGCAACCTGGGTCACAATTGGCGCCGAGAACGTCTTGGCGGCGGTCAGCTGCTTGATGTAGCTGTCAGCAACCTGCTTTTGTCGGTCGTTGCGATAAAAAATCGCCGAGCGGTACTGCGTGCCGTGGTCGGGCCCCTGACGATTCAGCTCTGTTGGATCGTGCGCCACCGAGAAGAAGATCTGCAGCAGCTTACCATAGGATACGACGGAAGGATCGTAGATCACCTCGACCGATTCCGCGTAACCCGTGTCGCCGGTGCTCACCTGCTCATAGGACGGGTTCGCCAGCGTCCCGCCTGCATACCCGGAGATTGCGCGCCTTACGCCTTTGACGTGGTCGAACACCGCTTCGATTCCCCAGAAGCAGCCACCCGCGAAGACCGCTGTGTCTTCGGCTGCGAAGGGGGCGAGCTCGCTACCCACTGCAGGTTCGGCGACCGGCGCAGTCGCTGCGTGGGAAACACCGCTTGTCAGTCTGGCTGCGAATAGCAGGATTGC
Organism: Gemmatimonadaceae bacterium; assembly: GCA_045803585.1. Classification (GTDB taxonomy): domain Bacteria; phylum Gemmatimonadota; class Gemmatimonadetes; order Gemmatimonadales; family Gemmatimonadaceae; genus UBA4720. The sequence goes on from JBJMOT010000116.1 coordinate 57,346, forward strand.
GACGGGGATGATCATGATGGCGGCGTAGTTGAGAAAGCGATTCATGGGTGATGCTCCAGTCTGTATTGAACCGTTCGTATGTACGTTTTGTTCCCTGCTGTCGCGGTGCAAGTGCCCCTCGTGTCAGGTGAAAATTGGCGGCATCCGGCGTTCGCTGGCCCGGCGGAATGGGTAGCTGCGCGCGAGTCGCTGGTCCAACGCCGGGTTTGGCGGGTTATCGCCTTCCAGGAAAACCCACTCGACATCGACGAACTCGCTGCTCTGCCACATTCCGATGCCGACCTGCCTTTTAAGGTCGAGCTCGTGCTTCGACGCCATCGCCAGGCTATCGAGCGCTTCCAGCGATCGCTCCAGGAACTCTCGCATCAGCGGGACTATCAGGAACCCACACCGCCGTCGTGTGGAGATGATGCGCAGCGGTTGCTCGAACCTGTTGGCCCTTACCGCTTCGAGTGCGGTCCGTATTTGTTGTTTGAGCGCGCGCAAGTCATACCACCCCAGTAACGCCAGCTCGGTTAATATCTCATAACTGTGAGTCGTCGCATCATGATGGGAAGCGGTCTCGTCGTAATGCGGGTCGTCCTCTTCGTCGTCTTCCTCCTCTTCATCGTGCGTAGACAGCTCGGCCGCGAGGTTGTCCAGCACGAACGAGAATTCGCTGGCCGTCGCCCCTCCACGCGATCGAGCCGCGCGTTCGAGACTCGAGTTCGGCGGCGACGAGAAATCCTCGAGCAGATACTGACCGATCAGCGCCGTCTCACTCACGGCGGTAGAAGGCGGATCCCAGCCAAGCAGAATGTCTCGCCGGAACGCGAAATACTCCACGAGCTCGGCCGGCGTCACGAAGTGCTGGCAGATCTCGAAGTAGTCGGTGTCGCGCAGGATGTGCACGAACCCGCCGTTTCGGTATTGCTTGAACCGCGCGGCGCGAAAAGGTCGGGACTTCGGCGGAACACGATAGATGACGATGCCTACCAGCCGGTCCGCTTTCGACGGAGTTACCGTCATGCGTTGACCGAAGGCATTGACGATCGAGAGACTCGTATAGCTGGAAAGCAATTCGCGCGTGGCCTGGACCCGTCTGACTCCTTTTCGCACCACCTGTCCGCTGACCCACTTCTCGAGATCTCCGGACTTCGCGACCACTTTGTGCTCTCGCTCCCGCAGTTGGAAGATCAATCCGATGTCATCGACAAGCAGCACCCGGTCCGCGAGCTGCGATTCCTTCTCGGCCGTCGTCGGAAGTTGATTCGTCCCGAACGAAAAGGCGCGCATGAAAACGTTGGAGTGCTGCTGGGCGGTGAAGTCGTGAAGGAGACTTGTCGGCTCTTTCGCGGCCTCTTTCACTCGCCCCCGGGCTAGAATCGTCTCGCTCGTCGTTCCCATGCCAGTAGAAGAGCTGCGCCGACGAGGCCGGTGATAATGCAGATGAGATAAATCGTGCGCACGCTCACCAACCCGTACAACGGATTGGCGTCCGTGAAAGGCCGAAACGGACGAATGTCCGGGTGCATTATTCCGTCGAGCACCGAGTGAAGGATCCCGCCGAAGATACCGCTCGCCGCAGCGATCGGCATTCGGATTTCCGCGCCGAGGGCTTCCGGAATCGCATCTCGCGGCCGGAGGAGACGGATGCCGACACGGGACACGATTAGTCCGCACAAAAGGCCGATCAAGCCGCCGAGCAGGAAGGTGTGTGCCTGGCGGTGTACGGGATAATCGCCGCGCAGCAGATGGTAGCCCGACTCGATGTCGATCACGATCTGCGTGACCGAGTACGCCGCGACGGAGAACTGACGCGGTGCGGCCGCCTTGACGAGAAGGCCGGGCCCGAAGTGGAAAGGAGTTGCCGGCATGCGCTAAGCCAATCTATCGGGGCGTAGAGTGATGCCGCGAGTGCATACGCGGCATCACCTTCGAAAACTTACAGGGTTGGCTTGATCACCATTCCGGCGATGATGATGGCGAACAGGATCAGGTAGATCAGCTGAGCGTTCCGCAGACGCTGGAAAGCAACAGCGAGCGCGGCCTCTTCGGCCGACTGTTCTGATGTTAACGCGAGCAGCTCTATAGCGCGTTTTCTAATGACAAGTCCTCCGAACACGCCTTGCACCAGCACTCCGGCATAACCAAACCAGACCCAGAACGTGTTGTAGCCGATGTTGCCGAGCCAAACCATGGTGAGCCCGGTGAGAAGAACGAACCCCGCGGCTGGGCCAGCGACTCCCTGAGCATACGCCAGGGTTTGCTTCAGAAAGACTGCCAGCAGCGCACGATCCTTTTCTCTGGCAACCTTCCAGAGCGCGATGACGAGGCCGGTGAGGCCGCCGAGCCAGATCACCACTGAGAGAACGTGGATGTACTTCAGCACTCCGTACCAATTCATTACTACCCCGTGGTTGTCGTTAACTGCGCTTCCGGCATGTCGAAGCTCAAAGCATTTACTGCAACCGTTCTGTTGCGGTTAAGACCCTTCAAGTTGAGAGCGCTCAGACTACTTGATCGGCCACGTCCCCCCAACTGCTTTGTAAACCGCAACCAAAGCCGTGGCTGCCGCGGTGTGTCCCTGCACGAGCTGGTTCTGCGAATCGAGCAGCGTTCGCTCGGCGTCCAGCACCTGCAGCAGATCAGTCAGGCCCGCCTCGAAGCGCTGCTGCGCGAGGTCGGCGGCCTTCGCGCTGGATTTCACCGCGTCCTCGAGAATCGCCAGAGTGGCGTGCGCACGATCGTAGGTCACGAGCGACGCCTCGCTTTCCTCCAACGCGTGGAGCACGGTAGCGTTGTAGGTCGCCTGCGCCTGATCCTGACCAGCCTCGGCGACCTCTACGCGCTGCCTCACCCTTCCGACATCGAACAGCGGGATCGTCAGCACCGGTCCGAACAGCAGTCTCGAATTGTTCGACTTGAACAATGAGTCAAGCGACGCGGCCATGTAACCGGCGCGCGCGCTCAATGTCACCTTCGGCAAATACTCCGCGCGCGCTCCACCTACGAACAGTGCGCTGGCAGCGAGCTCTCGCTCGGCGCGCAAGACATCAGGTCGCCGGCGGACGAGCTGCTCGGGCGAGCCCACGTAGAGTGTGTCGGGGAGTTTTGGAAGCGAGCCTGAGTCGAGAGCTGCGGCAGGCAATGCGTCGGGCGCGCGACCCATTAGGACCGCCAGCCTGTTCTTGTCGATGGCGATCTGCGATTCAAGGCGCGGCGTCGCCGCCAGCGCGAGGTAAAGCACGGACTTCGCGCGCTCGGTGTCGAACGCCGTCCCTCGGCCAGCGGCCAGACGGTCCTCGGTGAGCTTCACGATCTTCCGCTGCGTCGCCGCGAACTGCTGCGAAACTGCAAGCTGGCGCTGCGCGCCGCGCAAATCGAAATAAGTGCGGGCCACTTCGGCGGCGACGCTCACCTGCACGTCCTCGAGACCGTGCTGCGACGCTTCCGCGAGAGCGCCCACTCCTTTCACATTGCGGCTGACACGGCCGAAAATATCGACTTCCCACGACGCATCGAATCCGGCGTCCCAGTAGGTCTGAGTAGGAAGTCTGCTGAGCCCGGGTGTGACGGCGGTCGAAAGCTGGGTTACCTGCGTGCTCCCAGTTCCCGTAATCGTAGGAATCAGGTCCAGTGCGGCGAGATGCTTGGCAGCGCGGGCACCGGTCAGCCGCGACTCGGCAATGCGCACGTCCATGTTGGCGCGCTGTGCTTCACGCACCAGTTTCGCCAAGGTCGTGTCGCCCAGCTCCGTCCAGAAGGGAGTCGACAGAGCGGCGCTTACGCGAACCATGCTCGAGGACGCGTCCTCCGCTGGCGAAACGGCACGGCCGTCAGCCGCGCCCGGCGCCGCGGTGCCGAGAGTGTACGACGCGGGCACGGGAACTTCCGAAGTGCGATACGCCGGTGTGCCACCGCACGCGCCGAGCAGGAGTGCACTCGTCGCAATGAGAACTTTATACATGACTGCCACCCTCTTTCTCCACCGCCAACGCCGGGCGCCAGGTGTGGATTGGTTGTACGTCGTCAGGAATTGCCACCGGCTTGTCGAGGTGTCTGTCTGGATGTCTGTCGACAAGACCGCGGATGCGAACATAGAAGAGCGGGGTGAACACGAGGCCCAGGAACGTCACTCCGAGCATTCCGGAGAACACGGCGATTCCCATCACCCGGCGCATCTCCGCGCCGGCACCGCTGGCAACGATCAGCGGAACGACGCCGGCGATGAAGGCGAAGGACGTCATCAGAATTGGACGCAGTCGGATCTTCGCCGCCTCGAGCGCCGCCGTATACCGATCCGCACCCTTTCGCTCGAGATCGCGCGCGAACTCGACTATCAGGATCGCGTTCTTGCATGCGAGTCCGACCAGCACGAGAAGCCCGATCTGGGTGAAGACGTTGTTATCGCCACGAGTCAGCCACACGCCGGCGATCGCCGACACAAGACACATCGGAACGATGAGAACGATTACGAGAGGCAGTGACCAGCTTTCGTACTGCGCGGCGAGAACCAGAAACACCAGCAAAATGCAGAGCGGGAAGACGAGGATCGCGGTGTTGCCTGCCAGCTTCTGTTGATAGGTGAGCTCGGTCCATTCGTAGCCGACGCCGTTTGGCAGAGTTTCGTTGGTAAGTGCTTCCATTGTCTGCACTGCCGCACCGGCACTCACTCCCGGCGCCGCGCTGCCACTGATGTCCGCGGCTGGATAGCCGTTGTAATGGGTGACCTGGTCGGGGCCGTACGATTGCTTCATCGTCAGCACTGATCCGAGGGGCACCATTTCGCCGCGACCATTGCGCACCTTGAGCTGAGTAATATTCTCCGCGCCGGATCGATAAGGCGCATCGGCCTGCGCGATGACCTGATACGTACGGCCGAACTTGTTGAAGTCATTCACGTACTGCGATCCGAGATAGATCTGCAGCGTCGAGAAGAGGTCGTTGAGCCGGATGTCGAGCTGCTTCACCTTGTCGCGATCTACGTCAGCGAATAGCTGCGGCACGTTGATCTGATAACTGGAGAACTGCCCGGCGAGTCCCGGAGTCTGGTACGCTCGCCCCAACACGGCTTGTGCGGTCGCATAGAGCGTCGAGTCGCCAAGACCTGCTTTGTCCTCGAGCATCATCTTGAAGCCGCCAATCGCACCCAAGCCGTTGACGGCCGGGGGAGGGAAGACGGCGACGAAAGCGTCCTGGATGCTGGAGAATTTCTGGTTGAGCGAGGCCAGTATCGCGCCGCTCTTCAGATCCTTGCTCTTGCGCTCCTCGAACGGCTTGAGTCCAATGAAAATGATGCCAGCGTTGGGCTTGGGTCCGAACGAGCTGATCGAGAGTCCGGGGAATTCGACAGCGTGCTCCACTCCCGGCTCCTTGAGCGCAATCTCCGTCATCCGTCTCACCACCGACTCGGTCCGATCCAGCGACGCGGCGTCGGGAAGTTGGGCGATTGCCACGAGGAATCGCTTGTCCTGGCTCGGCACGAATCCCTTTGGGACCCGGGCGAAACCGAGAATTCCGACGAGGACGAGAATGCCGTACGCGGCAAGGGCGACGATCGACCGGTGGGTGACTTGCTGCACCGCTCGCCCGTATCGCGCCGATCCGCGACTGAACAACCGGTTGAACGGTACGAACAACCAGCCTAGCAACCGGTTCATGATCTTTGTTGGCGCGTCAGCCGGCGCATTGCGCGGTTTGAGCAGCACCGCCGCGAGTGCGGGCGACAGCGTCAAAGAGTTGAACGCCGAGATGAGCGTCGAGAACGCGATGGTGAGCGCGAACTGGCGATAGAACTGTCCGGTCAGGCCGCTTATGAAAGCGACCGGAACGAACACCGCGCACAGCACCAGGGCGATGGCGATGATCGGGCCGCTGACCTCCTCCATCGCTCGGTGACTTGCCTCGAGCGGCGACAGCCCTTCCTCGATGTGCCGCTCCACGTTTTCGACAACGACAATGGCGTCATCCACGACAATGCCGATAGCGAGCACCATTCCGAACAGCGACAGTGTGTTGATCGAGAAGCCCGTCGCCAGCATCACGGCGAACGTTCCGACGATCGAGATCGGCACCGCGGCCAGCGGAATGACCGACGCCCGCCACGTCTGTAGGAAGAGCACCACCACGATGACCACCATCAGGGTGGCCAGCAGCAGAGTGTAGATCACCTCGCGAATCGAATCGCGCACGAAGAGCGTCGGGTCGTATACCGCGGACCAGTCGACTCCTTCAGGGAAACGAGTTTTGAGCTCCGCCATCCTGGCGCGAATGCCGCTCGACAGGGCCAATGCGTTGGACCCCGGTGCCTGGAAAATGACAATGGCGACGGCTGCTTTGTTGTCGAGCAATGCGCGCAGAGAAAACGTCCCGGCGCCAAGCTCGATCCTCGACACATCCCGCAGGCGGGTAACCTGACCGTCAGCGCCCGTCTTAATGATGATGTTTCCAAACTCCGTTTCGTCGGCCAGGCGTCCGTGTGCATTCACGGTGAGCTGGTAGGCGACCGGATCGTTCATTGGCGGCGCGCCAACGGTGCCGGCTGCCACCTGGAGATTCTGCTCCCGAATCGCCTGTACTACATCGGCGGCTGAAAGTCCGTGCGATGCAACGCGATTCGGATCCAGCCAGACGCGCATCGCGTAGTCGCCGGCGCCGAAGACGATTACCTGTCCCGCTCCGGGTATTCGCGACAGCTCGTTGCGGACGTTGAGCAATGCGTAGTTGCGCAGATAAACCGGGTCATAGCGGCCGTCCGGCGAGAACAGGTGGACGACCATTGTGATGTCTGGCGAGCGCTTCTCAGTGATTACACCGAGCGCGCGCACTTCCTCCGGCAACCGCGCCACCGCTTGCGCCACTCTGTTCTGTACCTGCACCTGCGCCAGATCGACGTCGGTGCCGATCTCGAAGGTGACGGTCAGACTCACCGAGCCGTCGGCGGTGGACGACGACGTCATGTACAGCATGTGCTCGACACCGTTGATCGCATCTTCGAGCGGTGTGGCAACGGTTTGGGCGAGCACCGTTGGATTCGCGCCAGGATAAATGGCGCGAACGGTGATGGTCGGCGGCGTGACTTCGGGATACTCGCTGATCGGAAGGTTGCGGACCGAGATCAGGCCCGCCGCCAGGATCACCAGCGACAGTACGACCGCAAAGATCGGGCGGTCGATGAAGAATCTGGAAAATCGCACTTGATTGGCTCGGAGAAGGTTGTGTCGTTACCGCGCTGCTGGCGCCGGGGTCGGGCTTTCGGCGACCATAGCCGCATTGGTGGCGGCGACCTTCATTCCGGGCCGGACCCGCATCAGGCCGTTGATGACGACGCGCTCTCCGGGCTTGAGCCCTGAGTCCACTGTGCGAAGTCCGTCGAAGAGGCGCCCGATAACCACCGGTCTGTACTCAACCGTCGTGTCAGGCTTGAGGACGAGCACGAACTTCCGGTCCTGATCCGTTCCAATGGCCTGATCCTGAACGAGAGTCGCCGTGTGGCGGTCGCTGCCGAGGAGCCGCACGCGTGCGAAAAGACCCGGTGTGAAGACGCGATTGGGATTTGAAAGGAGCGCCCGAGCGCGGATCGTCCCCGAAGTGCCATCGACGCGGTTGTCGACGAAGTTCAGTCTGCCTTCGTGCGGGAATCCCTTCTCGTTGGCGAGACCGACCAGTACAGGCCGTCCGTTCGCTGTACCGGCCGCTGTGCCCATGTACTTCAGGTAGGCTTGCTCGTCGGTGTCGAAATAGACGTAGATCGGATCCAGCGAGACTATCGTCGTGAGCAAGGTCGGCGACGGAGCCCCGGCCTGAACGACATTTCCCGGCGTGATCTCAGCTCGTCCGACGCGGCCCGAAATCGGGGCACGCACTACCGTCCATTCCAGATTCAATCTCGCCAGCTTCACCGCAGCCTGGGCAGCGCGAACCTGAGCGTCGCCTTCGGCCTGGCCACTCGTACGCGCGTCCAGCTCCTCGCGTGAGATCGCCTGGGTGTTGACGAGTTTCTTGGCGCGTTCGACTTCCATGCCGGCGAGCTGATTACGAGTGCGGGCCTCGGCGAGCACCGCTTCGGCGCGGGAGACTTCGGCTTCGTAGGGGCGCTGATCGATGACGAACAGAACGTCGCCCTGATGGACAGTTGCGCCTTCAGTGAATCCGATACGCTGTACGAACCCGCCAACGCGCGGACGCACCTCGACCGAATTGACTGCTTCGAAATGTCCGGTGAACTCGTCCCAGTCGGTGACGACCCGCTCGATCGCTGGCGCTACGGTTACCTGCGGCGCCTGCATCTGCGGGGTGTCTTTGTGACAGGCGGCGCACAGTGTGAAGATTGCAGCGGCGGTCCATCCGCCGTTGTGAATTCTGATGGAAGCGGATCTGGCGCGTGACAGGGTGGAACTCATGTTGCACTCCATTAGCGGTAGGCGACTGCTCGGAATTGACTGTAGCACTGCATCATTGTTCATAGTATGTTACCGATCGGTAACATCCGTAAGCACCCCAATGTTACCGGTCGGTAACATTGGAGTCAAGAAGGGGTAGAACCTATCGTGCAAACAGATATTCACAAGAACGGCGCGAAAGCGAAGAAGCGCGGGTCGGCCATGCCCGTTCGTGAACGGATTCTGGTTGCGGCAGGTGATCTCTTCCACAGGCAGGGAATTCGTGGCGTCGGCGTCGAGGCCATCGCTGAAGCCGCCAGAACCAACAAGATGACCCTCTATCGCTACTTCGAGTCGAAGGATGAGCTGATAGCGGAATGGGTGCGCGGCATCGTCGCGCACAAGGAAGAGGAGTGGAAGGATCTCACCGCCAAACACGTCGGGAACCCGCAGGCGCTTCTCCAGGACTGGAGTCGCCGCACCGCCGCCAAGCTCCGGGCGATGGAGGAGCGAGGCTCCGCGCTCGGCAATGCGCTCGCCGAACTCCCTGACCCGGAGCATCCGGCCAGGCGCGTTATTCAGGATCACAAGATCCGGGAGCACAAACGCGTCGTACGGCTCTGCAAGGCTGCCGGTTTCCAGGATCCCGTTCTCGCCGCCAACCTCTTTTCGATGCTCCTCGAGGGCGCCCACTCCTGCGCGCAATGCATTGGCATGCGCCAGATCGGCGAGCACCTCGTTCAGGTCGTGGACCTGATGGTCGAGAACACCCGGCAGCAGCGGCTGCTCGCCGAGTATCCAACCGCGCTTTGAATCAGGGATTGACGAGCTCACATAAGATCGTCGTTCGGGCCGCGGGTAAATCGACACGCCGGCGGAAAAGCCTTTAAGGCAACTGGACGGGTGCGAGCAGTTGCAGTTGTTGTAGCGAGTTCAGAGATGCCAGACTGGCATCACCGTCCTGCCTAAATACAATTCAACCCATGCCAACACACGAAACCCTTTCCCTCTGGGAAAGCTTTTACGTCATCGTCGGTTCTTCAGCAGGCGCTTTGACGGGCCTGCAATTCGTCGTAATGGCGCTCATCCCGGAGTCGAGTCAGCGCGCGGGCGAGCACGAGATCAACACTTTTGCGACGCCGACGATCGTGCACTTTTGCGTCGTCCTGCTAGTCGCGGCCATCCTGAGCGCTCCGTGGCCGAGACTCGCGGAGCCGGCGATCGCGATTTGGGTCTGCTCCGCGCTTGGGATTGTCTACACTCTGATCGTCCTGCGCCGCGCCCACCGGACGACCGAGTACAAGCCGGTGCCGGAGGACTGGATATGGTTCTGCATTCTTCCACTCCTCGCCTACGTAGTGATGGTCCTCGCAGCGGGATTTCTTTTGAGCTTCACGGCGGTCGCGCTGTTCGGAATTGCCGGTGCGGCGTTGCTGCTTTTGTTCGTCGGCATCCATAACGCGTGGGACAGCGCCACATACATCGCCCTTCATACGCAGCACGGAAGATTGGCGGCGGAAAACGAATCGCGGCGCTCCACCCCGAGCTGATAGTATCGGCGCGGAGGGGCCTGAACGGCCGTTCCTATCTGCGGGTGGCCAAGCGCTGCCCGACGTAGGAGGCCCAGGTCGTCCCGTGTCGCTGGCCGGAGTTTGAAAGGACCACCACGACTGTCCCGTCGGCGAGGATGCGCGCGATGCTGGTGTTGCGCGCGTCGCCACTGCCGGAGTGCATCACCTCCGAAACCTTTCCGCCTCTGACGTAGATCCGCGTTCCATATCCGTAGTGGATCTCGAACGGCGGCTCGCTGCGCACATGCATCAACGGCGATTCGAGCTCTTTGCTTTCAGTGCGGCCGAAGAGTTTTTCCTCGTGTATGGCGGTGACCCACCGGTAGATGTCCTTCGCGGTGCTCTGCATCCCGTTGGCGCCCTTGTGACCCCAGTCGAGGACAGTACCCTGAAATCCGGTTGATCGCATCTTCGCCGGAGTTAGCAGCTCGCGCTCGATGTAGTGTTCCCAGGTGTCTCCGGACGCAACTTCGATGATGGCTGCGAGCAGTTGATAGTCATCGTCGGCATACCGATAGTGAGTTCCCGGCGGGTACTCCAGACGCTGGGCGAGAATCGCTGACACCGCCCCCTCACGGCGCACTATACCGGTGCCGGCGGAATGCCCGGCGAGACCAGACGTATGCGTGAGGAGATGAAAGACGGTAATCTCCCGCTTCTGTTCCGGCAGGTGCGGGAAGAACCGCGAAATCGGGTCGCTGAAGGAAACGCGATGCTGCGAACGCAGCCTGAGAATCCCGGCGGCCGTAAACCCCTTGGTCATCGAAGCGATGTTGAACTTCGTGTTGACCGTAATCGGTTTCGAAGTCGGCTGCGAGTAAGCTTTCTCGAAGATGATCGAGTCGCCTCTGGCGACGAGCACCACGCCCGCAAAACCACTGTCGCGTTGGGTGCGGACGATCGCGTCGATCCGCGCGGCAGACTGGGCACCGCAGGGTAAGACAGCGAAGGCGAGGGCGAACCAGACGAGAACCCTCGTCATCCGATTACAGCAGGATTACGACCGCCGTCAGAATCACCGCCGTGATCACCGACTTCACGTACACGGTGCTCGCCTGCCGACGTACCTGACTGAGCTCCGCGGTATCGGAAATTGTTTCGGGCCCGTTGTCCATGTCGCGCTGACCGCGCGATGCCAATCGCACTCACGTTTTGTCGCGCGATTGGAAGAGGCCAAGCGCGCCGGCGTAGAACACCAGAATCAGCGGCAGGCGCCATAGAAGTGGCGCGTGGACCGCAATCAGAAGGACCGCGATCACCGCTCCAGCGACCAACGCCACCAGCCCGAAGACGACGCGTTTGCGCTGCTCGCCCGCGCCGATATTCGCGATCTGTTGTCCTGCAGACGCCATATGATTTCCTCGACTGCCACCTAAGGGTGGAGGTCACGCCCTATCGGGTCAACCCTATTGTCTGCTGTGTAAGAAAAGGACGGTGGCGCGCTCAGTTACGCAGGGCCGCAAGCTCCGATCCGATGAGCTGAAGCGCTTTTTCGACCAGCGCGGCATTACCTGATTGGTGAATCCAGCTGCTCGCGCCGGATGGATGCGGCAGCGGTATCGCGACACCCTGGCCACCGGTGTAATCGACGGCATGCCTGGTCCCGATCAGCTCATTCAGTGGCAGCTTGGGCAGGAACCGCTCGATCGCCAATCGTCCGACGGGAATGATCACGGCCGGCTGAATGATACGCAGCTCCGCCTCGAGCCAGTCAGCGCACTGCGACTGTTCTTCCCGGGTTGGAACGCGATCTCCTCGCCCGCTCGGATGCGCCCCAGGGAAGCAACGTGTGATGGCGGAGATGTAAATCAGCTCGCGAGCTGACTTTTCGTCGAGGCCGGCACGCGCCAGCCACCGAAAGAGAGTGCCCCCAGCGCGGCCGGAGAACGGCACCCCTCCTTCCGCTTCCACTTTGCCCGGGGCTTGTCCGACCAGCATCGCCTGTGGCCTCTTCGCGCCGGAAACAATCGGCCGGATGCCGTTGCCAAGACTGCAGCGCCGGCAGCGGAGAAGTGCGTGGCGATGAAGGTCGAGATCGGATTTCGGTGCGGCGGATTGTCTGGCGGCAGGTTGTCTGGCGGCAGATTTCAGAACGGCGGGCATGTCCCTTCTACCCTGCCTGGTTCACCAGGTCCCTCATCCGTGATTCGTCCAGCTCGTCCCATGCCCCTTCGTTATCGGGCATGCGCTTTCGCAATTTCAGCGTCGCGCGCGCACTGCCGCCGGGCGAGACGATCGATGTGATGCGAGCGTGCACCTCGTCGACGCCGGTCAACGTGATGATTTCCTGAACGTTGCTCTCTCGAACTCCACCACCGGCTACAATGCCTACGCGTCCCTCAGCCTGGTTGACGAGTGCACCGATTCGGGACGCGCCCTCGAGAGCGGTGTTGGCGCCGCCGGATGTAAGAACTCGAACGACCCCAAGGTCGATCAGTTCGTCGAGGGCGTCTCCCGGATTCGTTACGTGATCGAACGCCCGGTGGAACGTCACTGGGAGCTCCTGCGCAACCCGCACCAGCTCCCGCGTTCGGGCGCCATCGATTTTCCCATCATCGCCCAGCGCGCCGATGACGATCCCTTGCACGCCCAGTGATCGTGCGATCTCGATGTCGCGAAGCATTACGTCGCGCTCCACACCCGAATAAACGAATCCGCCTCCGCGCGGCCGAATCATGACGAAAACCGGGACGCGACATCTCTCGGTCACGATTTCGATCAATCCGGCGCTCGGTGTCGTACCCCCGTCGTTGAGGCCGGCGCAAAGCTCGATCCGGCCAGCCCCCGCGCGTTCCGCGCGAAGCGCTGACTCCAGAGTGTCTACTGCTGATTCAACGAGGGCCAAGAGGATCTGGTTAGCGGGAGACGTGCGCCATCGGAGCCGAGCCCTGCGAAATAGGAAGGAAACCTGAAGTGGGTGCAATCCATGTTGCTGGCGCGAATGACGATCGGTCGAATGCTAGCAGCAAGGAACGTTCGTCCTCGGCGCGCTTTAACCGAACAGTCGACAATGTCCGCACCCGCTCTTTTCGAAAAATGGACCTCGGGTATGATCGACGCCGTGGAAGAAGCCGGTCACTCAGGCGGCGCCGATTTCAGCTCAGTAGGCTGCGGGTTGTCTCATCGACTTCCGATCGGCCCCGGCTAGCGCTTCGAGCGCCTGGCGCAGCTTCACTATCTCGCTCGGCGTGACGTACTCGCGACCTCGCTACGATCCACGCAGCCACTAACAAGACAGGCGGCAGGAACAACCAGAACAAGTCCGAGTGCCATTGCCACCGGCGCTCCGACCAGCCACAGCGCGCAGGCCGCGATCACTCTGCGAGTGGACCACTGGGATAGATCCCTCAACCGCGACATTCTTAAGGCAGCGCGAAGGCGACGTATGCGTCGCCTGACTTGGTGCCGAGCTTGCCGCCGCCGGCCGCGATGACGACGTACTGTTTGCCGCGCACGGAGTAGGTGCATGGCGTCGCATAACCCGCGGCAGGAAGACTTGTCTCCCACAGCACCTTGCCGGTCACTTTATCGATCGCCCGAAATTCTTCATCCATAGTCGCGCCGATGAAAACCAAACCGCCGGCAGTAACAATCGGTCCGCCATATTGCTCGGTTCCCGTGACCGGTATGCCCCTGGCCGTAAGCGCTTCGTGCTCTCCGAGCGGGACGCGCCAGCGGTAGAAAGCGTCATCGAGTTGGACTGCCGCGAGCCAGCCCCACGGCGGCTTGATCGCGGGATATCCGGCGGAATCCCTCCAGCGCTCGTATCCAACGAACTCGTACAGCGAACTCCGCTTTTGAGAAAACGCTGAGTCCGGCGTCGAGCGTGGGGGATGCGCGCCCGACACCACCTTCGGCGGCGCTTGTCGGCCGAGGAGGTATGCAATCACTGCTTGTTTTTCATCCTCGCGAAGGTCGATAAACGACGGCATGAAGCCGCGACCATGATCGATGATCTGGCGGATCTGCCGGTCCGAGAGCCGCCTGCCGACTGCAGCCAGCGATGGATTGCGATCCTTGCCGCTTCTGTCCATGCCGTGACAACTGGAGCACACCGCGGCATACGCTGCCTCCCCCGTTCGTGGGGCGGAAGAATAAGGAATGATCTTCCCAGTGGGGCGCATCGCCAATATCCAGGGAACGTCACTCGCGTTTACGTAGATCATGTCCGTCTCGGGATCGATGGCAGCGCCGCCCCACTCGCCTCCGCCATCGAAGCCTGGAAGGAGGACGGTTCCTTGTACGCTTGGCGGCGCGAACCGATCGTAACGACGGAGTTTCCCCCAGCGCTCGAGGCCGGCCGTCAGGGACGTCGGACTCAGGTCGTTGATGTTCGCCGGCGCCATCCATTGCCGCGCGAATGGCTGCGGCGCCGCTGGAATCGGTTGAGTCGGCCACGCACGCTCACCTGCCAGATCCGACGGCGGTACACGCTGCTCGTCAATCCGGAATAGAGGAGATCCCGTCTCCCGATCGAACAGAAATACGAACCCGCTCTTACTGATCTGGGCGACCGCATCGACTCGCTTCCCGAAGCGGGTAACCGTCAGGAGATTGGGCGCAGCCGGCAGATCTCGATCCCACAGATCGTGGTGCACGGTTTGGAAATGCCAAATACGTTTGCCAGTGCGCGCATCGAGGGCCAACAACGTGTTGGCAAAGAGATTCTGACCGATGCGATCGCCACCGTAGAAATCGGGCGTGGCCGATCCGGTCGGGACATAAACGATCCCACGCTTCACATCGACGGCCATGCCCGGCCACGAGTTTGCTCCTCCCGCGGTCTTCCACGCGTCCGCGGGCCACGTGTCGTAGCCAAACTCGGCAGGGTGGGGAATGGTGTGAAACGTCCAGCGGATTTTTCCGGTGTGCACATCGTACGCGCGAATGTCTCCGGGCGCCGAGCCTTCCTCTTCGCCAACGCGAGTGCCCTGGATCAGCAGATCCGCGAAGATTGCTCCAGGACTCGTCGCCACGAGATAGGCATTGCCGATATCGCGACTGAGTCCCGCGGTGAGATCCACCCATCCGGAGTCGCCAAACGTGCGAATTGGCTCGCCTGTAGTTGCATCGAGAGCATAAAGTCGACGGCCCGCCGAGAAGAAGATCCGCCTCTCGCTGCCTGCGGCCCAGTACACAACGCCTCTATTTGCGTGCGTCTCGCGCTCCCGATTCCTGAATGGGTCGAACCGCCAGATCAACCGGCCGCTGTCCGCGCTGAGCGCAATGACGGCGAGAGCTGGTGTAGTCGTGTAAAGAATCCCGTCGACGACGATCGGCGTCGCCTGGATTTGGGAATTTCCGCCAGGCGCATCGCCTGTGTGGTAAGTCCATGCCACCCGCAGCGAGCGGACGTTACCGCGATTTATCTGATCGAGCGCCGAGTATCGGCTATTCCCGGGATCACCGCCGGTGGTCTTCCAGTCAGTGGTGGCGATGGGTGTTGGCTCGGTTCGGGTGGCGCACGAGACGGCTGCGATCAGCAGGAACGAGCGCAGAATGATTTGACCGCCGAGCTCACTTCGCGGTGTCACTATCCCGATAATCGAGATCGGCCGGCCGCACGGCACAGTGGTCGCCGCAACCAAACTTGTAGCGATTACGGGCGAACCAGCGGTAAAACCTGTCGGCAAGCGGGCGCACAAATGGAATCTTGAACAGCCACGAGATAAACCGACCCTTTGGCAGGACGTTGAGCAATTCCTCCAGTGCACCCGCCGCTTGCCACGTCTTTCCGTCGCTGGTGCGAATGACCTGCACCGACTCGACGTACGAGCGCTCCGGTATCCACGGAAATCTCTGTCGTATGCCCGGCTTCTGCGATGGGATTATCTCGAGATCGTGATTGCGATCCCACTTGGCGAGGAGCTTCACCAATCGCGAGCACACTTTGCAATGTCCGTCGTAAATGACAGTGTACCGGCGTCCGGGCTGTCCCACATTCGGCGCGATGGGCTCGGCATCTTCGCCGGCGACGGTGAATCGAACTACGGCAACGGTCATGCTGCGTCGACGGTGATCTGTGCCGGCTTCGCCAGCGACTGATGCACTCCGCAGAGGTGAGCCGCCCTCAGGGCGCGCGGCCACAGCTCCGCCGACAGTGATGGCCACGCGAGCTTCACGTTCATCGCCTCTACCCTGTGCTGACCTTCCGCGAAGCGCCAACTGACATCAATGCTCAAATCACTCGACGATATGTTCTTGTTGCTGCTCCAGCTCTGAAGCACCGAAAAAGTGCACATACCCAGTGCGCTGCCAAGCATATGAAATGGTGAGTAGCTCTGATCGGACGACTCGGCTTCGATCGTGAGCATTCCGGTCGTGGGCTCGATTCTCAGGGACTCTTCGCCCGTCAACGTGATCTTCATTTGCCGCTCGGCCTCGCCGGTTGCTGCTGCGTCAGACAATGCAGCGTTCCCAGCCCCCACACCAGATCGACGGCGTGGATCCCGATCACCGCGCGTTTCGGGAATGCCTCGGCGATCGCGTTCAGCGCCACTCGATCGTTGGGATCGTTGAACGTCGGTACAAGAACGACGCCATTGGCGATGTAGAAGTTTGCATAGCTGGCCGGCAGTCTTTCCCCGTTCATGATCACCGGACGAGGGAAGGGGATGGTGATGACTTTCAGATCGCGTGTTTTGCCCGCGGTCTGGAGGCGCCGGAGGTTGTCGGCGCTGCGCGCGTGGTTTTCGTCGGACGGATCGCCCTCGTACGCAAGGATCACAGTATCGCGGCTGGCGAAGCGCGCAATGTCGTCGATATGGCCGTGGGTGTCGTCACCGACCGCCCCTTCTCCCAACCAAATCGTGTCCGTAACGCCGAGGTATTTGGCAAACGTCTCCTCGTACTCCTGAGCGGTCATTCCCGGATTACGGATCTGGACGTCCGTGAGCAGCCATTCTTCCGTCACCAGCATCATTCCGTTGCCGTTGACTTCGATCCCGCCCCCTTCGAGCACCAGGCGCTGACCGTTGTCCTCGCGCTTCGCTTCAGTGCGGGTGAATCCGGTGATGCGCTCGATGACGCGCCCGATTTCAGCGTCCTTAGTATAGTTGTCGTATTTCGCCCAGGCGTTGAAGCCCCAGTCGATCAGCTCCACGATTCCATCAGCGCGATAAACCATGGTCGGCGCCGAATCGCGCAGCCATACACGATCGTTGGGCGCGATGTGCAGGCGGTATTTTTCCGCGCTGTCCTTCACCCCATGCGCCGTGAGGAGCAAACGCGCGTTGTCCGCCACTGCCTGGTTATGGCAAAGGATCTCCACCCGCTCGAAGTCGCTGAGCGCGCGAACTATCTCGGCGTACACCCATGGAATCGGCGCCAGCTTTCCCGGCCAGTCGGGCTCATGGTGCGGCCACGCTATCCAAGTGGCATCATGCCGTTCCCACTCCGCAGGCATTCTCCGGGCGAGCGACAACTCCATAGTCAAAGCGCCGCTTCCCAGCGGAGCGGCGCTTTTGCGCGTGGCTGGCGACGAGGGCTTCCTGCTCATCCGATGTAGCGATTCAGGATTGGCGCATATGCATCAATCCGCCGATCACGGAGGAAAGGCCAGTTACGGCGTGTGCTTTCGATCAAAGCTCGATCGCACTTCGCGACGAGCACCGCCGGCTCCGTCCCTGCCTCGGCAAGGATGCGTCCGAATGGGTCGGCGATGAACGACTGCCCGAAAAATTCGATGCCGTCGGTGCCCGGCTCGTCTTCGTGCCCGACGCGGTTGGGCGAGGCGACGTAGACGCCGTTAGCGATGGCGTGCGCGCGCTGCGCTGTACGCCACGCTTCGACCTGCGCCTCACCGTACTCCGATTTCTCCGACGGATGCCAGCCGATGGCAGTCGGATAAAACAGAATCTCAGCGCCGAGCAGACTGGTGATGCGCGCGGCTTCGGGATACCACTGATCCCAGCAGATCAGCACTCCGATGTCAGCGTATCTCGTTTTCCAGACGCGAAATCCGCTGGCGCCTTTGTGGTCGCCGTCGTCGGCGAGATGTGTGTCGCCCGGCGTGAAATAAAACTTCTCGTTGAAGAGCGGATCATCCGGGATGTGCATCTTGCGATACGCGCCGAGGAGCGTGCCGTCGGCATCGATGACCGCTGCGGAGTTTCTGTAGACGCCCGCCGCCTGTCGCTCGAAAATCGGTACGATAATTACCATCTCGAGCTCTCTGGCGAGTGTCCGCATTCGCTCGATAGTCGGCCCCGGGATTGGTTCGGCGAGGTCGAAGCGCTCGTGCTTCTGGGATTTGCAGAAGTAGGGCGCGTTGAACAGCTCCTGGAGACAGACTATCTGCGCTCCCTTCTCCGCGGCCTCGCGAACGCGCGCTTCCGCATGGGCAACGTTTTGTGCGACGTCGTTGCCGACCTTTTCCTGAA
>JBJMOT010000117.1:0-19312 GCA_045803585.1 Gemmatimonadaceae bacterium
AGGTAGTCCCTCAGCTGCCTGCCCGAGATTCGTACCGCCCGAAGCGTGTTCTCATACGGATACAGCTGCGCGACCTGGGCGATGGTGATCGGCCCCGGATTGAGCACCACGTCGGTTGAGAACGCGGCGGTTGAGGCGAGGTCGGTCCCCGCAGCCTTGCGTTCCGTCTCGAGCATGAAATCGATCAGCGGAGAATCTTTCACCCGCGCTGAATCTGCGGCCCACCGCTCGGCCGTCGTGCCGATCGGCGTCGTGACGTACGCGACGGTCTCTCGATGCAGCGGCTCGGTAGCGGCGAGCACCGCCGCGTTCTCGGCGTGACCCGCCGCCTGAACGAGATCGCTATGCCTTTGGGTGACCAGCCACTTGCCGCTGCTCTTTGACACCTCGAGATGCGCGACATCGACACTAGTCGCCCAATTCTTGGGCTGAATCAGCAGCGTCTGTCCGATCGTAATCCCTCGGTTCTCTTTGTGTGAGTGTCCGTAAAGGATCAAATCGATGCCTGGGACCTCGCGCGCAATTCTCGCCGCGACGTTCTCACTCGGAACGCCAGTCGAGACCGTATCGTAGCTCGCCGGCTCGTTGAGACCCGAATGAACGGTGACCAGCACGATGTCAGCGCCAGCGCGCCGCACTTCAGCGGCGGCCTCTCCTACCGCCGGTACGATGTCGCCGAATCGAAGTCGGCCGCGAATATTCTCGGCGTCCCAGACCGCCACTCCGGGCGTCGTTGCACCGACGATTCCGACTTTTACACCGGCGCGTTCGACGATCGTCCACGGCTTGAATGCGTGCACTCCGGCTGGGTCGATCCTATAGGTGTTCGCAGATAGAAACGGGAACTGCGCCTGCCTGACCGCCGAGTCGAGGTACGGAACGCCGTAGTTGTACTCGTGGTTACCGATGGCAGCGGCGTCATAGTGCATCGCGTTCATCGCGGCGACAACCGGATTCATCCGATCTTGCGATACCCTCGCTGCGACGTACGCCAGCGGATTGCCCTGCAAAAGATCGCCGGCGTCGAGCAAGATCACCCGACCGGGATGTGCCGCACGCACGGAGTCGACGATCGTCGCCGCGCGTGTTAGTCCCCGTGCCTGATCGCTTTTGTTGGCGTAGTAGTCCCACGCCCTCAATCGACCGTGAACGTCGGTCGTCGTCGCCACGACCAGATCGACAGGTCCGTCATTTTGCTGCATCCCGGCGGTCGCACAGCCGGACAACAGGCAGGTGCCTGTCGCCAGCGCGTAACGTGTCATTCTCATTCGGTTTAGCCCATTACCGAGTTGGTAGTTACACGAAAATTAGCGGGCGCACTCTCGCGGGGAGAGTGACGGTCGCAAGGAGCACTCCGCTCTGCCACGATTCTGTAACGGACGGCTACTTCCGCGAGACGTCGGTTGACGCGCAGGCGAGCGGCCGGACAAGTTCATGACGTGACTGAACCGGGCCCAACCGGAGAGCGAATACTGGTGGTCGACGACGAGCCGGATATCGTCGCGCTGGTCGCTTACCACCTCGCAAAATCAGGTTATGCGGTTTCAACCGCCACCAACGGCAGCGAAGGCCTGGCCATCGCACGACGCGACAAGCCGTCGCTCGTGGTGCTGGATCTCATGCTGCCGGGTCTCTCGGGCTACGAAGTGATGGAGCAGCTTCGTTCGGATCCGGCCACGGCCCGCATCGCTGTTCTGATGCTGACCGCGCGTCGAGAGGAGGGCGACAGAATTCAGGGATTGACCTTGGGCGCCGACGACTACCTGACGAAGCCGTTCAGCCCACAGGAGCTGGTGCTCCGAGTGGGAGCCATCCTCCGGAGGGTCAGAGCGGGAGGAGACGATACATCGGGTGTCCAGCAAATCGGACCACTCAAAATCGACACCAACGCACACCGCGTTACGGTCGACGGTCGCGATATTGATCTCACGCCCACGGAATTCAAACTCCTGCTGCTCCTTGCCGAGCGGAAGGGACGCGTCCAGCCGCGCAATCTCCTGCTCGAGGTCGTGTGGGACGCTGCTCCGGATATCCAGACCCGCACCGTGGACATGCACGTACAGCGGTTGCGTGCCAAGCTCGGTCCCTCGGGTGAGCTGATCGAAACCGTGCGCGGCTTCGGCTACCGCATCAAGAACATCAACGAGCGCTCGTGAGGCTAGCGCACCGCCTCCTGCTCCAATCTCTCGCTGTAGTCGCAATCATGGTTATAGCGGTGGTCCTCATCATAGACCGCCAATTGCATTCAAACATCACCGAGCAGACGAGACACGACCTGGCTGGTGAAGCCAGACTGATCTCGCTCCAATGGCAGGCGGCGATCAACCCAGATTCGCTCGCCGATGCAGCGGGGGTTGCCACAGGTCACCGCATCACACTGATCGATTCTACCGGTCATGTCGTCGGTGATTCCGAGTTCGACGGGCCCGCGCTGCAAGCGCTCGAAAATCACAGCACCCGTCCGGAAGTGATCGTGGCCCGCGACAGCGGAATGGGATCGACGCTAAGGATGAGTCCGTCAACCGGCGAAGAGCGACTGTACGTTGCCGTTAGGGCGCCTCGTGGAGTGGCGCGTGTCTCCGTTACGACCAGGGTGGTCGAGGATCTCTTCGACCGCGCCCGTAACGGCGTGCTAACCGCGGGTGTGATCTCCTTCTTTCTCGCGGCACTTCTTGCCGCTCTTTTTTCGCGGTCCATCTCGAGGCCGATTACGGATCTGCGTGATGTCGCCCGATCCCTCGCTGCCGGTGAACGACGCCGGCATCCCCCGCTGGCGGCGCCGGGGGAGGTGGGCGACCTGGCCGACGCCATTTACCGCATGTCGGAACAACTCGAGCTTCGTCTATCGGCGCTCGGCGCGGAGCAGGCCGTCCAATCGGCCCTCGTCGAGACGATGAACGAGGGCGTAGTGGCAATCTCTGCCGCTCAGGAAGTGCTCAGAATCAACGACACCGGACGTCGACTGCTCTCCATCGATCGAAGGGTGCCATTCGGCCTCGAGTTTCTGCCGCGCGACTCGGATTTGCGCGGCGCCATCCACCTCGCGCTCAAGGGCACCGCGACCCAACACGAAGAAATAACCCTCGGCGATACGACTCTTTCACTGACAGCGCGGCCTCTTGCACATGGCGGAGCCGTGTTGGCTCTTTTCGATCTTACACCGATCCGAAAGCTGGAAGCCGTGCGCCGCGATTTCGTCGCCAACGTTTCTCACGAGCTGCGAACGCCGCTGACGATCGTCGGAGGCTTCGCCGAGACGCTCCAGGATCCAGACATCCCAGCCGATAAGCGCTCCGATTTCGCACGAACGATTCTCAGCAATACTCAGCGGATGCAGCGCATTGTCGACGAGCTGTTGGACCTTTCGCGCATCGAAACGGGCAACTGGCAGCCGCTGCCGCAGCCGGTACGCGTTGCGGATCTCGCGCGTGAAGTCTTCGAGCGTCTCGGGGGGACCGCCAAATCCAAACGCGTGCTGCTGCAGACTGATATCCAGTCGGACGCGGAAGTCATATACGCCGATAGAACGGCACTCGAGCAGATACTTGTGAACCTCGTCGAGAACTCGTTGCGACATACTGGCGATCGTGGCCGAATTACTATTGAGGCCGCCCGTCAGAGACGTGGCGTCGAGCTTGTCGTGCGCGATTCGGGAAGTGGAATCCCCCCGGAACACCTTCCTCGAATTTTCGAACGATTTTACCGCGCCGACAGCGGACGCTCCCGCGAAGCCGGCGGCACCGGGCTCGGCCTCGCGATCGTGAAACACCTCGTCGAAGCGCACGGTGGGACGGTTTCGGCCGAAAGCATTGTTGGAACAGGAACGACGATTCGCGTCATTTTTCCTGACAGCGTGAGTGCAAACCAGTCGTGACGAGACCTTTACACTCGACGTAACCAGCCGTGACACAGCCGGGAGAGCTTATAGCGCGAAAACTTCCTCTTTCGGAGCCACAAGTGATCAGACTCTTTCGGACGGCTGGCGCCCTCTTGGCAGCAGCGTTGTGCGCAGAATCGGTCGCCGCACAATCGGTTGACCTCAACGGAGCGGGCGCGACGTTCCCGTATCCGATTTACTCAAAGTGGTTCGCGGACTACGCCCAGAGCACCGGAGTGAAAATCAATTATCAATCAATCGGCTCTGGTGGCGGGATCAGACAGTTGTCGGAGCAGACGGTAGACTTCGGCGCATCTGACAGCCCAATGAGCGAGCAGGAGCTCGCCAGCGCCAAGGGCGGTCCGGTCCTGCACTTTCCGACAGTGATGGGCGCGGTAGTTATCACCTACAATGTTCCAGGCGTCACCAAACCACTCAATCTGAGCGGCGACGCGATTGCCGATATCTTCTCCGGGAAGATCACCAAGTGGAATGATGCGCGGATTGTCGCACAGAACCGCGGCGTGTCCCTTCCCAACTCTGACATCCTCGTCGTTCACCGCACCGATGGCAGCGGCACGACATACATCTTCAGCGACTACCTTTCCGCCGCCAGTCCGTCATGGGCAGGCACGCTCGGCAAGGGCAAGGAGATCAAATGGCCCGTCGGATTGGGCGGCAAGGGCAACGATGGAGTCTCTGGCCAGGTGAAGATGACGCCCGGATCGATCGGCTACGTCGAGCTCGCATACGCTAAGCAAAACAAACTTCCTTTCGCCAATGTCCGTAACACCACCGGCCGCTATGTGACACCGACCATCGCATCGGTCACCGCAGCGGCTGCTGGAATGAAGCTGCCAAAGAACACGGACTACCGGGTGTCGATCGTCAACGCGCCTGGCAAAGACTCTTACCCTATATCATCCATGACCTGGATTCTCGCGTACCAAAACCAGCCGGATCGCATCAAGGGAGCAAAGCTCGTCAACTTTCTGCGCTGGGCGTATACCGACGGTGAGAAGAGTGCGGCTGCCCTGGACTACGCCCCACTTCCGCCAGCGATCGTCGCACAACTAAAGACAAGACTCAAGACGATCAGCGTCGGTGGCGCTCAGGTTGGCGGCGGGAAATGAAGACAATCTCGCTTGCAGCGAGCATTGCACTCGCGCTTCCGCTCGTGCTCGGCGCTCAGCAACCTACCGCTGACACCGCCAGGCGCGACACCGCCAAGCCAGCGGCGCCCGCGCCATCGGTCTCGATACCGATCGACTTTTCGGGCGTGATTTACGCGAACTATCAATATCGCGGCGACCAGGGCGCACCGAATCCGAACAACAAGTTCGATCTCGAGCGTGTTTATCTCACCTTCAGAATGCCGGCTGGCGATCGCGCCAGCATCCGCGTCACCACGGACGTTTTTCAGCAACAGGGGAACGGTCCTGATGCCTTTTACCGCGGCTGGGTAATCCGCGCCAAATACGCGTACCTGCAGTACGACCTGCTCAAGAGCGTGTACTGGAATGCGAACATCAGAGGCGGAATCCTCCAGAACGTGGTGATCGACCACATCGAACAATTCTGGCCACGATGGATCTCCCAGATCGCGGTTGAACGTGCGGGTTTCTTCTCGTCTTCAGACGCTGGTGTGGCAACGCTTTGGATACTGCCCAATCACTGGGGGGAGTTCTACGCGACCATCGTCAACGGTCCGGGCTATACATCGCGCGAGACCGATCGCTTCAAGGATTACGCGGCGAGGATTTCGCTCACTCCTCTCAGCAGCTCCGACAACAAAGTTCTGAGGACGTTCGCCCTTACGGGCTGGACGTACATTGGCGCCGTGGCCAGCACCTTCGTCAACGGTGGTGCCGGACAGATTGGTCCCATCGGATCGTCGATGCCCCGCAGCCGCTCGGGCGTATTCCTCGGTGTGCGCGATCCACGGCTGTCGCTAGGCGGCGAGTGGGACACCCGCAAGGATGGCCGTGATGTAGGACTGAACACCGTTGCTGCGCCGAGGACCGAGTTCGACAGCACGGGGAGCCTCCTTTCCGGTTTCGTCGTGACGAAGCCGTTCCAGCTCTTTGGTAACTCGACGCTTCCTCTCGGCCTTGTTGGACGCTGGGACCGCTTCAAGCCCAACGGCGACACCGACGCCGATATCAACACCGTCATCGCCGGTCTGACCTGGGACGTGAACAAGAAGGTGGCGATCTCCTTCGACTACCAGGAGCAGACGCCACACTCCGGGGCAATCTTCACCGCCACCAAGACCTATTTCATGCACATGGTGGCGAACTTCTAAAAAGCGTTTTGATCGGCCCGGACGCCCGGGGACGGTTGTGACAATGTCGTTACCTGACATGTGTCGTGACCATCTCCGGGCGCCTCTATTTTCAAACACTGGGCTCTGCATCCCTCCATCCAGAACAAGGAGCCGTGCCGTGAGAGCATTGAACACCATCGCCCTCATGTTGTTGGCCGTCGCCTGCGCCAAGGACAATTCCAGCAATTCGACGACCGCGTCGTCAACTGCGACCTCCTCAGGCGGAGTTGACCTCACCGGGGCCGGGGCGACCTTCCCGTATCCGATCTACTCCAAGTGGTTCTCCGATTACGCCGCGCAATCAGGCGTAAAAATCAATTACCAATCGATCGGGTCAGGCGGCGGCATCCGCCAGCTATCCGAGGAAACGGTCGACTTCGGCGCGTCGGACAGTCCGATGTCGGACGAGGAAATGGGGAAGGCCAAGGGCGGCCCGATTCTCCATATCCCAACCGTACTCGGCGCCGACGTAGTCACCTACAACCTTCCCGTCGTGACTGCTCCATTGAAACTGACCCCCGAAGCAATCGCCGGGATTTTCATGGGCACGATCAAGAAGTGGAATGACAACCGGATCGCATCGCTGAATTCCGGGGTCAAACTGCCGAGCTCCGACATTCTTGTCGTCCACCGCTCGGATGGCAGCGGCACGACTTACATCTTCACTGATTACCTCAGCACCGCCGTACCGGCATGGAAGACCGCGGTCGGTAAAGGCAAGGAGGTGAAGTGGCCCGTCGGTATTGGGGCTAAGGGAAACGAAGCGGTATCGGGTCAGGTCAAGCAGACTCCGGGAGCCGTCGGCTACGTCGAGCTCGCCTACGCAAAGCAGAATAACCTTCCAATCGCCGCCGTTCGAAATCAGTCGGGTCAGTACGTCGCGGCGTCGGTGGCGGCTGTCACGGCCGCTGCTGCGGGCGCCGCAAAGGCGCTCCCGGACAACACTGACTACCGGCTTTCGATAGTGAACGCGCCGGGCGCGGAGTCGTACCCGATCTCGTCTTTCACCTGGCTGCTCGTCTACCAGCACCAAAAGGATGCCGCGAAGGGAAAGAAGGTCGTCGATTTCCTGAATTGGGCATTGACCGAGGGCGAGAAATCGGCGCCTTCCCTCGACTACGCGCCTCTTCCATCGGATATGGCGGCCAAGGTCAGGGCTCGCGTCGCGACGATCGACTTTAACGGCGCCAAGTGACATCGCTCTCAGCGCAGTGGCTCGATCGGGATCGGCGTCGGCTGATCCTCGAGCAGTCGGCAATCGGTGACACGGTCTACGGCGTGCTCACCACTGTTTGCGCGCTCATAGTTCCGGCACTCGTTGTCGCGATCGCGGTCGCAATTTTCGCGGCCGCGTGGCCGGCATTTTCCAAACTGGGACTTTCCATTGTGACGTCGAGCGATTGGGACGTCGCGAACGGACATTTCGGCGCCGCTCCCGCGCTCTTCGGCACTCTCGTTTCGACAGCCATCGCGCTGATCATCGCCACACCATTGGCCATCGGTGTGGCGATTTTTCTGTCGGAGTTTTCCCCTTCCTGGCTCCGTCAGCCCGTAGGCTTCCTCGTCGACCTTCTCGCCGCCATCCCGAGTGTTGTCTATGGGCTCTGGGGAATTTTCGTTCTGATCCCGCTGCTCCGTGAATACGTGATGCCGTTTTTCCGGGACACGCTGCATCTCGGGGCCACACCCTTGTTCAGCGGTCCCGCTTACGGACCCAGCATGCTGGCGGCTGGAATTATTCTCGCCATCATGGCCCTTCCCTACATCTCGGCCGTTTCACGCGAGGTTTTAATGGCAGTGCCGCGCTCACAACGTGAGGCCGCGCTCGCTCTGGGTGCCACGCGCTGGGAGATGATTCGCGACGCGGTAGTGCCATATGCGCGATCAGGAATCATCGGTGGAATTATGCTCGGCCTTGGCCGCGCACTCGGAGAGACAATGGCCGTCACGATGGTGATCGGAAATCGACCGGAGATTTCGGCGTCTCTCCTCGCGCCTGGTTACACCATGGCTTCCCTGATCGCCAACGAGTTCAGCGAGGCGACGAATGACCTGCATCTCTCCGCGCTGATGGCGGTCGGTGCAGTTCTTTTCCTCATCACCCTCATCGTCAACGCGGTCGCGCGCTGGCTGGTGTGGAGCGTCTCGAGGAATCGCGCCCGATGAGAACGATCCGGAGCAGACACGTTGTGAGCGGAGGGATGATCGGATTGACCTATCTCGCAGCGATACTCGCGACGCTGCCGCTCATTCTCATCCTGATTCATCTCATAGCGAAGGGCGCATCATCGTTATCTCTCGATTTCTTCACGCGCATGCCGAAGCCGGTTGGCGAGCCTGGCGGCGGGATGGCGAACGCCATCGTGGGTACTCTCCTGCTGATTGGCATAGCCAGCCTCATCGGCCTCCCCGTCGGCATCGGTGCCGGACTCTACCTGGCCGAGAAGCGGACGACGACGCTCGCCTACGCCGTTCGCTTCCTGTCTGATGTGCTCAATGGGTTGCCATCGATCGTCATCGGCATCTTCGCTTGGGAGTTCCTCGTCCGACCCGTTGGCCATTTCTCGGCGCTTGCCGGAGGAGTAGCGCTCGGTTCAATGATGATTCCGCTGGTCACCCGCACCACAGAGGAGATGCTGCTCACTGTTCCCACGTCGCTTCGAGAAGCAGCGTTGGCGCTCGGTTACCCGAAATGGCGAACTTCTATTTCTGTTGTGCTACGCACTGCTCTGGCCGGAATCGCGACCGGCGCGCTGGTTGCCGTGGCGCGAATCGCCGGGGAGACAGCGCCACTCTTATTCACGGCATTTGGCAATCAGTTCTGGTCGACATCGGTGCGGGAGCCCATCGCTGCCCTTCCCCTCCAGATCTTCACTTATGCGATTAGCGCATACGACGAATGGCATCGCCTCGCCTGGGCCGGCGCACTGGTTCTTATCAGCCTCGTGCTTCTGATCAGTATCGCCGCGCGTCTGGTCACGCGCTCACGGTTCGGTGCTGCAGTCGACTGAAGTGGTTCGCGAGAGCCGCGAGAGGCCGATGAAAGTTCTGGCGCCGGCAATCAAAGTCCCAGAGCATGCGCCTGCTGTCAGCAGTGCGAAGCCGTGCATCGTGACGCGGAATCTTACGGCGTACTTCGGCAACTCGGCCGCAATCAGAGACATAACTGTATCCGTTCCGCAGCAAGCGGTGACCGCGATCATCGGACCCTCTGGATGCGGCAAGTCAACGCTGCTCCGCTGCCTCAATCGCATGCACGAAACCGTTCCCGGGGCGCGTGTCGATGGTGAGGTTGAAATACTTGGCACCGCGATTTACGGCGAAGGAACCAGCCCGATTGCTGTCCGCCGTCACGTCGGTATGGTCTTTCAGCGGCCGACCCCGTTCCCCACGATGTCGGTTCGCGCAAATGTCGCCGCCGGTTTGCGTATCGCCGAAAAGACGACGCAGCCGAAAGGCTCCCCCGACGAGATCGTCGAGGAAGCGTTGCAGCGCGCGGGTCTCTGGGCCGAGGTAAAGGATCGCCTCGACGAGAGCGCGATCGCACTCTCTGGCGGCCAACAGCAGCGCCTGTGCATAGCGCGCGCTCTCGCCACACGCCCTCGGGTGATTCTGCTCGATGAGCCGACCGCTTCGCTCGATCCGCTCAGCACTCAGAAAGTCGAGGAGCTCGTCTACGAGCTTCGGAAAACGGTCACCGTCGTGATCGTCACGCACAACATGCAGCAAGCTGCGCGCATTTCCGACTCCACCGCATTTCTGCTGGCAGGCGAGCTGGTTGAGTTCGATTCCACCAGAAACCTGTTCACCGCGCCTCGCGACTCCCGCACCGAGTCGTACATCACTGGACGATTCGGATGACCGCCGTCGCGCCCGCACTCGACCGCCCGACAACGAAGCTCGGCACAATCGAAGCGCGTAGCTTTTCCTTCTGGTACGGGAAGAAGCAGGCGCTCAAGAACATCACCATGTCGATCCCTTCCCGAGCGGTGACCGCGCTCATCGGACCATCCGGATGCGGCAAATCGACCTTTCTGCGCTCGATCAATCGGCTGAACGATCTTATTCCCGGCATCCGACACGAGGGGGATCTTTCCCTCGACGGCGACAGTGTCTTTGATTCGTCTCTGGACGTTGTCGCGTTGAGACAGCGTGTCGGAATGGTGTTCCAGCGCTGGAATCCATTTCCGAAATCCGTCTACGAGAACGTCGCTTATGGCCCTCGGATCAACGGCGTGGCCGAGGGCTCGTCGCTGGACGAAATCGTCGAGCGCTCACTCCGCCGTGCCGCGATCTGGGACGAGGTGAAGGATCGCATGCGCGGCAGCGCGACCAGTTTATCGGGCGGCCAGCAGCAGCGCGTCTGCATCGCGAGAGCACTGGCAAATCAGCCGGAAGTGTTGCTCCTCGACGAGCCCGCCAGCGCGCTCGATCCAGGGTCGACTCAGAAGATCGAAGAGCTGTTGTACGAGCTGAAGCGGGAGTTGACCATCATCATCGTAACACACAACCTTCAGCAGGCCGCGCGTGCCTCCGAGTTCACGGGCTTTTTCTATACCGGCGAGCTCATCGAGTTCGGGGCGACAGAGCAGGTTTTCACCAGCCCTCGCGAAGACCGAACTGATGCATACATCACGGGGAGATTTGGATGACAGTAGACTCGAATGCCGGATTCCGGCACTTCCACGATCAGCTCACGGCGCTGAAAGAAACGCTGCTGGGAATGTCGTCAAAGGCCGAAGAGCGCACCGACCTCGCGGTGGAAGCCCTTCTCACACGTGATAAGGAGAAAGCGAATCTCGTCATCGAAGGTGACTCCGAGCTGAATGCGCTGGAGATGGAAGTCGAGCAGGCGGCCGTTGAGCTGTTGGCGCTGCAGCAACCGATGGCGCGCGATCTCCGGTTCGTCATCGGAGCGATCAAGGTCTCCAACGATCTCGAGCGCGTCGGCGATCACGCCGTGAACATCGCCGAGTCCGCGCTGAGACTGGCCGGCAAACCAAAAGTCAGCATCCGCGTTCCGGAGATCGAAGTCATGGCGCGGCGCGCCCGCAAGATGCTCGGCGATTCACTCGATGCTTTCATCCGCGCGGATGGCGCGCTCGGACGCCAGGTGTGCAAGGACGATGATGTAGTGGACTCACTGCACGACTCGGTCTTCCGTGTGCTGCTCACTCACATGATGGCGGATGCCAAAACCATCTCGCCTTCGTTGGAGCTACTGCTTGTGGGTCGAAATCTCGAGAGGATCGCCGACCTCGCCACCAACATTGGCGAGGACGCTGTCTATCTTGCCGAGGGCAAGCAGATCAAGCACCACCGCGAAGAAGAGCACATCAACGAGCCCCGGCTGCAGACAACATCCAGTAGCTGACTGCGGCCACTGCCGCTGAAGCCGGGATTGTGATGAGCCACGCCCAGACGATGCGACGCGCTATTCCCCAACGCACCGCTGAGAACCGGTAGGTCGCTCCGGCTCCCATGATAGAGCCGGCGATGGTGTGCGTGGTGCTGACCGGTATGCCGTAGTGCGTTGCGACAGTAATGGCGATGGCGCCGCCGGTTTCCGCGGCGAATCCGCTGACCGGTCGCAGGCGCGTGATGCGCGAGCCCATGGTGTGAACGATCCGCCAGCCGCCGAAGAACGTTCCCAGTGAAATCGCTGTGTACGCTCCGAGCTTGACCCAAAGCGGAATTCCCTCGCCCTCGATGTACAAGTGGTGGAAGAAGCCCGTTTGGGCCGCCATCAGCGGCTTGACCGAGACCAGCAGGCCGACGATGATGCCCATGGTTTTCTGCGCGTCATTCCCGCCATGTGCGTGCGACAGCAGTGCGGAGCTGAGTAACTGGGCGCCTCGGAAGAACCTGTCAACCCGCGCCGGCGCCATCGTCTGAAACAGCCAGTACACCGCCACCATCAACAGAAATCCCGCCAGCATTCCAACGAGCGGGGAGATGACGATGAACGAGAGCGTCTGAATCCACTTTTCACCCCAGGTAATCGCGGCCCATCCCGCTTTGGCCACTCCCGCCCCGGCGTATCCGCCGATGAGGGCGTGCGACGAGCTCGACGGGATACCATAAAACCAGGTAATGAGATTCCAGATGATCGCTCCGAGCAGGCCAGCCAGGATGACATTCGGCGTGACGATATCCGTGCGAATGATTCCTTTTTGAATCGCCTTGGCGACGAGCTCGCCGGACGTGAAGGCAGCAGTGAAATTGAAGAATCCCGCCCAGATTACGGCCGCGAACGGGCTGAGAACGCGCGTGCCGACGATAGTGGCGATCGAGTTCGCCGAGTCGTGGAAGCCGTTGATGAAGTCGAATATGAAGGCGATCACCACGATCGCCGCGACATAGTAGACCACTAGGCGTTCTTCAGCGCGATGCTCTGCAGCACGTTGCCGACATCCTCGCAGCGGTCGAGCGCGTCTTCGACTTTATCGTACAGGTCTTTCCATTTGACGACTTCGAGAGCGTCGCCGCCTTCAGCGAACAGCTTGCCCATGGCCTCGTGATAGACGGCGTCACCTTCTTCTTCGAGGACCTTCAGCTTCTCGCTGACCGCATACACGTGCTTGGCGTCCTTCATGTCGCGCACACCTTCCTCCACCATCTTCGCCGCACGCGCCAACACCTCCGAGAGGACTATCGCTGCCGGCCGCGTCTGCTGAATTCTGAAGATCTGGGCTCGCCGGGCGGCGCCGTCGATCAGATCGATGACGTCGTCCAGCTCCGAGGCGAGTGCATGAATGTCTTCACGGTCGAAGGGAGTTACGAACGTGCGATCGATGCGGTCGATGATGTCATGGGTGAGGTTGTCGGCTTCGTGTTCGAGGCCCTTGATCGCAGTCACTTTCGCCGCCAGCTGCGCCGGCGCCTGAAACAGTTCCTGGAGCAGGCTTGCCGATGCAGTCAACCTGATCGCCAGCTCGGTGAACAGATCGTAGAACTTTTCGTCGCGAGGCAGGATTCGCAAAAGACCGAACTCCGTGGGAGGGAACGGCGACTCGCGTGGTAGATTCGAGTCCTATCGGCGAGGAATTTACCCCGTGCCGGACATTCGAGCTACGCCGACCGAGGTATCCGGTTTCGGCTCAGCGGGCTTGACCATGCCCCACGAGTCTGCCAGCAGCAGCTGGTGGGTGGCGCGCACGGGCTCGCCGTTGGGCATCCGCTGAGTGTAGGTGCCGTCCGCTGCCAGGTCCCACGCCTGGCGGTTGTCCGACAGGCAGACCTCGAGCAGCGAGTGGAGACGCGGGTGCATCGCGACGTCGTCGATCGGCGCCACTGCTTCGACCCTGCGGTCGAAATTTCTCTGCATCCAGTCCGCCGATCCGAAAAAGAACTGCCCATCACCCGCGTTGGCAAAATAGAAGACTCGCGAGTGCTCCAGAAATCGTCCGACGATGCTCACTACCCTGATCCTGTCGCTGACTCCTGGAATGCCGGGCCGCAGACAGCAGATACCGCGTACTATGAGATCGATCTCCACCCCCGCCTGCGACGCGGCGTAAAGCGTCTCGATCGTCTCCACGTCCACCAGCGCGTTCATCTTGGCGATGATACGCGCGGGCTTGCCCTCCCGTGCGTTGGCGGCCTCGCGATTGATCATCTCCAAAAAGCGAAATCGCATATTCGGTGGCGCTACCAGCAGTTTGCGGTAGAGTCTCTGCCGTGAGAATCCAGTCAGGGCGTTGAAGAGATCGGTCAGGTCTGCGCCGATCGAAGGACTGCTGGTGAAAAGCCCGATGTCCGTATAGATGCGCGCAGTCTTGGAGTTGTAGTTCCCCGTTCCGATGTGCGCGTATCTCTTGATACCATCCGCTTCACGCCGGACGACCAGAGTCGTTTTCGCGTGCGTTTTCAGCGCGGGCAACCCGTAAGCGACGTGGACACCGTAGCCCTCGAGTGTTCTCGCCCAGGAGATGTTATTCGCTTCGTCGAAGCGAGCCTGCAGCTCGATGAGGACCGCAACCTGTTTTCCTCTCTGCGCCGCTTCTGTCAACGCCCGCACCACGCCAGTGTCACCCGACGTTCGATACAACGTCATCTTGATGGCGAGAACGTTGTCGTCAGTTGCGGCGCTGAGAAGGAATTGCTCGAAGGACGTGTTGAAGGAATCGAATGGATGGTGGACGAGAACGTCCTTCTCTCGCAGAACCTCGAAAATGCTGGTTGTCGGATCCTTCAGCTCCTGGGGAGTCACCGGTACCAGTGGGGGATCGCGTAGCTCCGGAACATCGAGCATTGCCAACGCCATCAGGTCGCCAAGGTCGAGCAGTGGCCCGGTCTCCACCAGCTCGGGATCAGAACTCCCTTTTATCTCTGCTGGTTGATCCTCACGCAGCTCCTCCATGAGCAGCGCACGGAGAACCTGGGGCATGCCGCTTTCGACCTCGATGCGCACGACTTCCGCGAACCGCCGCTCGAACACCTGCTCCTCGATCAGCTGAAGGAGATTGTCATCGTCTTCCGAGTGCGTCAGCTCGAGATCCGAATAACGCGTGACTCGGAACGCGTTGTATCCCTGAATGTCCATTCCCGGGAACAACGCGCCGAGGTTCGCTCCGATGACCTGCTCGAGCGGAATGAAGGTGTTCCCCCTGCCGAACGGTATCCAGCGCGGAAGACTCTTTGGGACCTTCACCCGTGCGAATCTCACCGCTTTGGTCACCGGGTCGTGAATCTGAACGGCGAGGGACAGCGAAAGGTTCGAGATGTAAGGGAACGGATGCCCGGGATCTACAGCGAGTGGGGTCAGAACAGGAAAGACCTGCGCCTCGAAGAATTCGTCGACCGTCTGCCACTCGGCTGAAGTCAGATCGTCAATGCTGACGAGCTTGATTCCGTGGTTGGCCAGCTCCGGAAGCAGAGTGTCGTAGAGCAGGACTCGCTGTCTCCGCATCTGCTCGCTCACCCGCGCGCTGATTGCGGTCAGCTGCTCAGCGGGTGACATACCGTCCGCAGTGACGGAGTGCATGCCGGCCGCGACCTGACGCCTCAGGCCGGCGACGCGCACCATGTAGAACTCGTCGAGGTTGGTGTTGAAGATCGCAAGGAATTTGAGCCGCTCGAGTAGCGGATTCCTTTCGTCAATCGCCTCGTGCAGGACTCTGTTGTTGAATTCGAGCCAGCTCAGCTCGCGATTCAGGAAAAGCTTCGCATCGGTCATGCTTTGGGAGATCTTCGGTGTCGTGCTACACGATGCTCGTGCGCCGGACAACTAACCTGCGGTTTTCGAAGAATTTCACCAGTAGTACACCTGTAACGAAACCACCGACGTGAGCCCAGACGGCAACGCCGCCGCTCAAATCGGCTCCATTGGTCAGCTCCGGCAGTGCCGCGATCAGCTGCCAGAAGAACCACCAGATCAAAACCAGCCAGGCCGGGATCGGAATAACCTTGAAGAAAATGATGAAGAAGAAAAGCATCCTCACCCGTACTCGCGGGTAGAGCACCAGATAGGCGCCAAGAATCCCGGAGATGGCACCTGACGCGCCGACGGTCGGCAGTGGAGAGGCCGGCTGCGCCAGGATGTGCGCTGCGGCAGCGGCGAGTCCGCAAAGGATGTAGAAGACCAGAAAACGGAAATGACCCAGGCTGTCTTCGATGTTATTGCCGAACACCCAGAAGAACAGCGCATTACCGAGAATGTGCCCCCACCCACCGTGCAAAAACATGGAGATCAACGGCGTAAGGACATTGATGCGATCGTTGTCCACGACGCACGCCATTCCCCGCCCCAGCGGAACTGCCTGACCGACGGGCGCCATGTGGGTGAGCTCTCCGGGAACCATCCCGAGATTGCACACGCTGGCCGCCAGCGCCTGCTGATCGAATCCCGCGCCCTGCACCACGATCCAGGTGGCGAACATGGCGATCAGGATCAGATACGTCATCCACGGCGTGCGAACCGTCGGGAGCTCGTCGCTGAGTGGGATCACTTACTCGAATATCCTATGAAAGTGGTCGGATGCCGGCGCTGGAAACGCCGGCCAAGATGGCAAAGACTGCTATAGCGGGCAACTTGGCGCACTCGGGACAGCCTCAACAAGACAAAATGCGCCGTTATGGCAGAGAATTCAGGCCTCGTGCTTGCCTCTCTCCATTCAACTGAATGTACCCTGACTTCGGAGCGAGTCCCGCTCTCGGGAGACTAGAGAATGGCTGACAAAGTAATTGGAATCGATCTGGGAACCACAAACTCGGTCGTTGCGGTGATGGAGGGTGGCGACCCCGTCGTGATACCCAACGCAGAGGGGGGTCGAACCACTCCATCCGTCGTTGGCTTCACCAAGGACGGCGAGCGCCTCGTTGGGCAGATCGCTAAAAGACAGGCAGTAACCAATCCGCAGAATACCGTTTTTTCGATCAAGCGATTTATGGGACGCAAGATGTCCGAAGTCGCCGAGGAGACTAAGCGCGTTCCATACAAGGTCGTCGGCGGACCGAACGACGTCGCGATGGTCGAAGTACAGGGCAAGCGCTATTCGCCGCCCGAGATTTCGGCGATGATCCTCCAGAAAATGAAGCAGACCGCCGAGGACTACCTCGGATACAAGGTCGAGAAGGCGGTCATCACTGTACCTGCGTACTTCAACGACTCACAGCGCCAGGCGACCAAAGATGCCGGCAAGATCGCGGGTCTCGACGTACTGCGCATCATCAACGAGCCGACGGCTGCCGCCCTCGCCTACGGTCTCGATAAGAAGAAAGATGAGAAAGTCGCAGTGTTCGATCTCGGCGGCGGCACGTACGACATCTCGGTTCTCGAGCTCTACGACGTCGAAGGGTCACGCCAGTTCGAAGTGAAGTCGACGAACGGTGACACCCACCTCGGCGGCGACGACTTCGACCAGCGCGTCATCGACTGGCTCGTAAGCGAGTTCAAGCGCGACCAGGCGATCGATCTGTCCAAGGATCCGATGGCGCTCCAGCGCCTCAAGGAAGCCGGCGAGAAGGCGAAGATGGAACTGTCAACGACGCAGTCCACCGACATCAACCTGCCCTTCATCACCGCCGATCAAAGCGGTCCGAAGCATCTCAACTATAC
The DNA here is from genome assembly GCA_045803585.1 of Gemmatimonadaceae bacterium. Taxonomy (GTDB): domain Bacteria; phylum Gemmatimonadota; class Gemmatimonadetes; order Gemmatimonadales; family Gemmatimonadaceae; genus UBA4720. The sequence continues at coordinate 17,263 of JBJMOT010000117.1, forward strand.
GCTCACCAGGGCGAAGTTCGAGCAGCTCGTGGACGATCTGATCCAGCGGACGATTCCTCCGATGGAGCAGGCGTTGAAGGACGCCGGCATCAAACCCAACGAGATCGACGAAGTCCTGCTCGTTGGCGGCTCGACGCGTATTCCTAAAATTCAGGAAATCGTGAAGAAGTTCTTCGGGAAGGATCCGAACAAGACAGTGAACCCGGACGAAGTGGTGGCGATCGGCGCGGCAGTCCAGGGCGCAGTTCTCACCGGTGAGCAGAAAGATGTTCTGCTGCTCGACGTCACTCCGCTCTCACTCGGCATCGAGACGCTCGGCGGAGTCACCACCGTGCTCATCCCGCGCAACACGACGATCCCGACGAAGAAGAGTGAGACGTTTTCCACCGCGGATGACAATCAGACCACCGTCGAGATTCATGTTCTTCAGGGTGAGCGCGAGCTCGCGACGTACAACAAGACCATCGGGAAATTCCAGCTCACCGGAATTCCACCCGCTCCACGCGGGATGCCCCAGGTCGAGGTGACGTTCGACATCGACGCCAATGGAATCCTGCACGTGACGGCGAAGGACAAGGCCACGGGCAAGGAGCAGAAGATCCGCATCGAGGCTTCGAGCGGATTGTCCGACGCCGAGATCGATCGCATGGTCAAGGACGCGGAGAAGAACGCGGCCGAAGACAAGAAGCAGCGTGAAGCGATCGACGCCCGCAACCGTCTCGACTCGATGACCTACGAGGTCGAGAAGAACGTGAAGGAATGGGGCGACAAGGTCTCAGCAGATACGAAGACCAAGATCGAGGCCGCCATCGAACGCGCTCGCAAGGCGCTCCGTGGTGACGACATGACTGAGATTCGCTCGGCGCAGGAAGAGCTGACGAAGGTGTTCAGCGAGGCCGGGCAGGCGTTCTATCAGCAGCAGGCCCAGGCCGGTGCACAGCCTGAAGCAGGACAGCCCGCGGGTGCAACCGCCGGCGCAGAACCCGGTGCGGCGAAGCCCGACGATGTTGTCGAAGCAGACTACGAGATCGTCGACGAGAAAAAGTAGACCGTGAAGCAAAAAGGCCCGACCGATTACCGGTCGGGCCTTTTTCGCGTTTGACGCTCAATTCGCAGACGAATCAGCCACCGTTTCCGGCGTGTGGAATGGGCCGGGAACACCCTGTTGTCTTTGATCGGGACCGCTGTTCTCATCGCAGCCCTCGACGCAGACCCAAGCGCCTGAAATTAGGATGTAGCGCCCGAAGGACGCGCCGACCGGCGCTGTCCGTAAGAGCGCGTTCGCGGGTGGACCGGTTGGGCCTGTGGAGTCGCTGCAGGCAACAGCTGCACCGGCGGAAACAAGCGTAGCGCACCAAAGCCAGCGACGACCCCGCATTGTGATCCTCTATGAAAAGAAGGTCGACATGAGTTAAAGCATCTTAGATCGCAGGACGCCGGAGCATACGACGTGCCCCGAAGCAACTCCTTTTGTTATGGTTACTTCGGTATTTGGTGTGCGGGACAATTGCTTCATCCCTGCGACACGTTCGTCACCGTTCGATGCGTCCGCGCGCCAAGTTGCTGCTGGCTGTTCTCCGGAATCACCTGTTTTATCTACTTGCTGTCGGCGACAGTCCAGTCGGCGAGGTCCGCCCACCACGCGTCGGGCCTGATACCTACCGGTTGAATTCGCTTCGACGCGCCATGCACGGTTCGAAGCTCGTACAGCCAGATGGCCGGGGCGTCGTCGATCAGAATTCGATATGCGCGACGGTATAGCTCAACGCTCCGCGTCGGATTCATCTCCTTGACGGCGCTGTCGATCACCGCGTCGAACGACGGGCTTCGATATGAGGTTTCATTGTATCCGCCCTTTTTGATCTCGGAACTCGCCCACTCCTCGCGCACCGACGAAGGGGTCGGGTCGATATGCCACCCGTTGAGCAACGCGTCGAACTTTCGATCCTCCATGCGAGCCCCAAACGAATTCAGCTCGATCGCGTCCAGCCGGACGTTCGCGCCCGCCTTTTTCCATTGATCCTGCAAAAGGACCGCGATCTTCATGCGG
>JBJMOT010000118.1:0-18448 GCA_045803585.1 Gemmatimonadaceae bacterium
AGCCCCCCCGCATAGAACGCCGCTTCCGAGTGATCGGAGATGCCGATGTAGTCCCAGCCCCGCTCCTTCGCGCCCATCGCCATCTCTTCGATCGTCGCCGAGCCGTCGGAGTAGTCCGAGTGGTTGTGGAGCGAGCCGCGAAGATCCTCATAGACCACGAGGTTCGGCAGCGCGCGTCGCGAGGCGGCGTCGACTTCGCCCATCCCTTCGCGCAGCTCGGGCGGGATCACCTGCATGTCGAGATTCGTGAACAGCGCGTCTTCGTTCGCCAGACGCACACGCTTATCACCTTTCCCGATCAGCGCGTAACCATCGATCCGAAAGCCGCGACCACGGGCGACAGACATCATCTCCTCGACGTGGACCGGACTACCCGTCGCGCGCCATAACGCGACCGGATAGTCGGCCTTCGTCACGCAGTACATGTCGAGATGGGTCCCGTCGACGAAGTGGATGTGGACTGAACCCGGCTCCGTACCTGGTTTGGCCTCCCGCACTCCGGGCGACCGTGCAAAGGATTCCGCCACGGCCACTGGATCAGCGGAGCACTCGGCAACGATGTCGATGTCCGAGATGAGCTCGTTGTGGCGGCGAATGGAGCCGGCGACCTCGGCGTGGGCGACGTCGGGGTGTTTCACCACGTTGGCGAGGAGCATGTGTGCCTCGATTGCCGCGGCCGGAAACCGTTGAAGGTGCGCATCTCGACGAACGATCTCGATTCCGCGAAGGATCTTTTCCGCGGTCTTCTTCCCGAACTTGGGGAGCTCCGCCAGTTGACCGCTCTGCGCGACCCGCTCCAGGTCCTCGAGGTTCTGCACGCCAAGAGACTCGTGAATGAGCTGGATTTTCTCGGGGCCGAGTCCAGGAACGCGCATAAGCTCGAGCATTCCCTCGGGCATTCCTTCACTCAGCTTATTCAGATAGCTGGATTCACCGGTCTCGACGAGTTCTCGAACGACGGATATTGTGGCCGGGCCTAATCCGGGCGTCTGCTCGAGCTCGCCAGATCGAAGGAGCGGGGCCAGATCGTCGGTATCGAGCGCCACCAGCGCCCGCGCGGCGCCCTGATATGCGCGGGCCTTGAACCGGTGTTCACCTTTTGCTCTGAGGAGTGCGCCGATCTGGGAAAGAACGTGCGCCGCGGACCGTGAATCCATCCTCTCAATATATGAGGGGGATTCAATGTCATTTTGCGGGTTGACAGTGACCCGGGACTCAATGCCTTCTATCCGAAACTATAGAGTCGCCGCGAGCAGCCCTGTTACGCAGTTTCTTCTATCCCGAGAGTCGCCGCGAACGCAGCCCTGTTACGCAGTTTCTTCTATCCCGGCGTGGAAGGGCAGAGTCTTCACGATCTCTTCGATCTGCTTCTGAATCAGCTCCAGCTCCTGGCTGGCACCTTCGCTGTCCAGCATTCCGTGCCGCATGGTGACGGCGACCCGGTTCATATACTTGATCTTGGTGATGATCTCTTCGGTCGCCCGGCGGAGCCGGATGTAGCGGCGCTTATCGGCGAGAGCGCGGTGGCAGCGCCGCTCGAGATCCTGTGGCGTCAGCTTTCTGGCGACTTCGACGGCTTCGGCGATGGTACGACCGGGGACGGCGCCGTGGTCAGGGATTCCCATTTGATCGCTATTGGGATCGCTAAACCACAGTCTGCCAATGTATTCCACTCCGTCATACGCCAGACGGAGTGCTACCCTGTATTCCTTGCCATCGACCGTGATCGAACTGATCGCGTGCTGTGTTACACCGGAATCTGAGGTCATAGCTGGATTTCAGCTTCGTGCGGGCGGATTGGTCTCATCCAGGAATGGGTCAATTGCCGCGAATAACCTCGCAGGCTGTTCAACGTACGGCACATGCCCGCAGTCGTCCAGAACCATACACTTGGTTCCGAGCGCGCGGGCAGCTTCACTGGAAGACGCGAGTGGAATAGGATCGTCACGTCCATGTACGATTATCGAGGGCATTGTGATGCCCTTCAGGTCGCCGATGAGGTTGAAATCACCGAGACTTTCCCAGACTGATTGCTGGACCCGGGCGACCACCCGGAACGGGGTGAGATCCTTTGCGTTGCGGGGATCTGAGAAATAGCCGGCGACGCTCAGCTCGAATGCTCTCTGGCGGTACGCCTCGGGATCGCGTTCGCGCAATCCGGATTCCGCCAGCTCATCCCGCATTTCCTGGATCTCAGGCGCGGCCTGTCGACGGGAGAACTCGGCCTCGAACTGATGCCGGTACTCCAGGGTCAGCGGGGCGGGATTGATCAACGTTATGCGAGCTGGCGCTGGCAAAGCAGGGTTTTTCGCTTGCTCGATCGCGTAGAGTAGTCCGAGCATCGCGCCCCACGAATAACCGACGATCGACAGCGGATCGAGACCGAGCTCGCGGACCACCGCTGACAAATCCTCAACATGGGTGCGCCAGGTGATCGGCGCTCTCGCATCCGAGCGCGACTTGCCGCCGCCGCGCTGATCGTAGAAGAGGAGATCGAACTTCTCGCCCAGGTGGAGCATCTGCGGCAGCATGTATCTGTGATCTGCGCCAGGCCCGCCGTGTAGCATCAGTAGTTTTGGCGCTCCTGGCTGCCCGTACTTCACCCAGTAGAGCGGCGATTCGGTGCCAGATGTAAACCCTTCTTCCCGCGGCGCGGGGATCGGCTTCGGCACTGGCGGGAGGCGGGAGTGCGACTGTTAACGAGCGGTGAAGTCGGTCTTGGCAGACACCGCGCGGCAGGTGTGCGCAATCAGCTCGGCTGCGTGGTCGAGATCCTGGATGCTCACCAGCTCGTTGGGCGAATGCATGTAACGGTTGGGGACTGACACGAGCGCGGTCGCCACGCCTTCGCGCGCGATGTGAATGGCGTCAGCATCGGTGCTGGTCTCACGACCGGCGGCGTGAAGGGAGAACGGGATCTTTTGATCCTCTGCTGTCTTACGCAGCAGGCCGAATACGACCGGCGAGATGATCGATCCGCGCGTCAACACTGGTCCGCCATCAATCGCCGACTCACCGTATTCCTTTTTCTCGACGCCCGGATGGTCGATCGCAAACGTCACGTCGACGACGATCGCCATCTGCGGTCCGATGCAGCTGGCGCACACACCGGCGCCGCCGCCACGGTAGCCGATTTCTTCCTGCGTTGTCGCTACCGCGACCACTTTTGCGGCGCCGGGTTTTTCGGCGTAGCGCTGGAGCGCCTCGAGGACCACGAATGCGCCGATGCGGTCGTCGATCGACCGCGAAACGAGCCTGCCATTCGGGAATTCCATGGTGCGTGAATCGATAACTCCTGGATCGCCGACTGAAATGACTTTCGTCGCCTCCTCTTTTTTCTTGAAGCCGAGGTCAACCCAGAGCTCTGTGAACTTGGCGGCCTTTTCCCGTTCGTCGGGCTTGATGAGATGGATGGGCTTCTTCCCGACCACACCAAAAACGTCTCCATCACGACCGATGAATCTGAGTCGCTGGCCGATCAGGACCTGCGGATCCCAGCCGCCGATGGGCTGGATATAAGCGTAGCCTTGATCGTCGATGTAGCTGACGATGACACCGATCTCGTCGATGTGGCCTGCCAGCATAATCGTCGGGCTGCCTTCACTGTTTACCTCGGCGAGGCTGTTGCCGGCGACGTCGCCGCTGACCTTGGCAAACTTTTTTGCCTGCTCGCGCCAGATCTTGGCCGGCGCGGCCTCAAACCCCGACGGGCCTGGGGTGTCGAGGAGCTTCTTCAGGAAATTGAGCGATTGTGAGGAGATCATGAGCCGAATATAGCACCGCTTGAGAGACGGGTGATGCATGCCTGCGAACGAGTCTTGCACTTCATCCGCGGCACTTCAGGGGGACTCCGCATCCAATGCGAATGAAAGCTGCGGCCGTACTGCTGGCGCCGGCGATGGCGACGGGACTCACGTCTCGCGCGCCGGCGCAGGCAGTTGCGACTTCCGCGCCAATTACCGACATCAGTTACGAGGTCACCTTTAGCCGGGCAAACGCTGCGGTGCGCCGGGTCTCCTCGGCGATGACCTTTACGGTAGGCGGCACGGACCCGGTTCTGCTGTCGTTGCCGAGCTGGACGCCGGGCGCATACGAGATCGACAATTTTGCGCGCAACGTCGCCGGATTTACGGCAGAGGAGGCGGGGAATACTCTCGCGTGGGACAAGATGGACGCCGACACATGGCGGGTTCGGCCGGCGGGGGTGGGGCAGATCACCGTTCGCTTCAACTATGTGGCCGACAGTCTCGACAATGCCAATACCTGGGCGCGGCCGGATTTTCTGCTGTTCAACGGCACCAATCTCTTTCTTTATCCCGAAGGGCGGGGCTTTGATTTCCCCGCGTCGGTAACGGTGAACACCGAGGCGGCGTGGAAAATCGTGACCGGCATGACGCCGGCTGGTCCCCGCCGCTATACCGCAACGAACTATCACGACCTGGTCGACATGCCCTTCTTCGTCGGCAACTTCGACGTCGACAGCACGCAGATCTCAGGCACGTGGGTTCGATTCGCCACGTATCCGGCGGGGAGCGTCCTTGGTGGGGTACGCATAGCAAGCGTGACCGCACTGAAGCTGGTGATTCCCGTCGAAGCAAAAGTGTTCGGCGAAGTTCCGTGGACTACCTACACGGTGATGCAGATCGCCGATCCCTCGTACAGCGGAGGATCGGGGCTCGAGCACCAGAACTCGCACGTGGATGTGCTTGGACCGGGAATGATCGGCAGTCCAGTGATGCCATCGCTCTACGCACACGAGATCTTCCACGCCTGGAATGTGAAGCGGCTGCGGCCGAGCGATCTCTGGCCGTATCGCTACGACGTGGAGCAGCCGACGACGATGCTCTGGATCAGCGAAGGGATCACCGACTATTACGCCGATCTGGCTGAGGTGCGTGGAGGGATTGTCGATCCGAAAGGGTTCTACGATCTGACCACCGACAAGATGCTCGAGGTCGAGTCGCTGCCGCCGACGTCGCTAGAGGATGCATCGCTCTCGACGTGGGTGCATCCGCGCGACGGGACGGAATACGTCTATTATCCGAAGGGATCACTCGCCGGCCTGCTGTTGGACATCATGATCCGCGATGCGAGCGACAATCACGCATCACTCGACGATGTGTTTCGTTCGCTGTATAACACCAACTACAAGAACGGTCGCGGCTTCACCCTCGATGAGTGGTGGGCAACCGTCGACAAGGCGGCGAACGGTAGATCGTTCAGCGATTTCTCGGCGCGTTACATCGATGGCCGGGAACCGTTCCCGTACGAGCGCGTTTTACCGCTCGCCGGACTGCGCCTGACAAGAGACACGACTCTCGTACCACAATTAGGAATTTCGAGCCTGCAGGACTCCAGCGGACTTCACGTCAATCAGGTGGCTCCGGGGAGCGCGGCCGCTGTCGCGGGGGTTCAGCCGGGCGACGACCTGATTTCAGTTGGTGGGATCGAAGCTACCGATCCCGAATGGACCGACAAATTTCGCACGCGTTACGCGCGCCAGGCCGAGGGGACTTCGTTACCGGTGGTGGTGCGCCGCCATGGAGTCACGCAAACTCTCAACGCACAACTTCGTTTTGTCCCGAGAGTTGCGTCGAAGCTGATTGAAGATCCCCGCGCGTCGGCCAAGGCGAAACGGGTGAGGCAGGGAATACTGAGAGGGACTACAACCAACTAGGGGCAAATGAAGACGACCAGCCTCTAGCTGGTTGACTTCAGTTTTCTTTTCTATTTGAGTATCGCCTTGGCGATCGTCTGTAACTGCATATTGGACGTCCCCTCATAAATCGTCCCGATCTTCGCATCGCGGTAGAACTTCTCGACGGGATAATCCTTGGTGTAGCCGTAACCGCCAAAGAGCTCGACACACAGTGAGGTGACGCGCTCGCAGACCTGCGAAGAGAACAGCTTTGCCATCGCGCCCTCGCGGGCAATGTCCTTGCCGGCGTCCTTGAGACGCGCGGCGTTGTAGACCATCAGACGCGCGGCTTCGAGCTCGGTTGCTGCTTGCGCCAGCTGGAACTGGACGGCCTGGAAATCGGAGAGCGGTTTGCCGAACTGCTTGCGCTCGTTCACGTAATTGATCGCGGCGTTCATTGCGCCCTGCGCGACGCCGATCATCTGAGCGCCGATTCCGATGCGTCCCTCATTCAACGTGTTGATGGCGATCTTGTAGCCCTGACCGACCGGACCGAGGACGTTTTCTTCGGGCACCTCGCAGTTGTCGAGCAGAAGTTCGGTAGTACTCGAAGCGCGAATGCCGAGTTTGTCTTCTTTCTTGCCGACCTTGAAGCCTTTGAAGCCGCGCTCGACGATGAACGCGGTGATGCCGCGATATCCGGCCGACGGATCGGCGTTCGCGAACACCACGAACACTCCCGCCTCCGCGCCGTTTGTGATCCAGAGTTTCTGCCCGTTCAGGATCCACATGTCGCCACGCTTTTCGGCGCGGGTTGCCAAACCAAACGCGTCTGACCCCGAACCCGACTCAGAAAGCGCGTAAGCGCCGATTATCTCGGATGTGAGCTGCGGGAGGTACTTCGATTTCTGTGAGTCGCTGCCGTACCGCGTGATCGGGTAGTTGACGAGAGTGTTCTGAACATCGCAGACGATTGCTGCCGCCGCGTCGATCTTGCTGATCTCCTCGACCGCGAGCGTGACCATGAAAAGAGTTCCGCCCGCCCCTCCGTACTCCTCGGGCACTTCGATACCCATCAATCCGAGCTCGAAATACTTGGGCAGCAGTGCGGAATCGAGCTTTCCCGCTTTTTCCATCTCCATCACTCGCGGACGCACCTCTTCCTGCGCGAATGCGGCGACGGCATCGCGGAACATCGTCTCCTCTTCGCTGAGGAGCGTCAGTGCCGGCGATGCCGTCGTGTCAGCTTGCATCAGTATTTACCAGATTCGCGGCAGAAGCGCAGTCGCGCGGACCATCGGGTCGCCCTCATTGCATCCCCACGCCGCCTTGAACTCCGGCATGTTGCTGAACGGTCCGTTCACCCGCCATTTGGCAGGTGGGTGCGGGTCCGAAGCGACCAGAGTTTTCAGAAATTCGGGACGATCGAGCTCCCGCCACGCCTGCGCCCAGCCGAGGAAGAAACGTTGCTCGGGCGTAAAACCGTCTATGATAGGTTGAGGATGCGCTGCCAGCGCGCGTTTCATCGCCGCATACGCCACAGTCAGGCCGCCAAAGTCGCCGATGTTCTCGCCGAGGGTGAGCTTGCCTTGCACGTGAGTGGCAGTGTCGATTACGGTGTAGGCGTCGAACTGCGTCACGATCTTGTTGGCTTCGGCATCGTATTTCGCTGCGTCTTCCTTGGTCCACCAGTCACGCATGTTGCCGAATTTGTCGTACTGTCTGCCCTGGTCGTCGAAGGCGTGCGACATCTCGTGTCCAATGACGGCGCCCATCGCTCCGTAATTCAGCGCATCATCGGCGTTGGGATCGTAGAAAGGCGGCTGTAATATTCCAGCCGGGAAGACGATCTCGTTGAGAAGCGGGTTCTCGTAAGCGTTGACGGTGGGTGGCGTCATTCCCCATTCGGTGCGGTCGGTCGGCTTGTTGATCTTTGCCAGGTCTCTAGCCGACGCGAATTGCTGCCCGGCGAGGACGTTTGCGAAGTAACCGGTCGGCACGATCTGCAGCTTCGAATAGTCGCGCCATTTGTCCGGATACCCGATCTTCCGACTGAAAGCGTCGAGCTTGACGAGGGCCTGCTGTTTCGTCTCCGGGCCCATCCACTGCAGCCCTTCGATGCGGGAGCGCAGCTCGCGTACGAGATTGTCGACGATCGTGACCGCCCGGGCCTTGGCCGCCGGTGAGAACTTGCGAGCGACGAACTCCTGGCCGAGCAGCTCGCCGAGGTAATTGTCGGTAGCGTTCACGCATCGTTTCCACCGCGGACTGATCTCCGTCGCGCCAGTGAACAGCTTGTTCAACTCGAAATTCTCCTGCACGAAGGGCGTGCTCAGCAAGCGCGCCGTTCCGTGTACCAGACGCCAGCGCAGTAGCGTCTTCCAGTCGGAGATCGGAACAGTCGTCAGCATGCGATCGAAGTTCTGGTAGAACGCCGGCTGTCCGACGTCGATCTTTGTCGGAATGGGCGCGCCGAGCGCGCCGTAGAACTGCTCCCAGGAGAAGTGCGGTGTCAGAGAGTCGACCTGCCGCAGCGTCATCCCATGATAGTTATTGACGACGTCGCGCAGCTGGATCGGAGTCTTGGAGCCCTTGGCGAACTGAGTCTCGACGGCCAGCACTGTATTGGCTTCCGCATTGGCTTTGGCCGGAGAATCACCGAGCAGCTGGAACATCCGCGACACGCTCGACGTGAACTTCGCGCGCAAATTGGCCGAGGCCGTATCGGTCTTCGTGTAATACTCGCTATTGGGAAGCGATAAGCCGCCCTGATACAAACCGGCGATGGTGTTTGCGGCGTCCTTCGCATCCTGCGCCGAGCCTTCTGAGAACGGCGCGAGCCCATAGTTCTTTTCAAGCTCTCCAAGAGCTCTCTTGAGATCGTCAACGCTGTTAATGGCAGCGATTTGAGCGAACCCTGCTTGTAACGGGGTGGCGCCGAGCTTCTCAATCGCGGCGGTATCCATGCAGCTCGCGTAGAACGCTCCGACCTTCCACTCGCCGGTGCCCGCCTTATACTCACCCGACTTCACTTTCAGAACCGCAGTGTCGAGTACGTTGCGCAGCACTGCCTGATTCTGGTCGAACAGCTGATCGAACGCGCCATAAGTCGGATAGTCGCCGGGAATCTTGGCTCGGGTCAGCCAGCCGCCATTCGCGAATTGATAGAAGTCCTGGCAAGCCTTGACGGTTGTATCGAGGTTTGCGCGATCAAAGGGAACGGTTTGGACCGGCGCCTGAGCACTTAAAGAAGCTGCGAGCGCGATCAGGCAGACCAACGAGCTTAGGGCACTACGACGCGAGAACATCAGGTGGTTCCTCCGGGAAGAGCAGTTTGGCGCGCTGTGCTCGCACGACATGCATCGCCACAAAGAGTTTCAGAGCAATCGGGATCCCAGCAGCGCTCGGCCTCCGAGCCCGCGAAGGCCTTCACTGGTTCGACACCGGCGCGATCCAAAACCAGCTCCGCCAGTTTTTCGTGGACCCCGAACGCCGGTGTGACGTTAAAGGTTACGTGTCCAAACGACTTTGCCGATTGACCGACTATTCTCGGAATGTCTCGCGTGGAATGCTTGCCAGGCGACAGCATGTAGGGAAAAACCGTTATCTCCGTTGCACCGGCTTCCACGCAATCGGCGAACCCGCTTGGGATATCCGGCTCGGCCAGCTCCATGTGTGCGTAGCGCACGATCACTTCAGGGCCGGCCATGGTCTGTACCAGGTTCGACACGCAGCGGAGCATGTCGTTCGCCTCGGCTCTCACCGAGCCGTGGTCGACAATCAGAATTCCCTTCATATAGTCTGCAAAATGGCGGGGGGACGACCCGTGGACTAGTGTGGCGCCTCGTCGAGAGACGTACCACGGTGCCAGGTGGGGATGGCCAGGCCTCCGGCATCTTCGTAGAACTGGATTTTGCCGGGCGCGTAGAGCTTTGTCATGTAAACGATCTGGCCGGTGTGCATCGCGAAATGCTCGACGACGTGATAGACGGCGGCGAGCACCGTCGTCTCGCGGTCCTGAATAACGAGCGAGCGTTCGAGGTCTGCCTCGGTGAGGCGGGCCAGAACGGAATCAGCTTCGTTGAGCACGGCCTCGAGATTTGCCAGGAGCTTTCCGGCCTCGGCGCCGTCTTGCTGGGCAAACTCGCCGGCGCGATATCGCTGGACTGGGCGACCGCCAACTCCGCCGAGGATCCATTCGGTCACGTTCCCCGTGAGATGCACGAGGAGATTGCCGACGCTGTTTGAGCCAGGATTCGGACGCGCCCAGACCGCCGCCTTCGGCAACACATCGACGCAATGCCGGATCTTGATCGGATACTCCTTTGTCAGCCAGTATCGCGACCGCGCGATGAAATTGTCGGCGATCGGCATCACGCCGTTCTGGCCTGGGCGGTCATGGTGTCGCGGAACACATCGAGGGCGAGCTCGACTTTTCCGAACGGCGCGGATACCTGCACGCCCTGCACGTGCGGACGTACCCGCTCCAGCATTTCGCGCGCAATAGCGATTCCTTCCGCGACGCCGTGCTCCTTTGACTTGGCGCTGGCGACGCGCATCCGGTCGATGATTGTTTGCGGCACGACGACGCCCGGTACCTCGTTGGCGAGAAACTCGGCGTTGCGATGCGAGACCAGCGGCCAGATCCCGGCGACGATCGGAATTCGAACGTGCTCTATGGTGCCGAGGAATTTCTCGAGCTGATTGACATCGAACACGGGTTGGGTGATCGCGTATTCCGCGCCCGCTTCAACTTTCCACTCAAAGCGTCTGAGCTCCTGCGCCGGATCGATCGCTGCCGGATTCACTCCCACGCCGATAGTGAATCGCGTAGGCTGTCCGATGGGATTGCCGCCGGGATCGAGTCCGCGATTCAGGTTGCTCACCAGGTTCGTCAGCCCGATCGCATCGATGTCGAACACCGCTGTGGCATTCGGGTATGGTCCCATCTTCGGCGGGTCGCCTGTGATCAGAAGAAGGTTGCGTAGCCCGACCGCCGACGCACCCAGAAGGTCGCTGAGCATGCCGAGCAGATTGCGATCGCGACAGCAGTAGTGAATAACGGTTTCGATGCCGACCTGCTGCTCGATCAGGAGGCCGCAGAGGAGCGCGCCCATGCGGCTTTGCGCGCGGGGGCCGTCGGGCACGTTGACAGCATCGACTCCCGCATCGCGCAGCGCGGCGGTGTCGCGCAGCATCTTGGAGGCGTCGACTCCCCGCGGCGGCACGATCTCGACCGACGTTACGAACTCGCCACGAGCAATCTTGGCTCCCCACTTCGACCGATCGACGAGAGGAACCGGGGCTACACCGAGAGGTTCAGGCGGCAGATCCGGGTGTTGGATGCGACGCTCCTTCATCGGCACTCGCGGTTGCCGCGGCGAAAGTGGCCGCACCCCTTCCACCATCGCCGCGATGTGCTCGGGCGTCGTGCCGCAGCAACCTCCGACGATTCTGGCTCCCGCCTGCACCAGGTGGTGCGCGTAGGTGGCCATGTACTCGGGACTCGCCATGTACATGCTGCGGCCGCTGACATCGCGCGGCATTCCGGCGTTGGGTTGCGCGCTCAGCTTCCGGCGCGTCTTCGGCGCCATCTTTTCGATCGCGTCGAGGATGATCTGCGGCCCGACCGAACAATTGAGACCGATGATATCCGCGCCGACGGCGTCGAGCGCCTGTGCGAGATCCTCCGCCGACAGGCCGTATGGCGTATGGCAATCCGCCCCAACTGTCATCTGGGCGATAACCGGAATGCCGGGATCGACTTCTCTCGCCGCCAGAATTGCCTGCTCGATTTCATGGAGATCGGCAAAGGTCTCCAGAATAAACACATCGCACCCGCCATCTTTCAGAGCCTGCAGCTGTTCCCGGAATGCTGCCCGCGCTTCATCGAGACTCGTTGGGCCGAGTGGCTCGATGCGAACACCGAGGGGACCAACCGCGCCGGCGACGAGCAGGTCATCCTCGGCCACCTCGCGCGCGATCTTGGCGGCGGCGCGATTTATCTCTGCTACCTGCGACGACAGCCCGTACTGCTCCAGCTTGATACGGTTGGCGCCAAAGCTGTTCGTCTCCAGAACTTCGGCGCCGGCCTTCCTGTACGCCTTATGAACGTCGCGTACGAGATCGGGCGCGCGGAGGTTGAGCTCGTCGTAGCATTGGTTGATGAAGACGCCCTTGTTGTAGAGCATCGTCCCCATCGCACCGTCGAAGACGATGACCTGCTGCGGATCGAGCAGACGCGCTACGAGTGGATTATCAGGCAACGGCCTGCTCCTGTACCGCAGTTCCGCGAACAGCGTAGTACTTCGCTTCCGGGTGGTGGATAATGACCGCCGCGGTTGACTGCTCGGGCATCAGCTGGAATGCCTCGGTGAGCTCCATGCCTAGCGCCTCCTTGGCGGGCAGGAGCTTGAAGACGGTCGCGTGGTCGTCGAGATCCGGGCACGCGCCGTATCCCCACGAGTAACGCTTACCGCTATCGACGCCCAGCTCCTGCTTGATGCGGCGGTGCGCCCATTCAGCGACGGCTTCGGCGGATTCGACCGACAATCCGTGCGAGTAAAACGCCTCGGTGTATTCGTTCTTCCCCTGAAGCTGGTCGAATCGCTTCGTTGCCTCGTCCCCGACGGTCACAACCTGTAGCGGTACGACATCGACGTCGCCTGAGTCGACACTCCTGATGTAGTCGGCGAGACAAAGCCGCTCTCGGCCGACCATGCGTGGAAAGTGGAAGCGCGCGATTTCCCGCAGCGAGCCGCCATCGCTGGCGTAAGCGGCCGGATCATAGATGATGACGTCGTTGCCCTGCGATTGGGCAGGGAAGTAGCCGTAGACCACCTCGGGCTTTATCCACCCATTCTTCTTCGCGTCCTTCTTGAGCCGCTCGAGGGTCGGCTCGAATTCGTTTTTCACAGTTGTCTTATACTGCTCGCCGGAGCCGCGCGCGCCCCACTGGAGGCGATAGAGCTCGTCCAGGTCCAGGAGGTCGAAGATTTCGTCGAGAGGGATGTCGCGTATCACGCGCGTACCCCAGAATGGCGGCTTTGGAACGGCGTTGTTGGCCGCTACTTCACTGCGCTCTCCGCCGGCGTCACCGACTGCGATGTCCTTTCCGACGCTGGTACGAAGAAAGACATCATTGCGCGCGTCATCGAGGTTTTTCACCACGAATGATTTGCGCTTCTCGGCGTTCTGGAGCACGTCCATTGTCTCCAGGCCCTCGAACGCATCTTTGCAGTAGAAGACGCCCGGCTCGTAATGCCGCTCACCCTCGACGAACAGCGCGCGCCGTCCGAACCGGCGGTTGATCGCGGCGCCGCCGATCAAGACCGGCACCTTCATTCCACGCTTGTCCAGCTCCTGGACGCAAAGTGGCATCTGCTTCGACGTCGAAACGAGGAGTGCACTCAAACCAATCGCGTCGGCACCAACCTCGACAGCCTTGTCCAGAATCGTGTTCACTGGAACCTGCTTGCCCAGATCAAATACGGTGTAGCCGTTGTTGGATAGGATCGTGTTGACAAGCGATTTGCCGATGTCGTGGACGTCGCCGTATACGGTCGCGAGGACGACTTTGCCCTTGGTGTAGCCCTCGGCTTTCTCGAGGAATTGCTCGAGGTGCTTCACCGCTTTTTTCATCACTTCGGCGGACTGCAGCACGAAAGGCAGGATCAACTCTCCCGCGCCGAACTTGTCTCCCACTTCCTTCATCGCCGGGAGAAGAACTTCGTTCAGCACCCGCACTGGATGCTCGCGCACACCAGCGGCGTCGAGCTGCTCTTCGATTCCTTCTTTCTTTCGATGGAGGATCATCCAGTGAATCCGCTGATCCGGCTCCATTCCGGCGGTCGGATCTTCCTTCTCGGCCTGGGCTGTCGTATCGCCAGTCGTGTTGGCGAAGTATTCGATAAAGCGCTGCAATGCCTCGGGCTTTTCGTTGAACACGAGCGCATTCGCAAGTTCCCGCTCTTCGGCGGAGATCTCTGCGTAAGGACGAATGTGCGCGGGATTGACGATCGCCGCGTCGAGACCTGCCTGCACGCAATGGTGCAGGAACACCGAGTTGAGAACGCCGCGGGCCTCCGGTGTCAAACCAAAGCTGACGTTGGAAACGCCGAGTATGGTCGACACGCCAGGAAGCTCGCGCTTGATAAGTCGAATGCCTTCGATGGTCTCCCTACCCGAGTCGATCCACTCCGCGTCGCCGGTGGCGAGGGTGAAGGTCAGCGCATCGTAGATGATGTCTTCCGGCGAGAGGCCGTATTCATTAACGACGATATCATAGATCTTCCTGGCGACCTCGAGCTTCCGCTCGCGGGTTTTCGCCATTCCGATCTCATCGATGGTAAGCGCGATCACAGCCGCGCCGTGTTTCTTGACGAGAGGGACAACGGCGTCTATCCGCTTGCGCCCATTCTCCATGTTGATGGAGTTGACGATGCCGCGACCGGGAATGTGCTCGAGCGCTGCCTCGATGACGTTGGCTTCGGTGGAATCGATGACGAGAGGCGTCTCAACGCTCATCGAGAGCAGCTTGACGACCTTCGACATCTGCTCCGCTTCATCGGCGCGCTCGGTGAGCGCGACGCAGACGTCGAGAACGTGCGCACCCGAATCGACCTGATCGCGCGCGACCTCGAGGATTCCCTCGTAGTCGTCGGCCAGCAGCAGCCTTTTGACTTTGCGCGAGCCCTGTGAGTTGACGCGCTCACCCACCAGCAACGGCGGCGGATCCTGGTGCAAAGTGATAGCACGCATCGCCGAGCTGACGCGTGGCACGTGACTATGGTGCGAGGGCTTCGACTGCGACTCCGCAGCGTGGACGGCTTCCACGATAGCCGAGAGGTGCTCGGGAGTGGTTCCGCAGCATCCGCCAACGATGCGGACGCCGAAATCTTTGACGAATTCCGAGAGAGCGTTTGCCATCGGCTGCGGCTCGAGCGGATAGACCGCTTCGCCTACGCCGGTGTTGATTGGCAATCCGGCGTTCGGGATGACGGAAAGCGGGAGTGTCGCGTGCTCCGAGAGATAGCGGACGGGCTCGCGCATGTGTTCGGGCCCGGTCGAGCAATTCAATCCGATGACATCGACCTTCAGCGCCTCCAACGTCGTCATCGCGCTGGCGATGTCGGTGCCGAGCAGCATACGGCCGCTGACGTCGAGGGTGACCTGGGTCTGGATCGGCAGACGGCGTCCAATCTCGGTGAACAGTTTTTCGATTCCAGCGACGGCCGCTTTTACCTCGAGGATATCCTGGGAGGTCTCGATCAGCAGCAGATCGACGCCTCCCTCGACCAGGTATTTGGCCTGCTCGTAGTAGTTGGCGGCCAGCTCCTCGTAGGAGATCCTGGAGAGTACCGGATCGGAACTCGATGGCAGCATCCCGGTCGGTCCCATCGAGGCGGCGACGAAGCGCGGCCGGTCCGGCGTCGCGAACTTGTCGCACGCAGCGCGCGCCAACCGCGCGGCGGCGACGTTGATCTCGCGAACCTTGTCGCCGAGTCCCCACTCGTGGAGACGGCGGGGCGTCGACTGGAAGGTGCACGTCTCGACCACATCGCAGCCCACGGCGAGGAATGACTCGTGGATTGCCTGGATTACATCCGGCCGCGTGATGACCAGGTAGTCATTGCACCCTTCAAGCGCTCTCCCCCCGAAATCCTCCGCGGAAAGGTTGTAGCGTTGGATGTTCGTCCCCATCGCGCCGTCGTACACCAGCACTCGGCGCTTCAGCTCATCGAGATATCGGGATTCAATCTTTGGTTCGGTCATGCTCTGCTCACGCCCGGGGGAGCGATAACAAAAAAGCCCGCGCATAAGCGCTGGGCGAGCGCTTTAGCGGTTTATTTAACGTGGCCGCAAGTTGCTTTAAATCGCCACGGGTCCCTTTTGTCTACTTCCCTATAGTAGTGACAGGGAGTGGCGCGGGCAAGGCTGAACTCAGTCCGCAGGAGGTCCGAAGTGAGTCCGAACTTATGCGAAGTCAGTCCGAACGAATCCGCAGCCGCCGGTGGAGGACTAGCCGGCGACGATCTCCGCCAATTTCCTCACACTAACATCCCCGTGCGGAGCGAGTGGTCTCCAGAATTTGTAGAGAAACTTGTTCCAGCCATGCAGTCCGTCTCCTGCTCGCTGAGCGACGGGGATCAGCCTCCGCGATGGAATCGCCAATAGCCGCCTGCGGTTGCGGAATCGGGCACCATCTCGGGGCCGAAACTGCGCCCACCCAATCGAGCCACTGAATCCCGCTGGTCCGAAGTCATCAGAGTCGAGCAGTTCCTCGACGAAAACGCGTAGCGCTCCTTCGAAAGTTCCTAGGATGTCGTGCATCGCCACGATCGCGCCCGGCGAGAGGTAGGGCTTGAACATCTCGACGTCGGCCTTGGCGCCTTCATAGGTGTGATCGCCATCGATCCACAGAAAACGGATTGGCTCCTTCCACTCCCGCGCGAGCTCGTGCGAGTATGTTCGCTTTATCTCCACCCGCTCAAAGACTCCGGCGGTGCGGAGGTTCGCTACGAAGTCATCGTACGATGTCGTCTGACCCGTGCGCTGAAGATCAGGATCGGTGCTGGCCGGCGATGTATGGGGATCGACTGCGACGACTTTCCCCAACCCCAGCTCCCGCGTCACGTACGCGATCCCTACCGTTGATCTTCCCTTGAAGCTGCCGATCTCGAGATTTCTTCCCTCGGCCGGCGCCAACGCCGCAGCGGCCATTATGAATCTGGCTTCGCGCTCGGAGAGATAGCCTGTCGTGGCTGAAACGCGGGGCCAGCCTGCATCGATGATCTCCTCGATGTGTCGGAGATCCTGGCTGGTATGAAGTCGGCGGTGGGCTCGACTCAAAGAGGATTCCCGCGACGAGTCATTGGAACCGCGAGGAGTGCGTCAGAATTCGGGCTGAAATTCTCCCGCTTCCTCGCGCCTCGAACGGCCGGTAGTCCGCGACCGCACGTCGAACGACTGTACCAGCGCGATGAGCCGGTGGCGCTCGAGTGGAAGGACAAGGTGCGCCAGCGTCGAGCGCTGCAGCCTCGGTGGAAGAAACGGCTTTTCGGCGTGTGATTTCCCATAAACGATGAGTGCGCCGCCGGGAGTGATTGGCAATGTCGTACCGAGCGCTTCATCCTGCAATGAATCCGATGAGACGACCGCGATCGCCGGAAGGTCTTCGTTCAGTGCCGCTGCTGTCTCTCCGATCGTTGCCGAAAACAAGACTTCGTGTCCGAATCCCAGCAGTGTCTGCGCGAGCCCCTCCAGGAGAGCAACGTCGGCGCCGACAAGAATCACTTTTGCCACTAAGGGATTTCCCCCGATCAGCCAGGTGTGAACCACTCTGGAATTCATTTCGGGAGCGTCGACTAATGCGCTCCCCAGGAGTGGCTGGACACTATGTAGTTTGCGCCGCGCACCGACGCGGGAGGAAAGAAAATCAATCGTCCCGCAAAAGCAATCTGAGCAGGAGCGATTTATCGCTTCGACTTTCTAGACCAATCTGAAGAGCAGATTTTCAAGCACGCCGAGGAGTAGATACGCCACGATCGGCGTAATGTCGAGTCCACCGAGAACCGGAACTACGCGACGTAACGGCTGCAACACCGGCTCGCTCAGGCGATAGCTCCAGTGTATCCACGGCGAGTAGGGAGAGATCGGAAGCCATGAGCTGATCACGCGCACAATGATCGCCAGCTTGAGGATCGTGAACGTCCAACTCACCAGCAGGTGGAAGATTCCCGCCGATCCTTCCTGAGTGGCGATGATCGATCTCACCACCTCCAGCCGGACGATGTCGAGCAGCGTCAGCAGAAGAATTCCGCCGATGACTACCGCCACCAGCGCCCACAGCGCGGCCGAGGCCGGGCTTCCACCAGCGCGAACGACTCGCTTCTCGATTGGCGCGATGATCGGATCCACCGTCGACCGACAGAATCGCGCGATTGCATTGAAAGGGCTGATTTTTCTGGTGCGCACCGCCCAGTCGAGTACGCAGATCGCGGCAAACACGACCGCTATCGACAGCAGCGCGGTACGCAGTATGGCGATTACTGTGTCCGAGCCGGAGAGGAATGTCTCCATCTACTGCAGTGTGGGGCTCATGTGCAGCTCCTTCACGAGGAAGGAAAATCTATCCGCTGCTTCGTCGATCAGCTTGGTGGTCGGCCGGCCGGCGCCGTGGCCCGACTTGGTCTCGATTCGCACGAGTACCGGATTCGGGCATGCCTGCGCCCCCTGCATTGTTGCCACGTACTTGAAGGTGTGGCCCGGAACAACCCGATCATCGTGGTCCGCTGTGAATGCCAGCGTCGGGGGATAACACGTGCCCGCCTTGATGTTATGCAGCGGGGAATATTGCTGCAGATAAAGAAATTGCGCGGGATCATCAGACGATCCGTAATCGGACGTCCACGCCCAGCCGATGGTGAACTTCTGGAAGCGCAGCATGTCCATCACTCCGACTTCAGGCAGTGTCGCGCCGAATAAATCCGGACGCTGATTTTCCACGGCGCCGATCAGCAGTCCGCCGTTCGAGCCGCCGCGGATCGCCAGCTTCGGAGTCGACGTGTACTTCTGCTTGATCAGGTACTCTGCTGCCGCGATGAAGTCGTCGAAGACGTTCTGCTTCTTCGCCAGCATTCCGCCTTCATGCCAGGCCTTTCCGTATTCACCGCCCCCGCGAAGGTTCGCCAGCGCATAGATACCTCCCATCTCCAGCCACGCCACGTTCGCGGCGGAAAACGACGGCGTTTCCGAAATGTTGAATCCGCCGTAAGCGTACAGGAGCGTCGGGTTGTTGCCATCGAGCTG
>JBJMOT010000119.1:0-3902 GCA_045803585.1 Gemmatimonadaceae bacterium
GCAGGGTGAAGACGGTGGCCACACGCGAGCCGTAGATCTTTTCCATGAAGGTGGAGACGATGAAGTTCGACTCCGGGTGGGCATCAGACGGAACGAACTCCCGCCACGGCACAACACCGATGATCGAGAAATTTATGCCGATGTAAATGATGGCCACGGCGATGGTGCTGATCAGGATCGACCGGGGAATGACCCGTCCCGGGTTTTGCACCTCGTCACCTATGTAGCAGACGTCGTAGTAGCCGAGATAATCGTAGATGCCGATTCGGGTCGCGGCTCCCAGGCCGAGGAAGAATCCGAGCGAGAAGTTGAACGCGCCTGGCGGGAAATCAAAAGCCACTTTCGGATTGAAATGCGTCGCACCCGCGAAGATCACCGCGAGAACTGTGATCAGCGTCCCAACCCACAACGAGATGGTGATCTTGGCGATCGACTGGATGCGCCTGTAGAGCAGAAGGATGTTGATCAGGCCGACGACCGTCACCAGCGCGATCACCCAGGGACGAGTCAGTCCTGACCACAGGTAGCTGGCGTACTGGGCGAACCCGATGTAACCAGACGCGATCTCGAGTGGGCCGCTCAGTATGAACTGCCAGACGAACAGGAATCCCATCAGGCGTCCGAGGCGCGCCGGGCCGAAGGCCTCGCGGAGATAGTGGAACGATCCGCCCGAGCCCGGCATTGCCGCCCCAAGCTCGCTCCACACCATTCCGTCGCAGATGACGATTATCAGAGCGACGATCCAGCCCAACATCGCCTGCGGTCCGCCCATCGCCGACATCAGGAGCGGGATAGTGATGAACGGTCCCGCTCCCATCATGTTGGTCATGTTGAGCGCGGTCGCTGGCAGGAGCGTGAACCGACGAGTCAGCTGTGGTTCTTCCGCCGGCCTGCGGGTGCTGTTTGTGGGTGCGGTCATGTGCCTCGCGTTTGATCAGTTCGATGAATGAAACGCTTCGTGGTTTGCCCCTACGTGCCGCCATCCTTTCGCACGTAAAATTGTGACAACAACTCACGCCAAGGCAACATGAGCGGATCGCGGGACCCTACCTCGGGAGAACCTTCCGGAACTGCACCACGCGCCCGACTTCCTCGTATCCGGCCGCCAGATGTGCGGTGTGGCTGATCTCGTTGTCAAGCAACGCGTCGGACGCCATCTCGGCGTAACCCTGACCCCTCGCCCACTCCTCTGCCGCCTGCAACAACGCACGCCCGTAACCCGCCCGACGCACGTCGGGGTCGACGTACCACGCCTCGACGTAACCGACCGGAGAAGTGTCGCACCCATCCGCATAGGGACGCGATCCCGCCTCCACAAATCCAGCGAGCGAGCCATCCTCACGCGCCGCCAGGAACACCTCAGTGTCATGCCTGGCGCGAAACTCCTTCATTTCCTTCGCCAGGTCGTCCGCGGTGCCTTCCGGAAAGAGCGCCGCGCTCATTCGCAGCCACTCTGTCCAGTCGGCATCAGTATATGCCCGAATTCTCATTATGATTGACCGATAATCAGCTCCATACTATCTCGCTGCGTGAAAGGCTGGGAGGCCGGTGAATGCGCTTCGATCTGCAACCGAGGCTAAAGGGTAAGCTTGTCGAGCTCAAACCTCTGGAGCCTGACGACTTCGACAAACTTTTCGAAGTCGCGCGCGATCCGCTTATCTGGGAGCAGCATCCGGCGAGCGATCGATACCAGGAGGAAGTCTTCCGGGAATTCTTCCGCGTTGGCCTCGAGTCCGGCGGCGCATTTCTCGTCACCGACGTCCTTGACGGCAAAGCGATCGGATCCACTCGCTATTTCGGATATAAAGAGACTGAGAGCGAGGTCGAAATTGGCTGGACTTTCCTCGCACGCTCACACTGGGGCGGCCGTCACAATGGCGAGATGAAAGCTCTCATGCTCCGGCACGCGTTCAAATTCGTTGACAATGTTGTCTTTCTCATCGGGCCTCAGAACCTTCGCTCGCGCCGCGCCGTGGAAAAGATCGGAGCGACGCAGATCGCAAACAGGCTTGATGCCACCGGTCGCGAAGTGGTAGCGTATCAGCTCACTCGGCAATCCTTCAAAGACTTTTGAGGCCTTCCATGCGGACGTTGCTGCGATCGTCGTTGGCTCTTGTTCTGTTTGTCCCTGCCCTCGCCGCACAAACCCGAACCGTCGCCGAGCGCCTTGGATATCCGAAAGACGCGAAGCTGTTGATTCTTCACGCCGACGACCTCGGAGCGGCCCATTCAATCGACGCTGCGACTTTCGACGCGCTGGACAAGGGATTCGTATCGTCCGCGAGCATCATGATGCCCACGCCGTGGGTGACCGAAGTCGCATCATACGCGAGATCACATCCCGATGCGGACCTTGGGCTGCACCTAACGCTCACCAGCGAGTGGTCGACATACCGTTGGGGAACGGTGGCATCGGCAGCGGCGGTGCCTAGCCTGCTCGACTCGACGGGCACTCTGCCAGACGACACCGGCCCCGTCTCGACCCGAGCGAAGATGCCGGAAGTCGAGCTCGAGGTTCGCGCCCAGATCCAGCGCGCGCGGACGCTGGGGATCAAACCGACGCATCTCGACAGCCACATGGGTTCGCTATTCGGCACGCCGGCGCTGTTGGCATCCTATGTCAAAATGGGGCACGAGTACCATTTGCCATTTCTCGCCCTGAAGACGAACCCGTTCGGCGGGGCACCGATGCCACTCACCGCCACCGACGTGCCGCTCGACGCAGTCATCATCGCGAGTGAAGAAGTGCCGCGCGACAAATGGAAGGAGTTCTACCTCAATGCCGTCGCGGGCCTCAAGCCTGGTATCTCAGAGATTATCGTGCACCTGGGACACGACGACGCCGAGCTGCAGGCCGTGACAGTGAATCACGAACCATACGGCTCGGCGTGGCGCCAGCGGGACTACGACGTCGTCAGCAGCGCCGAGTTCAGGAAAGCGTTGCAGGACAACCACGTCATACTCGTAAAGTGGAGAGACCTGCAAAAACTCGTGAAGTGATCGGCGGACGCTAGTTGTAGACGGGTTCCAACGTAGCCACGACTCTACCCGCATCATCCACCAGCTCGAGATTCCCGGCGGTGATTCTCCATCGCGTCACTGTCCCCAAAGATTTGAGGAAGACGCGCTCGGTGTTTGTCATAATCGGGTCTGTGCACGCCCTCATCGTGCTCACGACTCGGTTGAGTGATAATCGATCACCATTGAGAGTGTAGCTGCCCGAGAGCTGGTTGCAGCCACCAGAACCGGTCACGGTCTTGTTCGCCGAGTGCAGGGTAAAATTGGCCGCCTGTTGCGGGTTGGCCGCTCTGACCACGGTGTTGGGCAGGCTGACCAATCGCCAATAGGTGTTCTCGAGCGTGATCGGAATGCCGTCCGAACGTCCTGGAAGCGTCGGGCCCGACGAGCCGACACGACGGAGGACAAGCTGCACATCGGTTCCGCGACCACCGGTCAGCACTGGATAGTTCGCGTCGGTGCTGAACCACACGCTGCCGTTGACCAGAATTCTGGCGTGAACGACGTAGCTGTGATTCTGAACGATCCGTGAGGCGTCGTAGGAAATCACAAACGGAATCGGAGTCCCGCCAGGCTGCTCGTTTCGGACGCGCGCGATCAACTCAGACTGGGCGCTGCCTCTCGACGCGTCCTCCAGCGTCGCCTCGAACACCGCGGTGCGTGGTATGGTGATGCGATCCTGATAAGTAGCCGTTCCGCGCACCCCCGCTCCCGTGCCTTGATCACCGCTTGTTGGCTCGAACTCGTAAGTCCCGCCGTTGGCCTGCAACGCCAGATACAAGTGACCGTTGCGAATGGTGTACGACCGAACGTACGGCCAGTTCCTTACAATGTCGTCGTAAAGAGATCCGCGCGAGCAGTAAGCCCGGGTGGTCGCGAGCGGA
>JBJMOT010000120.1:0-4808 GCA_045803585.1 Gemmatimonadaceae bacterium
CGTCGCGACGACCTCGAAGTCGGCCTTCGGGTCGAGCATGGGGTGCAGGAGCTGGTCCAGCTGCGCCGGATCGATGCGGGCGACCGCCTCCTCCTTCGAGATCAGGCCCTCGTCCACCATGTCGACCGCGGCCTTCAGTGCGGCCGCAGCTGTGCGCTTCGCAGAACGGGTTTGCAACAAGTAGAGCTGGTCGTCCTCGACGGTGAATTCGATGTCCTGGATGTCGCGGTAGTGCTCCTCGAGCCGCCGCATCGTGCCGAGCAGCTGCTCGAAGGCGTCCGGGAGACGCTCCTTCATCTCCTCCAGCGGCTGCGGCGTCCGAATCCCCGCGACGACGTCTTCGCCCTGCGCGTTGACGAGAAATTCGCCGTAGAACTTTTTCTCGCCTGTCGATGGATTGCGCGTGAATGCGACGCCGGTTCCTGAATCGTCTCCGAGATTTCCGAAAACCATCGCCACGACGCTGACCGCCGTGCCGAGGTCTTCGGGAATTCCGTTGACCTTACGATAGTCCTTTGCCTTTTTCAGAGTCCACGATTTCCAGACGGCTTCGATGGCGCCCCACAGTTGCACGATCGGATCACGCGGAAAGTCGGCACCAGTGCGATTGCGCACGAGCGCCCTGTATTCCTCCACCAGATTCCGCAGATCGTTTTCGCCAAGCTCTGCGTCTAACTGAACGCCCGCGGTCATTCGCTTCGACTTCAGCAGATGCTCGAAATCGTGGATGGAGACGCCGAGTACGACGCTCGAGTACATCTGGATGAAGCGCCGGTATGAATCGTACGCGAAGCGGTTGTTCTTGCTTTGCTCGGCCAATGCCACCACGGCGCGGTCATTCAGGCCCAGGTTGAGAATCGTCTCCATCATGCCAGGCATGGAAATCGGCGCGCCTGATCGCACCGAGACCAGCAGCGGATTCTTCGGATCACCCAGCTTCTTGCCGGTTATTTGTTCGAGACGCGCCACGTTGCCTTCGACTTCCGCACGAAGCCTGTCCGAGTACTTACCGCTCTTCAGATATTCGACGCACTCGCTCGTCGCGATCGTAAATCCGGGCGGGACCGGGACGCCGAGGTTGGTCATCTCGGCGAGGTTTGCTCCCTTGCCGCCGAGCACGCTGGTCATGTCGCGCGTCCCCTCGGCGGACCCGTCGCCGAAGAAGTAAACCGACTGCGGCATGGGCGTCAGCAGCCGCAGCCGAAGCGCAGCTTCTCGGGGTCAGTGGGTGGCGGCGTTGGATAATCGCCGGAGAAGCAGGCGTGGCAGAATCCCTCCGGCCCGCCCGGCACCGATTCCAGCATTCCATCGAGGGTGAGATAGCCGAGCGAATCAGCGCCGACCTGCTGCGTGATCTCGTCGATGCTCATGTTTGCGGCGATGAGCTCCTCGCGTGTCGGCGTATCGATGCCGTAGTAGCATGGGCCGGTAACTGGCGATGAGCTGACACGCAGGTGGACCTCACGCGCGCCCGCCGCACGAACCATGTTGACGAGCCCGCGCGTAGTGGTGCCGCGAACGATGGAATCGTCGACCATGACGACGCTCTTGTCGCGAAGTACCTCGCGAACTGCGTTGTACTTTACCCGCACCTTTGCGTCGCGCCCGGCTTGTGTCGGCTGAAGGAACGTGCGCCCGACGTAGTGGTTGCGAATCAGAGCCAGCTCGAGCGGAAGGCCCGACTCTTCGGCGAATCCGAGAGCCGCCGAGTTAGACGAGTCAGGCACGCTGAAAACCAGATCGGCGGTGGGAGCGGGGAAGTCACGCGCGAGCCGGCGACCGAGCTCACGGCGGGCACGGTCGACGGAGCCGCCAAAGATCTGGCTGTCAGGCCGCGAAAAATACACGTACTCGAAGACGCACTTTCGGGCATCCTGCTTCTGGAGCGGAAAAATCGATCGCTTGCCACTCTCGTCCACGGCGATGATCTCTCCGCGCTCGACTTCGCGCTCCAGGGTTGCGCCAAGGAGATCCAGAGCGCAGCTCTCCGATGCGAAGACCGTCGCGTCACCAAGCCTGCCCATGACGAGCGGCCGCCAGCCTCGGGGATCGCGAGCGGCAAGCAGAGTTTTGCCAACGACGACGACGAGGCAATACGCGCCTTCTACTCCCCTCAGAGCGTCGGCAAGCTGCTCCTCCGGCTTCGTCGCCGACGACCGGGCGAGACGGTGGACGAGCACCTCGGAGTCCATCGTCGAGCTGAAGATCGAGCCCGCGTCCTCGAGCTCCCGTCGCAGCTCACTGGCGTTGGTCAGGTTGCCGTTGTGGGCGAGTGCGATGGTCCCATCGCGGAAGCGCGCTACTACCGGCTGCGCGTTCTCGATTGTCGACGAGCCTGCGGTGCTGTAACGGGTGTGTCCGATGGCGATGTCGCCGCGAAGAAGGGCGACATCCGGCGCGGCGAAATCCGAGACGAGGCCCATGCGCTTTATGGATTTCGCTCCGAGCTCGCGGTCGACGGCTACAATTCCCGACGACTCCTGTCCGCGATGCTGCAGAGAGTAGAGTCCGAGATGCGCCATCGCCGCCGCGTGCTCGTCACCGAAAATTCCGAAGATTCCGCACATATCAGTGCGCCGCCACCGGGGAAAGCTCGTCGAATGTCGCGTGCTCGACGGTCCTCGACATGATCGACGGGATGCTCGTGTGATAGGCGCGGCGCATTGTTCCGAGCGATGCCCGCAACGAGCCCGTCGGCAGCGAAATAGTGAGCGAGTCGGAATTCTGACGTACTCTTCCGATCTCGGCGCAGGGGACACCCGCGGCGGCTGCGATTGCAACGACGCGCTGCGGCGAAGCGCTGGACACCACCACGCGCGCCTGAGTTTCACCGAACAGTATGGCGCGATCCGCGACTCCGGAGTACGCGGACAAATCGATCTCGGCGCCGCTCTCGCCGTCGGGGTTCGCGATGCAGCACTCTGCGAGAGCAACCGCCAGCCCGCCGTCGCTGCAATCGTGCGCCGAGCTCACCACGCCGGAGGCGATGGCTTCGAGGAGAGCGTCGATGAGAGCCTTTTCGCGGACAGGATCACAGCGGGGCGGTGCACCGACAGCCTTGCCATGAATCGTCGAGAGATACTCGCTGCCTCCGAGCTCACCAGCCATTTCTCCGAGAAGAAGCACTGCGTCGCCATCGTTCTGGAATGTGGCGGGAGTGACATGTGAGATGTCGTCGATAAGACCGACCATACCAATCACGGGAGTGGGAAAGACGGCGCCAGACGGGCTCTCGTTATACAGCGAAACGTTGCCACCGGTAACCGGAGTGCCCAGCGCTCGACAGGCCTCTCCCATTCCGGCCACTGCTTCCTTGAATTGATAGAAGACTTCGGGCTTGGTCGGATTGCCAAAGTTGAGACAGTTGGTGATGGCCATTGGACGTGCACCGGTGCAGGCGACGTTACGTGCTGCTTCGGCAACTGCGATGCGTCCGCCGACGCGCGGCTCGAGGTACACGTACCGGCCGTTGCAATCGGTCTTGACGGCTATCGCCTTGTTGGTCCCGCGAACTCGGAGGACCGCCGCGTCCCCTCCCGGGCCGATGACGGTGTTGGTGCGCACCGTCGAATCGTATTGCCGATACGCCCAGGCCTTGCTGGCGATGGTTGGCGAAGCGAGCAGCTTCTCCAGTGTCCACGCATGATCTTTCTCCTCGGGACGAGGAACGACCGCAGCCGGATCGGTGTTGCGGAGCGCGATGATCGCCGCAGACTCGCGCGCCTCCGGCGAATAACTGGGGCACTCAGTGACAAGTCTCGATCCAGGGAACTCGGCGACGACTTTGCTGCCCTCGGTGACGCGATACACCGGCTCGGCGATGACCTCTCCAATAACCGCGGCCGTCAAATCCCACTTCGTCAGGATCGCCCGAACATTTTCTTCGTGACCCTTCTTCGCGACCACGAGCATGCGCTCCTGAGATTCACTGAGCAGAATCTCGTAAGGTGTCATGCCGCTCTCGCGCGTCGGAACTTTCGTCGCGTCGATTGTGACGCCGACATCACCACGTTCGGCCATCTCAGCAGATGAAGATGTCAGCCCCGCTGCACCCATGTCCTGAATCGCTACGATGTGGCCACTCTTGATCAGCTCGAGACTTGCTTCGAGAAGGAGCTTCTCGGTGAAAGGATCTCCAACCTGGATTCGCGGCCGCTTCGCATCGCTTGCCTCCGAAAGATCCTCGGATGCGAAGGAGGCGCCGTGAATGCCGTCGCGCCCCGTCCGCGCTCCGACCGCCATGATCGGATTGCCAACGCCTTCCGCCTTGGCGCGGATGAGATCCTCCTCGTGCATCAAGCCGACACACATCGCGTTCACCAGCGGGTTGTTCTCGTACGCCGGATCAAAAACAATCTCACCGGCCACTGTCGGGATTCCGACGCAGTTGCCGTAGTCGCCGATTCCTTTGACGACGCCTGAGAACAGGTAGCGTACTCGCGAATCTTCGAGCGAGCCGAAACGCAGCGAGTTGAGCATCGCAATCGGGCGAGCGCCCATCGTGAAGACGTCGCGCAGAATTCCACCGACTCCGGTGGCCGCACCCTGATACGGCTCGACCGCCGACGGGTGATTGTGCGACTCGATCTTGAAAGCGACGGCGAGACCGTCGCCGATCGAGATGACGCCGGCGTTCTCACCCGGACCCTGCAGTACGTAGGGCGCGGTCGTCGGTAATGTCTTCAGAACGGGACGCGAATGCTTGTAGGAGCAGTGCTCACTCCACAACGCGCTGACAACGCCAAGCTCGGTAAAGGTGGGAGTGCGTCCGAGCATCGCGACGAGCCGCTCGTACTCGCCCTTTGTAA
>JBJMOT010000121.1:0-19577 GCA_045803585.1 Gemmatimonadaceae bacterium
ATTCACGACCTTCTGGAGGTCAGAAATCGCCAAGGGGAGGTTCCCCGCCGCCGCCGATTGCCTTGCCTGGAAATAAGCCGTCTCAGCCCGCTGGGACTTTATGGACTGGGAGCGCCCGTAGAACCAGACGCCGGCGATCACCACCGCGAGCGCTGTGACGCCCCAGGTGACTTCTCGCTTGTGGACCATGAACCATTCTGTGAGTGATTCCTCATCGGCGCCAAGACGCTTGCGTGGTGCGACGTTCGGTGTGGTCATTTCTCAATCTGCTTTAAGGGTTTGGAGCTGCAAGCCAGTGCCCCCGGGGTGACTCGAACACCCGGCCAACGGTTTAGGAAACCGCTGCTCTATCCACCTGAGCTACGGGGGCCAGACCACGACCCGGTCTGACTACCGGCAAAACCGGGTGCTACTCGCGCGCAATCTACCCTGCCTACAGCCGATCCAAAAGTGGAATCGCGAGCCGGGGTGACGACGTAATGCGACAACCAGTCAGACCGTGAACGCCCTAGCGAACGATCTCGAAAGACCGTGAAAGCGATCCCGCTTCGACCTGGGCTAGTGTCCTGACTGCCTCGACGCGCGCGCCACTGGGACCCTCCCGGATGGCCACCTCGAGTTTCTGGAGGGCGTCACGAGCGCCTGCGGCGGCGATTTCTACCCGCCCGTCGGGCCGGTTCCGAACCCAGCCACCCACTCCCAGCTCCTCCGCCTTCTCCACGACGAACCATCGGAAGCCGACGCCCTGGACTCGACCTTCGACCTCGAGATGGATGGTCTCCATCAGCAGCTATCGATTTATGCCGAGCAAGGCCGCCAAAGAAGCTGCAATGGATCCCGGGTCCGACGGCATTCCGCTCATCGGCATGGCCACCTCACCGTCGCGGATCCTTCTCGCGATCTCGTCGAGCGCGGTCGCGAGAGCCTGCGCCGCGGTCGGCCGGCGTTCACGTGCCTGCGGCGCGGACGCGTTCCAATCGGTCGCAGCCCAGGCGTTGGTTGCCTCCGTATCCCCCGTCTCGCCCAAGCGTGCCGCCGATCGCCAATCGAACTGCTGCCAGTCCGTCTCGCCCCATTCCCCACCATCGGATGTCGCGCTCTCCGAAGCCGTCGTATCGGCGAAACCAAAGCTTTCGCTCCCTCCCTTATCCGCGCCCAGGTCGGCGGTGTAATCGCCCACCGAAGGCAGCGGATCGACAAAATGCTCTACGGGCGGCAACTCGTCTTCTTCAGAGGCAAAGTCGGTCGCGTAGTCCTCTTGCGTCTTCGGGGTTGCACGAGTGGAGGCAACCGGAACTGACCTATCGAGGAAGGCTTCGATGGATGGTAGTGTGGCCCTATCGTCGGCCGCTCCGCCCGCCTGATACTCCCGCCGGAGTGACTCGGCGCGTTCACGGTCAGCTCCCGGGACGAACGGGCGTGATACCGCGAAATCCGAGAATCCAATGGCCGGTTGACCCTTCGTCGGTGTGAGCCGCGGTACGAACGGACGTTGTGGCGAACCCTGCATTAACTGCCCTCCCAACTGTACTTGCCTACAAGCGGCACAAAGCGCACCGGCGCGATCTCTTCCCCGTCAAGCTGGTCACCGCGCCGAGTGAACATGTAAAGCGTCTGCTCATCGCGATCGCCAAGCGGGATGAGTATACGCCCGCCTTCGTTCAGCTGCTCGTGATAGGTGGATGGGACCTCTGGAGCGCCGGCCCCGACGAGTATCGCGTCGTAAGGCGCGTATTGTCGCCAGCCGAGGGTCCCGTCCCCCAGCAGGAAGGAGATGTTTCGCGCGCCGATCAGCCGAATGGTCTCGCGCGCTGTGTCGAGAAGCGCCGGTATTCTTTCGATCGAAAAAACCTGTCCCGCGAGTTTGGCGAGGAGCGCGGTCTGATATCCTGATCCTGTGCCGATCTCCAGCACTTTTTCATTTCCTTTGAGCTTCAGCAGCTCGAGGTATCGTGCGTGAATCGATGGTTGCGAGATCGTCTGACCGCTGCCAATCGGAAGCGCTGAATCTTCGTAAGCGCGGTGGCGCACACCGGTCGGGACGAAGAGATGACGTGGCACCTCGTCTATCGCATGAAGGACGGCGAGGTCGTTTATGCCTTGTTCGTGCAGCAGCTCTACGAGCCGCCGTCGGGGACCGCGGAATTCGTGCTCTACGGTTGGTGCCACCACCTCTCCGCCGAGGCGAGCATTGCGTGGTGAGTGAGATCGAGATGCAAAGGCGTTACTGATATATACCCCTCTTGAATCGCGCGAAAGTCGGAAGTTTCCTCTCCTGACCATTCAATCGAGCCGCCACCAATCCAGTAGATCTGTCTTCCCCAGGGATCCTGCATCGGTTTGAGCGAGTCCGAGTAAACTCTTCTCCCGAGTCGCGTCAAACGCACTCCCATGATCGCGTCACCGCGCAGCGGCGGCAAGTTGATGTTGAGCAATGTGTTCGCGGGGAAAGACGGCAGTGATATGACGTGCTTCAACAGGTCGCGCAACGGAGTAATCTGGTCCCGAAGCATGCTCACGTCGGCCCGCAGGTCTCCACCAGCGAATGAAATGGCCACCGATGGGATGCCAAGTGAGAGTCCTTCCATCGCTGCGGCGACGGTGCCGGAGTACAGCACGTCCTCGCCCATGTTCTGACCGTGATTGATTCCGCTCAGAACAAAATCGGGGCGATCCGGCATCAACGCCTCTACCGCCAGCATCACGCAATCTGTCGGAGTACCATCGACCTGATACCTGCGCTCGCCGCGCTCGATCGGTCTGATCGGATGATGGAGCGTCAGGGAATGGCTCGTCGCGCTTTGCTCCCGATCCGGTGCAACGACCGTTATCTCGCCGAGCGGCTGGGCGGCCTCGATCAGGCACGCCAGTCCCTGAGCCAGAATTCCATCGTCATTCGTGCAGAGCAATCTCAACGTTTGAAGATCCCGGCCCGGTGCCGCCACAAGACTTTTATCACCAGCCACGCATCACGGAACTCACGGAAATAACTCGGTGAGCCGTAGATCGTTGAGATCGGTACGTTGACCGTGGTGAAACCAGCGCGCGCTGCGCGGATTATGAAATCCGTCTCGAACTCGTACCGGTCACCGACCGCGTCGACTTTGCGGAGAACCTCGGCCTTCATCGCGCGATAGCCGGACTGGCTGTCGCGAACTTTCCCTCCGGACACCGCACGAGTCGCGGCCGAAGAGATCATGTTGGCGATCCGCCGGTGCTTGGGCACTGCTTTGCCTGACAAATCACGTGTGCCGATAACGATGTCGGCGTGATCCAGTGCCCCGATGATGGCCGTCGCGAACGCCGGATCGTGCTGACCGTCGGAATCGATTGTCAGGACTGCGGCGGCGCCCTTCTTCAGAGCGGAATCGAAACCGGCGCGCAACGCGGCGCCCTTGCCCCGATTCTGCGGGAACTCGATGGTCTCATCGGCAACTGTTCTCATCAGCTGAGCCGAGCCGTCGGTGGACCCATCGTCGACGCCGATGATAAAAGCCTTTGGCAGAGTGCGTCGAACACCTTTCACCACATTTGCCAGCGTGGGCTCGGCGTTAAATGCCGGTACGATCACGACTAGTGGCTCGATCAACTTTCGCTACCTCGCTCTTTGTCTTCGATCTGGCCATCGAGGATCGCCAGTATCGATCGCAGATCGGTTTCCATTGATTCGACGGCTTGCGAATCCAGTGCCGCCCGAGCCACCGAGCGCAGCTCGCCGCTCTTCCGGTACTCGTCGATTTTCTGGCGCGCGCCATCGATGGTGTACTTCTCGGTGTATAACAGTTGCTTGACCAGCATCACCAGCTCGATCTCACGACGCTGGTATACCCGGTTTCCTGAACGGTTTTTGGCAGGGTGCAGAAACTTGAACTGACTCTCCCAGTAGCGCAGCACGTGCGGTTTGAGGTCGGTCAGTGTGCAAACGTCGCCGATGGAAAAAAACTCCTGTACCGGTTCCTTCGCTTTCATCGATCTACCTCCGCTCGGAGCTCTCTCGTCATGAGTGCGCCAATCGCGCTGCGCGCCGATTGACCTTCGAACAGAACTGAATTCACCGCGTCGACAATGGGCATTTCCACGGCCTCGCGTTCGGCCAGCTCGCGCGCGCTGTGCGCCGCGGTTACTCCTTCCGCAACCGTCTCACGGTCGCGTAGCACATCCTCGAGCTGTCTTCCCTTCCCAATCTCGACGCCCACCGCCCTATTGCGGCTGAGCGAACCAGTGCAGGTCAGGACAAGATCGCCGAGTCCGGCCAGGCCCGCGAATGTCGTCTCATCGGCACCGAGTGCGATACCGAGCCGGGTCATCTCGGCCAGGCCTCGGGTGATCAGCGCGGCGCGAGCGTTGAAGCCGAGTCCGAGACCTTCGGCAATCCCGGTCGCAACCGCCATGACATTCTTGAGCGCCCCGCCCAGCTCGACGCCGATGATATCCGTGTGGGTATAAGCGCGGAAATATGGAGAGCTGAAAGCGCGCTGTGCGAACTCCGCTGCGTCGTTTCTGTCGGATGCGACCACCACCGCGGTCGGTTGGCGGCCAACAACTTCGGCGGCGAAGCTCGGGCCGGAAAGCGCGACAACCGTAGCGCCCGAGATTTCCTGTTCGACGATCTGCGTCATCAGGCAGAGCGTGTCCTTTTCGATCCCTTTCGTGGCTACAACCAGCGGGGCAGCTCGAGGCAGCCCCGGAGCAGCTCCCTTTACGATTCTGCGCAGAACGTGCGATGGCGTGGCGAGCACAACCAGCTCGGCGGATTCGGTCGCCGATTCCAGATCACCGGTAGCGCCGAGGGTGTCTGCAAGAGCGTGCCCGGATAGGAAGCGAGCGTTTTCGTGTCTCGTGTTGATGGATTCAACAACGTCCGGTTCGTACGCCCACAGTCGTACGTCGTGATCGTTGCGAGCCAACAGATCCGCGAGTGCAGTACCCCACGCGCCGGCGCCAACGACCGCGCAGCGCATCGTCAGACAGCTTCCTTTTTGGCGAAGCGGTGCTCTTCTCCGCGGCGCAGCCGTCCGATGTTGGCGCGATGTGTCCAGAAAACGAACGCAGCGATGATCACACTGGCGATGAAAACCGGAGAGCGTGGATCACGGTACCAGCCGAGAATCGCGATGGGGAGGACGGCGGCGCCCGCGAGTGATGCCAGACTCACGTACCGGCTAGTAGCGAAAACGACTATCCAGACGACTTCGGTAATGAGCATTGGCACCAGGGCCAGAGCCATGAAGACCCCACTCGCAGTGGCGACGCCTTTACCGCCACCCTTCCACAGAAGGAAGATCGGTTTGACGTGCCCGAGTATCGCAGCGACACCGTACACCAACGCCCACAATCCTGGACGTAGAGTCTCGGTGTACATGGGCAGAAAAAAGACGGGGAGAAATCCTTTCAGCAGATCGGCAAAGAACACCGCGATGCCGGTATTGCGGCCGAGAACTCTGACGACATTAGTAGCGCCGAGATTCCCAGAGCCGTGCTGTCTAAGGTCGACGCCACGCAGTTTGCCGGCGATGTACGCGGACGGCACGGAGCCGGCAAGATATGCGATGATGACGCCGACAATCGGCGACATCTACGCGGACTTGCGTCGCATGATTATGCGCAAAGGATTGCCGCGGAAGCCCCATGCTTCGCGGAAGCCGTTGTGCAGGTAGCGCACGTAGTGCTCCTGTACGAGATCCGGATTGTTGCCGAACACCGCGATTACGGGCGGAGCCGTCTCTACCTGAGTCGCGTAATTCAGCTTGATCTCCCGGCCAGCTGCCTGCGGCGGCTGTCGTCTGCCAACGATCGCTTCCAGGGTCGTATTGACCTGCGAGGTGCTTATGCGCTTGTGGCGTTCCGCATCCACCTCGAGGATCAGCTCGAGGATCCGCGTCACGCGCTGCCCGCTCAGCGCTGAAGTGAACACGAAGGGGACGAACTTGAGAAAGGGCGCCTTCTCATGGGCTTCCTTCTCGAACTTGGCCGCCGTGTTGTTCTCCTTTTCCTTGAGATCCCACTTGTTGACGACGACAATCAGCCCGCGTCCGTGCTCCCATGCCAGAGCGGCGATCTTCAGATCCTGATTGTGCAATCCTTCGGCGGCGTCGAGCACAAGGATGCAGATGTCCGAGCGGTCGATCGCGCGGCGCGTTCTCAAAGACGAATAGAACTCGATGCCCTCGTCCATCTTCGACTGACGCCGAAGCCCGGCGGTATCGACGAAGATGAGATCCCGGCCGTGAAAAACCATCGGGGTATCGATCGCGTCACGCGTCGTCCCCGCCTTGTCGGCGACGACTAGTCTGTCCTCGCCGAGAAGCCGGTTGATGATCGACGATTTGCCGACATTAGGCCGGCCTACAACGGCCACGCGGAGCGCGTCGGGTACTTCCTCCGCCACCGTCGGGATCCGCTCGACCAGGACATCGAGCATGTCGCCGGAGTTCTTGCCATTGATTGCCGAGACCGGGACAGGATCGCCCGCGCCAAGCTCGTAAAATTCGTAGTAATCGGTGGTCGAAGGATCGTCGACCTTGTTGGCGACGAGCACCCACGGCTTTCGCGCTTCGCGCAGGATACCGACGACCCGGGCATCGCTCGGGTGGAGCCCGGCCTTCGCGTCCACGACCAGCATCAGCAAATCGGATTCGTCGATTGCCTGCAGCACCTGGCGCTTGATCTCGACGTCCATCGGAATGTGAGGATCGTCGGTGAGGCCTCCAGTGTCGACCAGCCAGAACTGCCGGCCGTTCCATTCGGCGCGCGCGAAGTGGCGGTCTCGGGTGGTGCCGGCTTCCTCGCTGACAATGGCGCTGTTCTCTCCCACGATCCGATTGAAGAGCGCGGATTTTCCGACGTTGGGGCGCCCGATGAGTGCAATGACGGGCAGATTCACGCCGCTACTCCAACATGCTCGGACGAGAGAACGTCGATGAAATCGTACGACGGAAAAACGGGCATTGGCAGCGATGCGCGAACGGCATCCAGAGTGAAATCGTCCAGGAAAATGCTGTCCTCGTTGATCGTCTCGGCCGGGATGAGCGCAATGTCGAGATCGTGGCGATGTGCCAGCGCCGACATGATGTCGCGGCCGACCAGCAGTCCGGCGGTCGTGATCGTCGGACCGAACAGCGAATTTTCAGCGACGATCAGCTCGAAGCGCGCGCCGCTCACTTCGGAAAGCCGGTCGAGAAGCGGCCTCATGAGCGGGGCCATCGCCAATCCGGTCACCACACCGATTGTCTGGCCATCGCGACGACTGACTCGATCGAGTCCGGCCGCGACTCGCATGCGCAGCGAAGTAACCGCACCGACGCCGTTTTCGATTTGTGCGAAATCTCCATAATGTTCTGCGCCGGGCAGCTCTCGACCCGCAAGCATGTAGAGCTCGTCCGAGCCGGAAACCCAGGTCGCACCGCGTTCGCGTTTTGCACGCTTGCCCCACCGCTCGACCTGGTCGAGGATGGCGCCGGCGGTGTCCCGATCCATGGTCTTCCCCGAGTAAAGATGGGAGAACTGGGTAAGACCGACCGGTACGACAGCAACGGAAATCACGGCGTCGCCCATGTTCCAGAGATCAGTCAGCGACTCCTCTAACACTTCCCCGTCGTTTAGCCCGGGGACGACCACCATTTGCGTGTGGAATTGAATCCCTCCGGCCTCGAGCCTGGAGAGCTGCGCCTTGATGTCGGGAACACGCTGGTTGTTGAGAAGAACCTTTCGTGCCTCGTGATTCGTAGCGTGGACCGACACGTAGAGCGGCGAGAGACGGTACTCGAGAATCCGCTCAATGTCTCGCTCCTTCACATTGGAGAGCGTCGCGAAGTTTCCGTAGGCGAAGGACAACCGGTAGTCGTCGTCGCGGATGTAGAGCGGTTTCCTTAGACCGGCTGGAAGCCCTTCGATGAAGCAGAACTCGCATCGGTTGGCGCAGCGTCTGACGGTCGGCGGGTGGAGAGAAACGCCGAGCGGCTCGCCATCGAGGCGTTCGAGCTCGAAAATGATTTCCTCACCATCCGGTTGACGCGCCTCGATGACGAGCTCCTCGTCGGCGGTGAGAAACTCCCAATCGAGGAAGTCGGCGAGGGGCCGCCCATTGACGGACAAGAGCTCCGTTCCGGGTACGATTCCGAGCTCGTCGGCGATACTGTCCTTGTCGATGCGGGAGACCTTGACCATAGCTCAAGTAATTTAGAGCTAAAGAGAGCGAAAACAAGTAACCGCTGAATCTTAGCTCGCTACGTTTGTGTTCACCCGCGGCGCTTTTTCGCTAGAGGATCGGCGAGGTCGCGGCGAGCGATTGGAGAAGCTTTCTCGCCCGGTCGGCGTTGAACCCCGGCAGCTTTGCAATGGCCTCCTCGCTCGCCTCGCGAACGCCTTGGACGCTGCCGAATTCCTTGAGCAGCTGGCGACGCTTCACAGGCCCGATGCCTGGGACTTTGAGAAGCTCCGACGTTACGGTTCGCATCGACCGCCGCTTTCGGTTGTAGGTGACCGCAAAGCGATGGGCCTCATCCCGGGCCTGTTGCAGCAACCGCAGACCCGGCGAGCGCCGTGAAAGCCGCAATGGGTCCTCGCGGCCCCAGACAAAGATCTCCTCTTCCCGCTTGGCGAGGCTGATCAACGGCCGGTCCGTCAACGACAGCTCCTCCAATGCAGAATGCGCCGCGGAGAGCTGGCCCTTACCGCCGTCGACTACGATAAGATCGGGTAAAGGCTTTTGCTCCCCGACTCGGCGCTCGAAGTAGCGGCGGACGACCTCCCTCATGGAAGCAAAGTCGTCGGTGCCCTCGACCGTCTTCACCTTGAACTTCCGGTATTCGCCACGCTTCGGGCGGCCATTCTCGAACCACACGCAGGATCCAACGGTATCCGTCCCTTGAGTCGTTGAGATGTCGAAGCAGACCAGCGATCGCGGCAGTCGTTGCAGGCCGAGCTCTCGGCCAAGCTCATATACCGGGTCGCCTGCCCGCTCCTCGGCCTCCAGCGTCGAGAGCTTTAGCTCTTCCAACAGGTGCCGGGCGTTCTGCTCGGCGAGGGCGATCAGCTCACGGCGCGGCCCGCGCTGAGGGATCTGAATCCGGCTGTCCGGCAATGTCTGTTCGATCAGCTCCCGGTCAGGGAAGTCGAAAGGCAGGAGGACCTGACGTGCCCTTTCCTGCATTCCCAGATAGCTCCCGGCGAGAAACATGGTCATGACATCGGCGTCGTCTTCGCCGTCGATGTTTGTCAGAAAGCGCTGCTCGCGCGACAGAAGCTTGCCGCTCCGGATTCGGAGGACGGTGACACATGCGTCGTCGCCGTCCCGGGCGTAGCCGATCACGTCGCGATCTCCGCCCTCGACCTCGAGCACCACCGTGGGCTCTTCCATGCCCTCGAGGTGGTGAAGCACGTCACGAAGCTCCGCCGCCCGCTCGAAGTCCAGCTGCTCGGACGCGAGCTCCATTCTCTCTTCGACGCGGCGCACGACTTCATCCGGACGGCCTGAGAGAAAGAGAAGCACTTCGTCGATCATCAACCGGTAATCGTGCTGCGACTGCGCCAGAATACAGGGCGCCTTGCAGCGTTTGATGTAGTAGTCGAGGCACGGCCGCTCCGGCATCTGCGCCGGCATGTCGTAGTTGCAGCTGCGCACAGTGAACAGCTTCTTCACGACGTTGAGCGACCGCCGCATAGTCCCGACGTCCGTGTACGGACCGAAGTATCTTGCGCCATCGTCTTCCAGACGCCGCGTCACCCACACTCTTGGGAAGGGCTCCTGCACCGTCACCTTGATGTACGGATACGACTTGTCGTCGCGTAGCGCGATGTTGAACCGGGGGCGATACTCCTTGATGAGATTTGCTTCGAGGATGAGCGCGTGAGCTTCGCTTGGAACGACGATTGTCTCCAGGTCGCCGATCAGGCCGACCATGTGACGCGTTTTTACGCTCTCCAGCTGGTCATTGGCGAAGTAGCTCCGCACTCGCGACCGAAGGCGTTTCGCCTTCCCCACATAGAGGGTACTCCCGTCCCTTCCCTTCCATAAATAGACACCGGGCCCATCAGGAAGGTGGGGCAGTTTTACGGCGACTGACTCTGGTACGGGCAGCATGTGTAATTATACCATGCGCGAAAAGGCGGGTTCATTCGCGCTACAACTTCGCCGCGCGCCTCGCCCTCTGGATGACCGTTCTCGCTTCCGGGATCTTGAAGGCTGCCGTCAGAGCAACGTAGGTCACGCCGTAAATCGCCAACAACAGCAGCGCGACGAACTTCGAGTGGATCACGCCTTCATGTGTGGAGAAGACCGGGTTGGCGCGGTCCATTGCCACCTTGTAGATCCAGGGAATCGCCGCGCCCGCGATCGCCGCGGCCCATAGCCGGGTCATTCGCGCCGGGATGAGCCGCGTTCGACCGATTCGGTTGTCGAGCTCCCTGCGGAGAAGATAGAACTCTACCCAGCCAGCGATACCTGCCGACGCCGTGAGGCCGGCCGCGCCAATTTTTCGATCGAGCCCAAGCGCGCCTGGCAGCACGAGCGCGAACACATAGCCGAGCGCGGTGGTAAGAACTACGCGAACGATGGCAAAGCGGAGCGGTGTTTTCGTGTCGCGCATCGCATAGAAGGTCGACGAGTACAAACGACCCATGGTGGACGCCAACAGCCCAACCGTTGATCCAATCAGAATTTGCCAGACCCAGATCGTATTGCCGCGCTGGAATCTGCCGCTCTCGAAGAGCAAGTGAACTATAAGATCGCCCAGCGCAAATAGCGCGACCACGCTTGGCACTATGAAATACGAGATGCGGTCGAGGCCATTCACCAACCTTACTCGGAGATATGCGCCGATCTCGGCGGTGGTTCCTGTTGCGCGCGACATCGCAGGCAGCTCCGCTGCGGATATGGCCATTCCGAAAAGGCTGATCGGAAGAACATAGATCGTTTGCGCGTAGGTGAAAGACGATACCGCGCCATTCCCCAGATAGCTGGCTAGCCAGGCATCGACATACGCACTCACCTGGACTACGCCGCGTCCGATAAAAGCCGGAAGAAAATTGCGGAAAACGTTCTGCACGCTCTCCGTCGCCACTGAGATCGCCGGCCTCACACCGCGCGCGAGCTTCAGGACTTGGGGAAGCTGAACGCCGAATTGCAGCGCGCTGCCGACTACCGAGCCATACGCGAGATAGATCGCCAGCTCCGCTTCGTCCCGACCTGTATGGAAGAATATGAGCGTCGCGATCATCGCCAGATTCCACAGCACGGGCGCGGTATACGACAGAAAGAAGCGCCTGTGACTATTGAGGACCCCCAGGCACCAGGCAGAGAAAACAAGCAGGCCGGCGCCTGGAAACAGAATCCGGGTGAGCCGGACAGTCAGATCGCGCTTCTCTCCGGTGAAACCGTTGGCGATGATCGCCACCAGCCACGGCGCGGAAAGAACCCCGAGCAGAACGATGATCGACGCGACCAGCGCCAACATTCCCGCGACCGCGCCTGCGAGTCGCGTGGCCTCTTTCTCTTCGCGCTTTCCCAGCAATCCGGCGTATTCGGGGATGAATGAGGCCGATAGAACACCTTCACCAAAAAGATTCTGCAGGAGGTTTGGAATCCGAAATGCCGCGTTGAACGCGTCCGCTGCCATGCCAGCGCCGAGGTAACGCGCCATCATCGTCTGCCGAATGAGGCCCGCCACCCGGCTGAGCAGAATTCCCGAAGCGACGAGAAAAGCCGCGCCCTTCGACCTGTCCGGTCCGGCCGCACCGGTGCGTGGTGTCGCACGCCGCTCGACTGGCGGCGCCGCTTCCGCTACTTCGTCAGTTTCAGGCGGAATGAATTTATTGAGCGAGCGTTCTTCTTCTCTCGAGTCCTCGCTCTCCGTCACGACTCGACTCGCCCCGCAACAGCTGCCTGCTCGGGTTCCGAGATCGAGCTCGCGCCCAACAGTCTCGTTGCGTGGCGCTCGGCCTCCCGAAGCATCTCTTCCCGCAGCGGCGGTCCATATCGGGCAAGGAGCGGGACAAAATTAAGGCTTCTCTCCTGTGGTTTTCCGAACGGGTAAAGCGAGCCGCGCGCAGTGGCGATCTCCGTCATTGTTTCCGCGTGCTGCCGCTTGGTAGCCGCGATGAGCCGCCGCTCGAACCGATCGAGTCGTCGGAGGAGATTGGCGTGCAGCCCGCCCGTTACCGCGGGGGCGACCGGAGTTGCGCCTTCGTCTACCGCGCGTGTAAGCGCATCGAGACGTTCATCGAGCATCGCCCGCGTCTTGTCGATCTCGGCAAGAACTTCTTCGGACAGGCGAGATCTGGCGACGCGCGTCTCGACCTCGTGCGGATCCCTCAGGTCCTCGGGGAGCAGGTACAGCTTCTCCAGGATCTTCTCGACGTGCGGCTCAATAACCGTACACGACCAACGTGGGACGATCGCCGGGCGGCCGACACCAAGCGTGTCTGCTATCGGTGAGATCTGCGCGAAGTATGCAATTTCGGCCGGCCCACCGATATAAGTGGCCGTCGGCAGGATCGCTCGCTCGATCACAGGACGCAGCAGAACGTTCGGGCCCATGTCGTCAGAAACTTTCTGCTTTGCAGCCGCTTTGA
Source organism: Gemmatimonadaceae bacterium (assembly GCA_045803585.1). Lineage (GTDB taxonomy): Bacteria > Gemmatimonadota > Gemmatimonadetes > Gemmatimonadales > Gemmatimonadaceae > UBA4720. The sequence goes on from JBJMOT010000121.1 coordinate 12,571, forward strand.
TCGGAATGCGCTTGCGCCCGCCCGAGGCCGACGTGAAGACGAGCGACAGTCCTGGGACGTCCTGGACCTGGATCGAATAGCCGCCCTGCTCTATGTCGTGATTTCTTTCCGAGACGGCCGCCGCGACTTCCGGGGCTTTGCGAAGCGCTTCGCTCAGCACCGGACTGGCCGCGGCACGCGTGGCCGGATGCGACGCGTCGATCACCGCTATCCCCAGCGGTTCGAACAACGCGCGGAGAAAAGAAACGTACGCCGAGCCAACCGTCTGCTTCTTTGTGTAGAACTGCGCGAGTAAATCGAGCGGTACGCGATCGATCGTCGCGCCTGCACCCTGCGTCAGCGCCTCCAGCTGGTCTGAAACTTCTCCCAGAGGCATCGAGGCCATCGTTCTGCCCAGAGTTTCGGGATGATCGATGCGCAGAAGCCGCGGACCACCGGTAACTGAAACGACGGTGCTGCTCGCTTCCTTGAAGTCAGTGTCGTCGGTTGCCGCCCAGAATACCGGTGCCACCGGAACTCCAATCGCCTGCTCCAGGGCATTGGCAAATGCCAGCGCGCTGAGTGCTTTCGACAGCGTGTAAATCGGACCCCCGAATAGGCCCGGCTGCTGACCAGTCGTGACGACGACTCCGCGCCCGTTTGCTGATGCTTCGAGTCTCTGTTTTGCGTTCCCGGTCGCCTCGAAAGCCGGAGCGAGTCGCGTCAGCCAATCCTGCGACGTCGTCGATCGGACCGTTTCCGCCCGTTCGCGCCAGGATTCCGCGCCGCTTGGAGTTTGCTCGTACCAACCGGGGGGCGCGGCGCCGGAAATAAATGCAGCGGCGAGCGCGTTTCCTCCAATCGTCTGACTTACTACCCGAGGGATCACTGGCGACTCGCGAATAGAATCGTGCGCGGCGAGTCTTCCGTCCACTCTACTCCGCTATAGTCGCCGAAGAGTTTTTCAACACTGAATCCGGCGTCGACGAGCATGCGCTGCAGGTCCTGCGGTGAAAGCAGCCGCACTCGCTCGATGTACTCCTTGCCGCGCTCACGCAAAGTAATCGTCTTCTCGACGAAGCGGTCATCCGGACTGATGGCGCGTCTTTGCTCGATGGTGATGCCGTTCTCGACGCGTTCGTCGTAGGGTACGAGCTCGCGACGGACCTGCATTGCATTCAGATAGTCGATCACCAGCGTTCCGCCGTGCTTCATTGACTCGCAGACCCGGACGAGGACACGGGAGTGCTCGCTGTCAGTGTCGAAGTAACCGAAGCTCGTAAAGAGATTCACTACAAGATCAAAGGTCTGGCCTGCGAACGGCAGCTCGCGCATGTCCGCGCGAACGAAAGGGCCGTCTGGTGATTCGCGCCGCGCCACTTTCAGTAGAGACATCGACAGATCTAGGCCCACAGTCCACCAGCGTTCTCGGAGAACTCTGGTGTGCCGCCCCGCACCGCAGGCGAGGTCCAAGACCCGATCGATCTGACGGCCGGCCAGGTTTGTCGCAATCAGCTCGATTGCCCGCTCCGCCTCAGTCTCATCGCGATGCTGATAGATGTCGAGGTAGTCCTGACCAAACCACTCCTCGAACCAGTCAGCTTCCTGCTCGCCGGTGGCGGACACCACGAGCAGATCCGCGGTTGCGCCGCTCATTTGTGGTAAGGCTCACCACGGACGATAGTGCCCGCGCGATAGATCTGTTCGGCCAGCACCAGGCGGGCGATCTCGTGGGGAAGCGTCCATGGTGCGAGTGACATCTTCATGCTGGAGTCCGATGCGACATCCTTTGACAGACCGAACGCGCCCCCGATGAGAAACGCGAGGTCTCGGTCTTCATCCCGCGCCTTGCGGAGAAGCTCGGCGAACTTCTCGGATGTCAGTGCCTTGCCGTCCCGCTCGCAGGCGATCGCCTGCGCGCGCACGGGAATCCGCTCAGAAAGGCGCACTCCTTCACGCTCCTTCACACGGTCCGGCGAGATTCCCGTCGCGCGTTCCTCGCGCACTTCATGAACGTCGAGCGGCCAATACCGCGCCGCTCGTGTCTCGTACTCCCGAATCGCCTCGCCGAGCGCGGCGTTCCGCGCCTTTCCCACGACAGCGACGACCAGCCGCATCTAGGCGTAAATGCCGCGGAGCTTGTGGACGCTGGCGACTCTGTTGACCGAAACCATGTAGGACGCGGTGCGCATATTGACCCGGTGCTGGCGCGAGAGGTCGAGGACGTCCTTGAAGCTGCGCCGCATGATGGTCTCCAACCGCTCGTTGACGAGATCTTCCGGCCAGAAATATCCGCCGCGATCCTGCACCCACTCGAAGTACGAGACCGTCACACCGCCGGCGTTGGCCAGAATATCGGGGATGACGAAGACTCCATTCTCGTCGAGGATCGAGTCAGCGGCAGCCGTCGTCGGGCCGTTCGCCCCCTCGCAAATGATTTTTGCTTTGATCTCGCCTGCGTTCCGGGTTGTGATGACGTTCTCGAGAGCCGCGGGCAAAAGAACGTCAACATCGAGCGTAAGCAGATCCGTACCGGAGATTACTTCAGCTTTGCCATATCCATCGAGCGATCTATTCTTCTTGACGTGAGCAATCGCATCATCGATGTCGATGCCGTTCGCGTTGTAGAGGGAGACCGAGCGGTCTCCGATTGCCACGATCTTGCAGCCTTCGCGCGCCAGCAGCTGCGCCGCCACCGAGCCGACATTGCCGAATCCCTGAACCGAAATCGTCGTCCCCTTCACTGGCATGCCAAGGTGTTGGAGTGCTTCCTTGGTGACGATCATACAGCCTCGACCCGTTGCCTCGCGTCTGCCGAGTGATCCGCCCAGCTCTACGGGCTTCCCCGTCACCACCGCCGTCGTCGTGTGTCCGACGTGCATCGAGTAGGTGTCCATCACCCACGCCATCACGCGCTCGTTGGTGTTCACATCGGGCGCGGGCACATCCGAATCGGGACCGAGCAGGTTGATGATGCCCGACGTGTACCGGCGAGTCAGTTTCTCGAGCTCCGCTGCGCTCATCGCGAGCGGATCGCATCTCACCCCACCCTTGGCGCCGCCAAACGGGATGTTGACGACCGCGCACTTCCACGTCATCCACGCCGCGAGGGCCTTCACTTCCTCGAGGGTGACGTTCATGTCGAAACGGATTCCACCTTTTGCCGGACCGCGAGAGGTGTTGTAGAGGACCCGATAGCCCTCGAAGACCTCGATCTGTCCATTGTCCATCATCACCGGTATGGACACGATTACCTGTTTCTCCGCCTGGCGCAAAACCTTATACATGCCTGGCTCCAGATCGAGCAGCTCCGCGGCTTTGTCGAACCGCGACATCATCGCCTCGAACGGGTTCTCCTCATCGAGGAAACGATCTTTGTCGGGACGAACGAGCTTGTTGCCGGGGATTTTATAATCGGTGGCCATTATTAGTGCGTTTTTTCAGTCTTGTTGTGGGTCTGATTTACCGGGTGGACGACGACAGATCCTCAATCAAGCGGTCGATATGCGGTTGACCGTCCTCGATCTTCAGGCGTTGTGAAACATACCATAATGACCCCGCTTCGGCAGGCCACAACGACTCCAGTTTTACTGCATCTTTCAGGGTGCAAACGACGAAGTCAGAGCTACTTGCCTGCTCTGCGAGCCAGTGTGCTTCGGCGCCTGTAAACGCGTGATGGTCGGGGAAACTGTAGGGTCGAACGATTGCGCCGAGCTCCGTCAATTGCCTGAAGAAAGAGTCAGGCTGAGCGATCGCTGCGATTGCCGTGAGATCGGCTCCGTTGAGCGCGTGCAGTGGAAGCCGTTGACCCGTCGACGTGCTCGTCACACCCGCCGGAATCAGTTGCACCGACACCACCGGAATTCTCGGCGCGGCGTGCGCCAAGGCTCGCGTCACGTTTTCCACCGCCGCGCGGTCGGCAACTTTTCGAGTGACGATCGCCAGCGTGGCCCGACGCGCTGATCGAAGAGGCTCGCGCCAGGGGCCGGCGGGAAGCAGTCTTGGGCGGCCGATCCACGCGTCGGCGTTTATCAGGATGACGTCAGCATCGCGGCGCGCGCGACGATGCTGGAATGCATCATCGAGTATCACCACACTGACCCCGCTCGCAATCGCCTCGCGGATGCCGCGTGCCCGGTCGGGTGTGGCAATGACGGGAATACCTTCGTTCAGGCGCTGATGGACGATAGTCTCATCTCCGCCGTACCCGCGCAGAACGATTCCCGGCGCAATGCCGCGCTCGATAAACTGCCGGGCGAACCACGCGGCGATTGGAGTCTTCCCCGTTCCTCCAACGGTCAGGTTCCCGACGCTCAGAACTGGAACCGAAAAATCCTCTGACCGGAAAACGCCCCAGTCATAGAGCTTCCCGCGCGCCGACACGATCGTCCCGTACAGCAGCTCCGCCGGTGTAAGCAGTGCGCGCACGGCCCGGGCCCGCTTGCTGCGGGCCCTCCATATTTGCTCGATCGCACGGCGGCGATCAGCCACTCGCCGTCCGTATCGTATCTGCCATCAGATTCTCAAACCGCAGTCCTTCTTCGGCTGCGGCGCGCGGAGTATCGCCAAGCACCTTTGTCGGAGTCCCGTAGGCAACGGTCACTTTCGCGAAAGGCTTCGGTATCATGAACCGATCCCAGCTGCGAAGATTCCACGCCCGATCAGCGAGAGCTACCGCCGGAACTATGAAACAGTCCGCTCGCTGCGCAGCGATAAGAGCACCAGGCGCGAATTTACGGGCAGGACCACGCGGGCCGTCGGGAGTGATGGCGACCTCGCGTCCGGTCTGCAGCTCCCGGCTAATTGAGATCAGAGCGCGGTCCGCGCCGCGCGTGGTTGATCCGCGAATCAGACCGTAGCCGAGTGAAGCAGCGGCTCGCGCTACGAGCTCCCCATCGCGATGCTCACTAATCAGGACCAGCGCTCCTTCGTTCCTGTGAAACCAGAGGAGAGGCAGCAGTTGACCGTGCCACAGAGAAAAGATGAATCCTTGTCTGCTGGCGCGAAGGTCCCGAACGAATTCGCCGTTGACCACACGGAAGCGCCATGTGCTTCCCAGAATCCGCAGAAAGCCCTTTCCAATTAGAAGTAGCAGCTTCGACTGCCACGGAAATGACTCGCCGCTCTCCTTCATTAAGCCGGGCCCAGCAGATCACTGGCCATCCGTGCGACTCGTTCGGCGGCTCCTGGCGAGCCAAGCCTCGCTCTGACTTCGGCGAGCCCGCCCAGCATCTCGCGCCGCTGCGGGCTCTGTTTGTCGAGCAGGTTCTGCAACACCGAAGCAATTCTCGAGGGAATGATCTGGTCCTGGATGAATTCGGGCGCGATCTGCCTGCCGCCGACGACATTCACCAAACCGATGCTCTGCACTTTCACCAGCCGCTTCGCGAGCGCGAAGGAGATCCGGCCTGTTCTGTAGGCAACTACGAGCGGGCAGTCTGCGATCGACGCCTCGAGCGTCGTCGTACCGCTCTTGCACAAGCCAGCGTCCGCCGCGCGCAACACGCTGAGCGATGCCGAATGAACCAGCTGAAAGGGACACCTCTTGCTGTCCAGGGCCACGGTCGGTGCGACGCTCACCACTACCTGCAATCCGGAGATGCGTGACTGCAGTTCTTTTCCCACAGCCACGAAATCGTCGATATGTCTGTCGATTTCCTGCTGCCTGCTGCCGGGGAAGAGCGCCAGCACGGTCGAGTTCTGCGCCAGTCCAAGGGCTTCGCGCGCCTCTTCCCTCGTCGGCATGTTCTGGGTGCGATCGAGCAGTGGATGCCCGACGAAGGTTGCATCGATCCCGTGTCCCCGCAGCAACTGCTCCTCGAAGGGGAGAATCACCGCCGCCTTCGTCACGAGCTGGGCGAGTTTCGGAAGCCGTCCCGCGCCCCACGCCCACACCTGCGGCGTGACGTAGTACAGAACCGGGACGCCGGCGGCCTTTGCGGCCGCAGCGACTTTCATGTTGAATCCAGGATAGTCGATCAGGATGACGAGAGCGATCTCACCCCTCTCCAACATCCTGCGAATTGTCCGCAACAGCTGAAAATGACGGGGCACGTGCTTCAGCACTTCGAGAAACCCCATCACGCCGAGCTGATGATCGCGATGTATCAGCTCCACGCCCTGTTCCGCGAGCCGAGGACCTCCGACAGCTACCAGCTCGAGATCGGGTCGGATGCGTCGCAGCTCGCCGGCGACCCCGGCCGCGTGGAGATCCCCGGATGCTTCGCCGGCGACGAAGAGAACCTTACGCATCGTGGTGCGCGTGCCCAACCAGTGAAGGAAGAGTCACTTCGATCTCCTTCACAATTCGGAGCGCGACACCCAGCGCAAGCCTTCCCTCTTCACCGGTGACAACGATAGGACCTTGCCCGTTCAACGCGGCGATGAAGCTCTCCAGCTCCAGCTTCAACGGCTCGCCATCCGGTGCATGGAGCTTTTCCCGATCCACAAATGCGGCAATGTCGGCCGGCGCCGACCTCAGCTTGGCCGGATCGAAGTCGTGTTTCAGCCGATACCACTCACCAGTCCCGGCGGCGAGATCGAGCGACATGTATTCGCGCTCCTGGAAGATTCGGATCTTTCTTTTCTTCTCACGCGAGATGCGACTCGATGTGATGTTCGCGACCGCTCCCGACATGAACGTCACGCGGGCGTTGGCGATGTCGAGCATTGGAGTCAGCACCGGGACTCCCACCGCGGCGATGTCCCTCGCTTCGGACCCGACCAGCGTAAGCAGCAGGTCGATATCGTGTATCATGAGATCCAGCACCACGGCGACGTCGGAGCCGCGCGGACTGAATGGCGCGAGACGCTCGCTGTCGATGAACCTCGGTCGTTTCACATGTGGCAGCGCCGCTCTCACCGCGCGGTTGAATCGCTCGATATGCCCGATCTGGATCATCACGCCTTTCTTGCGCGCGAGCTCCAGCAGCGCGTCGGCTTCCTCGAGTGTCGTCGTAATTGGCTTTTCGATGAAGACGTGCTTCCCACGCTCGATCGCAGCGCTTGCCGCCGAGTAATGCCCCGAA
>JBJMOT010000122.1:0-8006 GCA_045803585.1 Gemmatimonadaceae bacterium
ACAAGGAACTCGTTGGCGAGAAGTTTTACATCCCCAAGTCGCTCGCGCAGCGGCGGCAGGAACAACTCCACCACGGCGAGACGATAGTAGAGGTCTTCGCGCAGATCGTTCTCCGACAGCGCCTTCTGCAAATCACGATTGGTTGCGGCCAGAATCCGGATGTCGACGTCTATCTCTTTCTTGCCCCCCAGGCGCCGAATGCTTCTTGATTCGATCGCACGCAGCAGCTTCACCTGGATGTCGGGCGGCATCTCCGCGACCTCGTCGAGGAAAATCGTGCCTCCGTCGGCCATCTCGAAGGCGCCGGGCTTCTCGTTGACCGAGCCCGTGAATGCACCCTTCTCATGCCCGAACAGCTCGTTCTCGAGGATGTCCTTTGGCAGAGCGGCGCAGTTGAGCGCGAAGAACGGACCTTTCGCTCGCTCGCTCTTGGCGTGAACCGCGCGGGCAACCAGCTCTTTTCCAGTGCCGGATTCGCCAAAGATCAGCACGCTTGCATTCGACGGCGCCACGGCCTCGATGATCTGGTAGACTCCCCGCATCTCTTCCGACTGACCGGTGAGCTCGCCGTAGTGCGTCAGACCCTCGAGCTTCGAGGAAAGCTCGCGGTTCTTCTGCTGAACGGTGAACTTCTCGAGCGCCTTGGGAATGAGCGCCTTGAGGCGGTTCAGCTTGTCCGCGGTGAGAGGCTTCTCGACATAATCGTACGCACCCTCGCGCATTGCCTGCACGGCTGAATCGACCGTCGCCTGCCCGGTCACGATGATGCATTCAGTCGGAATAGCGCGCTGCTGCAGCTCTTTCAGGAGCGCCAGGCCGTCGACCTTAGGCATCTTGAGATCAGCGAGCACGACGCCAAACGGCTCAGTGCCGAGCGCATCAAGGGCTTTCTGGCCATCGATGGCAACGGTTACTTCGTAACCCTCGTCGCGTAGAATCGCGCTCAATCCTTCAGTGATTGAACGGTCGTCGTCCGCGATGAGGACCTTGGGGTGCTTCATCTCATTCTTTGGAATGGCTTTTTCCTTCGGGCAAGACTTTTAATATAACTCTCTGATCCCGCTCTTCTACGCCGACGCCGGTGAGACTCGCGAGTCGGCGAATATTCGCCAAAATCGTATCGCGTTGCTCTCCGTAAATCATTAGCTCCATTTGACTTCCGGCGCCATTGCCCGAAGCGCTTTTGAGCGACCCGTCGGCCGCCCCGACCAGCACCGAATTGATGAGTGCGAGCAGCCCATCGCCCAGCATCGTGGCAACGCCGACCTGCAACTGGGCGCGCTCTGCGAATGCCGTGAGATCCGCAGCCGGCGCTCCACGCTCCGATCGACCGCGCACCACCTCGACGTTGACCGAAACCCCGCTCAGTGCGTTCCGCATTTCATGTCCTGCGCGGCGCACCATTTCACGAACGAGCTGAATCGCTTCCTTGTCGACCCCGCGCTTGTCAGTCACTCAGATCCGCATCATCGGGCGCCGCTTCTACCACCGCGAGATCAGGGTGCGGCTGCGGTTTGTGTTGCTCGAGCGGCCTGACAAAGCGATCGACGAGATCTCGCGTATTGGTGACAGCAAGTTGCGTGAAGAGAAAGCTGAACTTCCCCTCGTACGCCTTGGCGAGGCGCGCCTTCACGTCCGCCGGAAGATCCCAGAATCTCTTCTTGAACGGTCCGAGCGCCTTCTTTCGGGTCTTGTAGAAAAATTGCTCGTCGGTGTCTGTCGCCTTTCGCTCGTCTTTCGCGTTCTGACGGAGCCACTCGTAGATCTCGTTGCGCAGATCGTCCGAGATGTTGTCGTAGAGCATCGTCTGAAAATTCGTCGCCAGGTGAATTTCAGCCGTCTCGGTGCGAGGAAAGTTATGGAACGCGGTATCCGGCAAAGTTGACGCGCCGTGCTGTACCGCCCCCGACAATCCGTACTTCTCGCGCGCAACTTTCGACAGCTTGGCCAGAGTGTCGAAGTCGATCTTGACGTCGGCGATGCTGCCGTCGGCGAGCACGACACCACCGTGGGTTGTTCCGGACTGGACGCTGATCTTCGAGAGCCCCTCCGTTCCAGGAGCCCGCTTGGCCAGCGTCTCGTTGAAGCCGTCCATGTAGGTGACGAGCTCTTCGACGGTCGAATTCTCCGTACCCACTTCGCCGATCTCACCACCGATTGATATGATCACGCCTTCCGGTTGCAGCTCGCGAACTATCATCGCGAGCTCGACGCCCTGCTCGAAGTTCGTACGCTGTTGCTCCTTGAGCGTCGGCTTGGACAGGTCAACCAGAGTCGACGTATCGACATCGATGTTGTAGAAGCCCGCCGCAATCGCCTCGCGCGCGAGCTGCTTCACGCCGTTCACTTCGGTGACGGGATCCACCGCGAACTTCTTCGCGTTGACCTGGAAGTGGTCGCCCTGAATGAACACAGGCCCGCGAAATCCTTCGCGCATCGCCGCCGCCAGCATCACCGCCACATACTCCGAAGGCCGCTGGTCGGTGTAGGCGATCTCCGATCGCGCAATCTCCAGAATGAGCGCGCCGACTTTTAGCTTGACCGCGGAGCGAAAGAGCGAGCGGGCGGTGTCGTAAACCATCCCGCGAATGTTCATCGCGGGCACGGTAAATCCACCGCACTTGCCTGCGCCGCGCGCGACGTACAGATCGTGGATCGATGCGGCACGGACGCCTACTGCCTGACCGATCTCCCAGATCAGCCAGCGTGCATCGTCGCGCTCATCGGCCTCTCCGAAGACTGCCGTTCGGACCAACTCGTCCATCGCCGGAGAGGCGAGCGCGGATTCATCGTGGACGGTCACCCGTCCGTCAAGGACGGTCACTGCATTCTTGAATGGATTGGTGAACATGTTAGGGGAAACTAAGCGCGGGGGGCGGGAGGCGGGAGGCGGACGGTGGCAGTTCGACGTGGGGTCGCGTGACGCCTACCGCCTCCCGCGTTAAACAACCCATCGCGGGTCGGGCTTCGGCAGCGATTCCCACTCCTTTTTCGCGGCGTCAGCGCCAGGCCGACCCAGGAGGGCATAGGCAAACTGTTTACCGAGCTCGACACCGGGCTGGTCAAACGCGTCGATCCCGTAAAGCTGGCCCGCGTACGCGGTGGCAATCTCCAGAAACATCATTAGCTGCCCCACATGATCCGCGTCGACGCGATCGAGATGAATGGTCATGTTGGGCCGTCCACGCTTGGCAAGGGCGCCGGCCGTTGCGCGTTGCTCGATGTCGAGCAGCTCCGCCAAGGAGTGCCCGGTCAGGTAGCCGAGCTCTTTCACATCCTGGGTAATATCCGGGATCTCGACATCGACCGATCTTCGCTTCACCGCAACGAAGGTGACGGTCTTGTCGGCCGGACCTTCCATGAACAGCTGTACCTGCGCGTGTTGATCGGTCGCCCCGAGCGCTGCCAGCGGCGTTGATCCGACCGACGTGCCGTCCGGTTTTTTCTTCCCCAGACTCTCGGCCCACAATTGAACGAACCAGGCCGCGTAGTCTCGCAGCGGATCGGAGTACGGCATGAAGACGGCAATGCTCTTTCTCAATTCCGTGTCAGCCAGCCATTGGAGCATCGCGTATACCCCGGCCGGATTGGACGCCAGCTCGGAGGTCTCACAGCGCTTCGCCATCTCGGCGGCCCCAGCGAGGAGAGATTTCACATCGATGCCGATCAGAGCGGCGGGCAGCGTTCCAACGGGAGTCAACACGCTGAACCGCCCGCCGACATTCGGAGGAATGTCCAGCGCCGGCACCTTCAAACGCTCGGCCAGCGGCCGCAACGCGCCCTGCTTCGGGTCGGTGACGAAGACGAAGTGCTCGTTAACCTCCAGCTTCGCTTCTATTAGCCGGTCGCGGACGATCACACCCTGGGCCATCGTCTCTGCCGTCCCGCCAGACTTGGACGTCACCACAAATAGCGTCCGCTCAAGGCGCAAACGGGCGAGCAGTGGCGAGATTGTCTCCGGATCGATGTTGTCGAGTACGTGAAAGCGCGGGAATCCCTCACGGGCTCTATTGTCGAGCATGTTCCATCCGCTCGGCCGCAACGCGGTCCGTAACGCGATCGGACCCAGTGCCGAGCCACCAATGCCGAGTACGACGACATCGTCGTACTTGCCACGCGCTGAGGCGGCAAACGTCTCCACCTGGGCAAGCAACGCCTTGTCGCTCCCCAGCTCGACAAACCCAACGCTACCAGTCGAACGCAGATGATCGAAGCCGCGTTTGGCCGCGACGAACTTCGCGCCGGCCAAGCCCCAGGTTTTTTCATCGATCCCGCCGGGCGAGATCATCATGTTGGAATAATCGAGTCGCAGCGTCATGTCAGTTGATTTCCACTGTCAGTCCGTCGAACGCAGGAGCGATACCAAGCGGGAGCTCCGCCTCGAGCTCGGCGTGGCCGGTGCGATGGGTAAGGTGGGTGAGCCAGGTTTGTCGGGCGGCGATCTTCCGCGCCGCGCTCACCGCTTCCGCGATGCTTAGATGGGTCGGATGTTGGGTTCTGAACAGGGCGTTCAGAACGAGAACATCGACTCCACGAAACGCGTCGAGAGCTTCTTCGGGAAGCTCTTTCGCATCGGTGATATAGCCGAGATTACCAATCCGATACCCGTAGACGGACACGGGTCCGTGAGGTATTGCGACGGGTAGCACGTCAACGTCGCCGATTCGGAATGTCTTCGCAGCAGGAATCGAGTGCGCGGTTCCTTCGGGCTTGCTCGTACCGGGAAGCGCCTTGATCGAATCGTCGAAGATGTAGGCGAACCGCTTCGCCAATCGCGCCATAGAGTCCGGCGGGCCGTACATCTGGATCGGCATGTCGCTCTTGTCGGACAGCGCGCGAATGTCGTCTATCCCGTGAACGTGGTCGGCGTGGTCGTGAGTGAAAAGAATCGCATCGACCTGGCTTACACCGGCGCTGATCAGCTGGAGGCGGAGCTCCGGCGGTGTGTCGATGAGGATGCGCACGCCACCGTCGGTTTCGACCAGCGCGCCGACGCGAGTGCGCTTGTCACGGGGATCGCTCGACCTGCACACCTCGCACGCGCACCCAATCTGGGGGACACCAAAACTGGTTCCCGTCCCCAGAAAAGTGAGTTTCAGACAGTCTCCACCTTCAGGAGATTGGTGGTGCCGGGCATGTCGAACGGAACTCCGGCAGTGACGATGATGCGGTCTCCGTTGGTTGCCAGCTCGCGCCGCACCACGACCGTCTTGGTGCGATCCATCATCTCGTCGTAGTCAGCGCAATGCGGCACCAGCTCCGGCACCACGCCCCAGACGAGAGCGAGCTGACGATACGTCCGGGCCTCGTCGGTGAGCGCCAGAATTGGAACCGCTGGCCGCTTCGACGAAACCACCCGGGCTGAAAATCCGCTCTTTGTGAATACGACAACGAGAGGAGCATCGAGCATGTCCACTGCGGCTACCGTCGCCGCGGCGATCGCGACCTCTGTCGTCACAACACCATCTCCCTGCTCGGCCCCGGCAAACGGAGTCACCGGAGGATGGGTCTCGATCTCCTTGATGATTCGAGTCATCGCTTCCACGGCCAGCCGGGGATACGCGCCGGCGGCCGTCTCGGCCGAAAGCATCACCGCGTCGGTGCCGTCCATGATCGCATTGGCCACGTCACTGGCCTCGGCGCGCGTCGGGCGGGGGTGCTCGATCATCGATTCCAGCATCTGCGTTGCAGTGATGACAGGACGCCCGTAACGGTTGGCGAGGCGGATGATTCGCTTCTGCGCGCCTGGCACCGCTTCGAACGGAAGCTCGACGCCGAGGTCGCCGCGCGCGACCATCACGGCATCGGAGGCGCGCACGATTGCTTCGATATTGTGGAGGGCGACGTCCTTCTCGATCTTGGCGACCACCAGCAGCCATTTCGGAATCATCGTCCGCAACCCGTCGATATCCTCTGCGCGCCTGACAAAGCTTAGCGCGAGGTAGTCGACCTGCTGCGCGACGGCGAAGCGGATATCTGCGGCGTCCTTGTCGGTGATCGACGGCGCCGACACCTGAATGCCGGGAAGATTCAGACCTTTGTGGCTCTTGAGATCTCCGCCGTTAAGGACGCGCGCCTTCACGCGACCGTCCTTCACATCGAGAGTAACGAGCTCGATCAAACCATCGTCTATCAGAATTCTGTCGCCGACGTGCACGTCGTGCGCGAGCTGATCGTAGGTGACGGGGATTTCGCCGTTGTTCTCGTGTCCTTCATGAACGAGAACGACGTCTTCGCCGACTTTGAGATTGATCGGCTTCGGAAGATCGCCAATCCTGATGCGGGGACCCTGCAAGTCCCCAAGTATCGCTATCGGGCGGCCGGCTTCCTTCGCCAGTCGGCGGACCATCGCTATGGTCGTGGCGTGCTGGTCGTGCGTGCCGTGAGAAAAGTTAACGCGGGCCACGTTCATGCCTGCTTCCATCAGCCCGCGAAGCGTCTCATCGCTGGCGGTGGAGGGACCAAGGGTGCAGACGATCTTGGTGCGAGGAGTGTAGATGCCGGTCACTTCCCGCCGGGTGCGAGTGAGCCGATCTTGGATTCCAGTCCGGCGACCAGCTCGTCGAACGATTTCTGAAAGCTGGCGATTCCGTCCACGAGCAGCTTCGCGGTGACTTCGTTCACGCTTATTCCGACCGCCTCGATCTCCCGAAGCAGTCCTTCGGCAGCCGCCACCTTTTTGTCGACGGTCTTGTCGACCACGCCGTGATCGCGGAACGCATCGATCGTGGCCGGGGGCATCGTGTCCACGGTGTCGGGGCCGATCAGCTCCTCGACGTACATGACATCGCGGTATTCCGGATTTTTGGTGCTGGTGCTCGCCCAAAGCGGCCGCTGCAAACGCGCGCCGAGCTTGGCAAGCGCTTCCCAACGCGGACCGGTAAACTTTTGCCTGAAGAGCCGATATGCCAGTTTCGCGTTGGCAATCGCCGCTCGACCCTTCAACATCTTGAGTCTTTCTTTCTCGCCGCCCACAGCCTTGGAAATAAGCGCGTCGAGACGTTTGTCGATCTCGGTGTCGACTCTGCTGACAAAGAAACTGGCGACGGAAGCAAGACCATCGATCGGCTTCCCTGCCTTTACCCGATCCTCGAGTCCGGCGAGATATGCTTCGATAACCCTCTCGTGCGCTTCAATCGCGAAGAGCAGCGTGATGTTGACGTTGATTCCCTCAGCGATCAATCGCCGCACCGCGATCGCGCCTTCGGCCGTGCCCGGCACTTTTACCATCACATTGGGGCGATCGACTGTTTTCCAGAGGCGTCGTGCTTCCTCAACGGTCGCGTCGGCGGAATTCGATACGCCGGGCGAAACTTCGATGGAGACATAGCCATCGGCGCCGCGGGTTGAGCTGTACACGGCGGCAAACCGGTCGCACGCGTCGCGGACATCGGTCGTCTCCAGAAGCTCGAACAGCTCCCAGGTCGAGTGTCCCTTTTCTTCTCCTTCACCAACCTGCTCGTCGTAGGCATTGCTCGATGCGAGCGCCTTCTGAAAGATGGTAGGATTGGAGGTCATGCCCGTGAGAGCTTCGTCGCGGATGCGGCGGTCGAGCTCACCGTCATGCAGCATTCTCCGGTCGATGCTGTCGAGCCCAATCGATTGGCCGGAGTCGTGAAGTTCCTGAAGTTTGTTTTTTGGCATAAAATCTCCCTCCCGAATTTTAACGCTCTGGCCGCCCCGGCGCTTCCTCTGTCGGGGAGGCGAAAGAATTGCTTCCATTGTGCGCGTGGCACCCCGGCGAATCTTTCTGCTCTCACCAGCGAGCTGCGGCGGCAAAAGAGCCGCGCTTTTATTCAACCGGCGTGCCGAGTTTACGGTCGCGCAACGGGTGCGGAGCGACGAGGGTGCACCATTGGGTGAGGTCTTCAGCTTCCTGAGCGGCCTCTATTTCCGCGGAAAGCTCAACTACGCTCGCGCCTTCGAGAATCCGCCGCCACGTAAAGCGTCCGGCGTCCACATAATCACCCCAACCGATGGTCTCTGCTCTCCCGGGTCGATGGTCA
>JBJMOT010000123.1:0-6941 GCA_045803585.1 Gemmatimonadaceae bacterium
AATGAGGTGGATGCCGATCGCGCGCGCCTTCTGCGCCAGCATCGCCAGCGGCGTCTCGATCTCGCCCTGCACAGTCATCATGAGATCGGCAAGCTCGTCGATCACCACCACGATGTAAGGAACGATGCCGCCCTTGTACTCCAGATCTTCGAAGGCGACGTCATTGCGCTTCACGTTCTTGAGCTTCTGGCCTTCCTGAACCTTGCGATTGAAATCCTGGATGTTCCGCGCGCCGTTGGCAGCGAGAAGCTCGTAACGATCCTGCATCTCGAGCACGGCCCACTTGAGCACCGCTGCCGCATCACGGTTGTCGGTGACGACTTTGTGGCGGAGATGCGGGAGGACGTTGTACACCGACAGCTCGACCATCTTCGGATCGACCATCAGAAAGCGCAGCGTCGTTGGAGTGTGACGATAAGCGAGACTGGTGATAAGTGTGTTGATGCACACCGATTTACCCGATCCGGTGGCACCAGCTATCAATAGGTGTGGCATCTTCGCCAGGTCGGCGATGACCGGCCTTCCCTCGAGATCCTTGCCCAGCGCGATCGGCAGAGCAGCGCGCGCATTCTGGAAATCGCGCGACTCGATCAGCTCGCGGAAGGCGACCATTTCCGGATTCGGATTCGGCACTTCAACGCCGACTGCTCCCTTTCCTGGAATGGGCGCAACGATGCGGATGCTCTGGGCGCGCATCGCCAGCGCCAGATCGTTCGACAGGTTGGCGATCTGACGCACCTTCACACCCGCAGCGGGAGCGACTTCGTACTGAGTTACCACCGGGCCAGTGGTCCGACCGACAAGCTCACCCTCTACGCGAAACGTTCGAAGAGCATCCATCAGCTTCGCGCCCATTGCATCGAGCTCACGCTTGCCGATATCGGCATTGCGTGGAGGTGGCGGCGTCAACAGGTCTGGAGACGGAAGATCTTCGTCGGTGAAACTATCGTTCGGCTCAAAGGCTTCGATCGCGGCGTTGATTCGCTCGACGTTCTCCGCCGCCTGCGCCGCCTTGCTCTTTCGCTCCTTCTTTCTCTCGATGGGGAGAACCGGTTGTTCGTCGTGCGTCTCCTTCATGAGCGAGAGATCGATCTGCGGCATTTCTTCCGGCGTAGGCTCGAGCAGTGTCGCCGAGATGACGCTCGCCGCGCTGTTGGGCGCCTGCACGACGATTTCCTTCGTCGGATCGAGCCCCGCACGCTCCGCCGGCGTCGGCGTCGCTGCAGCCTCGTCCAGGGTCCTCACCCGCTTGGCGACGACAACTCGAATGGGGTTCCACGATAGCGTCGCGGCCATCAACACACTGTAGGCGATCGCCATCAGAATCCACGCGCCGGCCGCGCCGGCGAATTGTAAAACGTAGAACGCCGAGAAGGCGCCCCAGATTCCGGCGAGTGCCGTCGCCTCTCGAATCCCACCCTGCGCCAGGCCGAAGGTGATCGGAAGCAGCACGACCATCCCGAGGAGGAACACCATCCACGATCTGTCCTTCCGCTCGCCGAGTCGGCCAAAGAGCCGCAGCGCGTGCGCCGCGGGAGCGACAGGCAGGAGGAAAGCGGCGGGCCACCCGAGGAGCAGCGCAATCGGATGCGCGAGAAGCACTCCGACCCAGCCGAAGTTCCCCTTTACGTTTCCGTTGCCGTGGAGCTGGGTGTAACCCTCGGCGAGCAGTGCGCCGGCGAGGAAGATCCCGAAGAGAAGGAGGACGATCCCGCGAATCTCGCGGGCGAGCGCCGAGCTCGAGGGCTTATCGGGCCCGTTCCGGCCCGAGCTTCGTGATTTGTCGTTCCTGGTAGATCGGGACCACAGGATAGGAGTCCACTTCCGCGGCGGCGGCGAGGTCGTCACCAAATCCTGCTTCCTGGAGCGCTTGTCCGTGGGTCGATTCTTTGAAGACTTTCGCGATGTTGTCGCCATATTTTTTTTCGATCAGCACGGAAGCGGACGCTGCGTCGTTTGCCTGCACCGAATCGGCGCGCTTGGGAATCGCACGAACATAACGACCAGCGCACGCGGCGTCCTCGAGGGTGAATCCCCCCTCTTCGCCCGCGCAAATGATCGCAATGTCCGTATTCGAGCTGGCCGCCACCTTCATCATGGCCAGCACCGCCGTAAAGTTGACGTATGAAGCTATAACTATGTCACGGGCGCCCTGGACGCCGAGCAGCGCACGGGTCCCGTTGGTGGTAGTGATGAGGATCGTTTTGCCCTCGACGGCGTCCTTTGTGAAATCCTGCGGAGAATTGCCGAGGTCGAAGCCGGTGATGGGCTGCATCTTCTGCTCGCCGGCAAGAATGATCTGCGAGCGGTGGAATTCCTTGGAGCGGAAGATCACCTCATCAGCACCTTCCAGCGGCATCACGGTTTTGGCGCCATTGCCCAGCGCGGTGGCTACCGTCGTCGAAGCGCGAAGGACGTCGACAATGCACACGAGCCTCCCCGCCGTATCGGCCGGCTTCGCCTGAACGGGTGTGAAAAAGACATCAAGCCGCACTTGCCGGCTCCTTCATCAGCTCGGGTTCACGCTCGAGGAATTTGGTGTCCACCGCCCCTTCCTGGAATTTCTTGTTGGCCATCACTCGGCCGAGGAACGGAATCGTGGTGGTGACTCCTTCGATAATGAAGCTCTCGAGGGCGACCTGCATCCGCCGCAGCGCTTCGGGACGATCGCCTCCCTGGCAAATGAGCTTCGCCAGCAGAGAATCGTAAAAAGGCGGGACACTGTACCCTGCATAGACGTGGGTATCGAGGCGCACACCGGGACCGCCGGGCGGATGAAAGACGTCGATGCGCCCGGGGGACGGCTGGAAATTCCGCGCTGGATCCTCGGCGTTCACACGACACTCGATGACGTGTCCACGCCGCTCGATCGGCATCTTGATTGACATTTTCTCGCCGGCGGCAACGCGAATCTGCTCCTTCACCAGATCCACACCGGTCAACATCTCGGTCACCGGATGCTCGACCTGGATGCGCGTGTTCATTTCCATGAAGTAGTACGACTTATCCTCGTTCAGCAGCATCTCGATGGTGCCGGCACCCACATAATCGATTGCTTTCGCTCCCTTCACCGCCGCTTCACCCATCTTCTCGCGCAGCTCGGGCGTCATCGCCGGGCTCGGCGCCTCTTCGATCAGTTTCTGATGACGGCGCTGGACCGAGCAGTCGCGCTCACCCAGATGAATGACTCGACCGTGGCGGTCGCCCATGATCTGAAACTCGATGTGCCGCGGGCGGGAGAGATACTTCTCGACGTAGACGTCCCCGTTTCCGAACGCGGACAACGCTTCAGAGCGGGCGAGCTGGAAGGATCGCGCGAAGTCGTCGGGATCGGTGGCGACGCGCATTCCCTTTCCGCCACCCCCGGCTGCGGCCTTGATGATGACAGGAAAGCCGATGTCTCGCGCGAATTTCAGCGCTTCGTCGGAATCTTCGATGGGACCCGGCGTGCCCGGAATGATCGGCACTCCGACGTCCAGCATCGTTTTGCGCGCGGCGGCCTTGTCGCCCATGACGCGGATCTGCTGCGGAGTCGGTCCGATGAAGCTGATGTTCGACGCGACGCACGTCTCCGCAAACTCCGCGTTCTCGGCGAGGAACCCGTAACCCGGATGGATCGCGTCAGCGCCGGCGATCTCGGCCGCGGCGATGATCCGAGGAATGTTGAGATATGACTCGCGCGCCGGCGCCGGTCCGATGCAGACGTCATCATCTGCGAAGCGAACGTGCAGCGATTCGCGATCGGCCTCCGAATACACCGCAACGGTCTGGATGCCCAACTCGCGGCAGGCGCGAATCACTCGAAGGGCAATCTCGCCGCGATTGGCAATCAGGATTTTTTTAAACATTCAAGCCCTGGTAAGGCTGCTCTTAGATGACGTCCTGTTTTACGGTGTCCCAGGAAGTATCGCTGGCTGAGCCAATTCCCTGTACACGAAGCGCAAATTCCGCGGGATTCGATGCCGCAAACAAAGCGTCGTCATAAGTTACAATCCCCTTCGAGTACCAGTTCATCAGCGATTGATCGAAGCTCTGCATGCCGTAGGGGACTGCGCCTTCCCTGATCAACTGCGGGATGCTCATGGCCTTGGTCATGTCCCGCATCTGATCGCGCACCGCTTCGGTGTTCACCAGGATCTCGGCGGCGGGAACGCGACCCTTCTTGTCGGCGCGACGCACGAGGCGCAGCGAGATGATCGCGCGCAAAGCCGTCGACAGCATGTAGCGGACTTCGGTCTGCTGGTGCGGCGGATAGAAGGAAAGAATGCGATTGATCGTCTGCGTGGCGTCGGTCGTGTGCAGCGTCGAGAAGACGAGGTGACCCGTCTCGGCAGCTTTGAGCGCGATGTCCAGCGTCTCAAGGTCCCGGATCTCACCGACGAGCAGGATGTCGGGATCCTGTCTCAATACACGCCTCAGTGCCTGCGCAAAGCTGTTCGTATCGGTTCCCACTTCGCGCTGGTTGATGCTGCTCTTGATGTCGCGGTGCAGGAACTCGATCGGATCTTCGATCGTGATGATATTCGCGTGACGGTTCTGATTGATGTAGTGAAGCATGGAAGCGAGTGCGGTCGACTTCCCCGAACCCGTGATTCCCGTCACGAGGATCAATCCGCGCGGCATCAGCGCGATTCGCTCGCAGACGTCGGGCAGGTTCAGCTCGGCGATGGTCTTCGCCTGGAACGGAACGGTTCTCAGTGCATAGGCGATCGTACCGCGCTGCTGATACGCGTTGACGCGAAAGCGGCCGATGCCAGGCACTGCGAGGGCGAAGTCCGATTCCTTGTTCTCCGAGAACTCCTTGATGTTCTTCGGCGCCATGATCTGCTCGGCGAGGCTGCGCAGATCTTCCTGGCGCAGCGCCGGCAACTCCATGCCCATCATGTGCCCATCGACGCGCAGAGTCGGTGGGCGGCCCACCTTGAGGTGAAGGTCGGATGCGTTCGCCTGAATCATGTGCTGGAGCACCGATTTGTAGTCGAACGCCGGGCCTGAGGCCGTCGTCGGAGTGGTTGTAGCCGGTCTTGAAACCGGCGTTGGTTTTGGTGCAGGAGGATTGAGTTTCTCAGCCATTGGGGTCTACGCGGAAAAGGACCTGTCCGTACTCGACGGGGTGGGCGTTCTGCGCAAGGATCTCCTTCACAACGCCGTCGAACTCGGACTCGATTTCATTCATGATTTTCATCGCTTCGATGATGCAGAGTATCTGGCCCTTGCTGATTCTGTCGCCCACTGACAAATAGGCCTTGGCACCGGGCTCGGGGGCGCCATAGTACGTCCCGACCATCGGCGATTTGACTTCCAGATACTTAGACTTCGCAGCCTCCATTTTGGGCACTTCTACACCCGAAGAAATTTCGGCCGGAGCCGGAGGGGCGGGGGCGGCCGGGGGGAGAAGCGCGGGCATCGCCATTGGGGCCGCGACCTGCATGGCCCCGCGCTGCTGCGGAGTCTTCGAGATCCTGATCTTCATCCCCTTGTCAGAGGAGATCTCGATGGAGTCCACACTCGACTCATCGAGCATTTCCACGAGCTTCTTCACGTAGCGGAGATCGATCATTGTTTGGCGGGATGCGGGATGCGGGATGCGGGATGCCGTGAGTGCACTGTTGCAGCGTTCATGCGACCTCCACCAGTTCTCGCGTGAAATCGGTGAGAATCTCTGGACCGCCGGGAGCGAGGTGGACATCGTCCTCGATGCGAACCCCGCCCCAGCCCGGACGGTAAATGCCAGGCTCGATGGTTACGACGGCACCCGCCCCCAGGACTGCCTCGACGGTTTTCGCGAGACGCGGCGCTTCGTGGACTTCCAGCCCGAGGCCGTGACCGAGACTGTGACCGAACGCCTCGCCGTAGCCGCGCTCCTCTATGTAGCGCCGAGCCAGTCCGTCGGCTTCCTGCCCCTTCATCCCCGCGCGTACCGACTTGGCGGCGACGGCATTGGCGTGACGCACTATGTCGTAAATCTCGCGCTGTTCCGCGGTCGCGCGGCCCATCACCATCGTGCGGGTGACATCCGAGCAATAGCCTTTGTACTGGGCACCAAAATCGAGGAGCAGCAGATCTCCCGTCTCGATCTCGCGCGACGACGCCCTCGCGTGGGGCAGCGCCGCCCTGGGCCCCGAGGCGACTATGGTGGCGAACGGAAAATCCTCGCTGCCTTCATCACGCAGTGCGTGCTCGAGGATTCCGGCGACGCTCAACTCTGTCATGCCCGGCCTGACCACCTTCAGTGTCTTCGACAACGCTCGCGTAGCTATCCCGCCGGCGTGGCGGATGAGCGCCACTTCATCGGCATCCTTGGTCTCGCGGAGCGCTTCGACCAGGTTCACCTGCGGACGCCACTGCCAGCGGCCACCATCCGTCAGCAGTCGCTGGAAATCGCGGTGCAACAGGTGAGCAGATTCGAATCCGACAATGTCGACTCCGCTCAAACCCGCTGCCAGATTCCATAGTCCGGTCCACAGGCTTTGTGATTCGATGCGGATTGTCGCCAGATCCCCCACTTCCTCGGCGACCTGGGTATCGTATCTGAAATCCGTGATGAAATGCAGATCGCGCTGCGTCACGAGCACGAGAGCGCTGCTGCCGGAAAATCCGGTCAGATAGCGAACGTTCGGCAGGCTGGTGAGCACGAGCGCGTCGATGTGAGCCGAGAGGATGGCTTCGCGGAGCGCGGCGATCCGTGCGGGGCGGCGATCACCCATGCGCCGCGACCGGAAGCCGTTTCACCAGTCCGCGCAGCGCGAGCTCGTAACCATAGGACCCGAAGCCGCAGATTACGCCCACAGCGACGTCAGCCAGGGCCGAACGTCTACGCTCTGGCTCCCGCGCGTAGATGTTCGTGAGATGGACCTCGACGAATGGAACCTTCACCCCCGCCAACGCATCGCGTATCGCAAGGCTCGTGTGGCTGTACGCGCCCGCGTTCACGAGCGCGC
>JBJMOT010000124.1:0-5218 GCA_045803585.1 Gemmatimonadaceae bacterium
ATGGATGCGTCTCAGCGTGTCACATTCTTCAACAGCGGCGCGGAAGTGATCTTCGGCTGGACTGCGGACGAAATGATCGGCGAGCGGATCGAGAAACTGATTCCGGAACGGTATCGCCCCAACCACGCCGGCCAGGTTGCCGGCTTTGGACGGTCGACGGTAAAAGCGCGGCGGATGGGTGAGCGCCGCGAGATTGCCGGGTTGCGCAAAAACGGAGAGGAGTTTGCGGCGGAGGCGGCGATTTCCCAGGTGCATCACGGCGAAGACGTCATCTACGCGGTGGTTCTGCGCGACGTCAGCATCCGAAAGAAGTTCGAGCAGCGCCAGCAGTTCCTCGCCGCTGCCGGTGAAAAGCTGGCTTCGGCGTTTGGCTCGTCGGAGACCTTGAACGTGGTTGCCCGGCTGGCAGTTCCGACGATCGCCGACGGCTGCATCCTGGAAAGCAGAATGGGCAGCGGCTTCAGAGCAGGAGCCGCCGCTCATGTTGATCCGAACATCGAAGCAGTTCTCGACGAGGCGTGCGCAGCGGGAGTGCGGATTCCACCGGCAGCGCATCCCCTCACCGAGATTCTCAGGAACGGATCTCCGGTCCTTATTCAGTCGAATGCGATTGAACGGTTACTGAAAGTGAACATCAATCCGGCGCAGCTTAGCGCTATGAAGGCGATGCGTCCGGACGTGGCGCTTTTTCTGCCGCTCATCGCGCGTGAGCAGCTCATCGGGGTGCTCTCGCTGTTCCGAAAGAGCCGGAGTTTCGATGCTGACGACCTGGGATTCGCTGAAGATCTCGCGCGGCTGGCCGCCCTCGCACTCGACAACGCCCGGCTGCACGATGCGGTTCGAGCCAGTCTCAGGTCACGTGAGGAGATGGTCGGGGTCGTATCCCATGACCTGCGGAATCCGGTGGCCGCCGTGAAGATGCTGAGCCGTGCTCTTCTACGCGATCCCGAGGATGGCGCAGCAGAGGCACGCGCGAATCTCGAGCTGATCTCGCAAGCTGCCGAGCAGATGGATGCGCTGATCCGTGACCTGCTGGATTTGAACAGGCTCGACGCGGGTCGATTGGTCGTCGCGGCCACACCCGAGGATCCGGCGTCCCTGCTCACCGATTCTTTGCAAACCCTCAAGCCCCTCGTCGCGGAAAAAGGGATCGCTCTCGACATTCAGATCGAAACGGGGCTGCCGCGTGTAATGGCCGACCGGGAACGCATTCAACAAACGCTGTCGAACCTGGTAGGCAACGCGATCAAGTTCTCGCCGAGAGGCTCGAAGATCACCGTGGTCGCACGCGGCGGCGAGGACGGTGTTGAATTCTCGGTCGTAGACAAAGGCACCGGGATCGCGCCGGATCAGCTACCGCACGTGTTCGATCGGTACTGGCAATCATCGCGGACGGACCGCCAGGGCGCCGGCCTCGGTCTCGCGATCTCGAAAGGGATCGTCGAGGCCCACGGCGGACGCATCTGGATCGAGAGCGGCGCCGGCGAAGGAACGACGGCTTCGTTTACACTGCCGACCGCCTGATCCTAAGCGTTAGCCTGTGACGGCGTGGCGCTCGCCTCGCGGCCGCGCACATCGCTGATGGCGATTCGAAACAGGACCTGACGGAAGGCGACCGGATCTTTCTCGCTCAAGGCGCCCGGCACGAGCATTTCCATCAAGCCGGCCGCCTTCGTGAACAGCTCCTCGGCGCGGGGGCTGCCGCGGGGCGGGATGAGCCAGAAGCTCCCGTGAATGACGATGCTGCGCCAGTCGAAGGTGTCGCTGATCTCATCGATCTCGAACGCGACCCACTGGTTGTGCTTGAGCGTGGAGAGTTTCTCTCCCTCGGACGTCCGGCCATAGAGCCAGCCGCGCTCGTAGATGTAGTGAATCGGCTGGATGTCGACTCGGTCGTGAAAAGAAAAAGCGACCCGTCCAACCTTGTTGCGGAGCAGCATCGCCTCGATTTCCGAACGGTCCATGTCACGGAACGCGACCTGATCGTTTGCGGGGGCGAGCGGCCGCGACACCCCGGTCTTGCGCGGCGTCGATTTCTTTACCGTTGATCTCCTGGCTGGGGCCTTTTTCACGGCATCTCCGGTTCGGCGGACTTAGGCCTCAGCCACTACGAGGGCGTCAGCGTCCGCTTGGGTCATGTCGCTAATCTTGGCGCGTTTCGGATGGAACACCAGCAGGGCGGTCTCTGATTGCCTGGTCAGCTCGTCAGCTACGGTTCCGAAGACGAATCGCTCCATCCCACCGGCGCCACTCGTTGCGAACGCGATAAGGTTCGCACCCACTCGTTTCCCGTAGTCGAGAATCGCGCTGGCGACGTCGTCACTGAGCACGACATCCATCGTCGCCGCTACGCCGAAGTGCGCAAGGTAGCTGGCGGTGCGGGTCAGGTAGATGTTGGCCGCGTCAATTGCGGCGTCCCACCAGGGCAGTCCCGGCTGCATGATCTGCTTCTGCGAATACGTATCCGGCGTCAGCACTCGGAGCAGACTCACCGATGCTTTGATCTCCTTGGCGAGCGTAGCCACCTGGGGAAGGATTTGCTCCGCCAGCGGCGACCCGTCGAGAGGAACCAGGATGCGACTGAAGGTTTCGGTAAGAGTCGGCAGCGAGACCGCCGGCTTGACCACCAATACCGGAACGTTAGTACGACGAATCAGATAGTCTGTGACACTGCCGAGGGCCAATCGTTTGAGTCCGCCCCGCGCGTTGCTCGACATCACGATCAGGTCGACGTGAAATTTCTCGGCATACTCGCGTAGAGTCGCACCGACGGGGCCTTCTTCGAGCGCTGTCATCACTCTGATCTCGCCGAGCACCCGGCACTGAACACCGAGAGCTTCGAGTTTGCGTAAGCGCGCGAGACGCTCCTCGCGCAGGCTCTGCAGAGTTACCGCCAGGAGTGGCGCGGGCCGGGTCGGTTCGGTCAGATGCGGTGTAGAGTCGACCCTGACCAGCCGCAGGTCGGCCTCGAATCGCTGCGCGAGTTTAACGGCGACCGAAATTGCTGATCGCTCCGATTCCGATCCCTCGGTGGGTACCATTATCACTTTCCACATATCCCCTCCCGCTAGTCTGCGACGACTTTGACTGTTGAGAGCTCGACGACGATAAGCCTGTCGATGACTCCGCGAGCGCCCTTCACGCCGCGGATTCGACGGACCGCTTCGTCGCGGACTCGCTGTGAGCTCGCCACGCCTTCGAGACGTAGCCACCCATGCTCCACCACCAGCTTCAGGCCGGGCGTGAGAACACTTGGCGCTGATCGAAGTTGTTTGAGAGCGGCGCGTGCGAGCTCGGCGGGAAACGGATCCTGGTGCGTGGGGGCGATCGTCTCCAACTCCTGCACCAAAGCCGTGACCTCCGGAACCCTGAGTACCGCGCTCTCGATGGTGTGACGATCGCGCGACGTCTCGACGCGGCCGCTCAGAACCATCACGCCGTCGAAGGCTTCGATATGCACATCCAGTGTCTCGGGCATCCCGAGTGCGGCGATTGCTTCCTGGGCCTTGTCGCGGGCCTGGCCGTCGAGATCGGGCTCGGCGGTTTCTGCAATCGCATCTGCCTTGCTGGAAAACAGCGGCCTTCCCTTCACCGGCAGGGATGCGCGACCGCTGATCTCCGCGGTGCGGATGCGAAAGAGCTGATCGCGAAATGGCACTGGATCGGCGTCCGTCAGCGCGGCTGGGATCAGTCCCCGAATTGCCGAGAGCGCCGTGCGGTAGATGCTTCGCGTCCTCTCGGTGATGTCGGGCTGAATCAGGTACAGAGGTCCGTGAACAATGACGCTGCGCCACTGGAACATGTCCGCGTGCTCGTCCACCTCGAACGCGATGCGGCGATTCCGCATGATGTCGCGGAGTTTTCCCGCCGACGCGGTGCGACCATAGATCCATCCGTCGACGTACACGTAGTGAATAGGGACAATATTGACGCGATCATGGAGGGCAAACGCGATTCGGCCAACGTTGTTGCGGGTGAGAATCGCTGCGCACTCCGACGGCGGCAGGCTTCTGAAAAGGGGCAGGTCCTGCGGTGATTCCGGGACCGGAAATACAGTGGCTGGGGCCGACATTTTCGTATCCTCCATTACACTGAAGTCGTGAATGACTCTGTGGCGGCGGCCTCGTCGACCGCCGCCACACTATCGTGTCAGAAGGCGACAGCGCCTTCGATCATGAACCCGTTGAACTTCCCGCCATTGCGGATATCGCTGACGGGGAAGTCGAGGTATTTCTGCGTCACGTATTCACCCTTGAGAAGAATGTTCGGGGTGAGGAACCAGCCGCCGCCGGCCTGGGTGCGGTTCACCGTGACATCCGGCTGACCGACCACCAGCTGGCCATTGACGGTGTTGTAGCGCGCGGCCACGTAGAGACGCTGGTCGGCCAGGAAGCGGTAGACCACCTCGCCCACATTCTGACGCCAGACGCGGTTGGCGGTCTCAGCCTGTGCGCGGCCGGTCGCTCTCTCGAAGTTTCCGAAGAACTCGAGTCCCTTGTACTCGACGAATGGATTCACCACAACCGAGTGAATGCTGTTCTTGAGGCCCGGCTGCATCGAACCCGACCATGCCTGCGCGGTTTCGGTGGAGCTCGTGTTCTCGAGGACGTCGTAGTACCGTGAGCCGGCGCGATCGCCGCTGAACAAAGTATTGCTCACGGAGGAAGCAGTGGCGTACTCGGAACCGGTGAGCCGGAAGCGCACGTCGCCGAACTTCTTGTCGAATCCGCCCTTCAGCAGATAGCTGGGCTCCCTTCTTTCCGGCTGGGTGATCATGCCGCGGCTCTCGCCACCGGTCATTCCGCCCATCGCCAGGAAGCCGTTGGCGCGAACATAAACTTCGGCGCCGACCTCGGTGGTGAACGCATCCATTATGTAGTTCCCGACGAGGGCATTTCTGATCGAGTTGCCGTTATCGGTACGGCGGAAGTGAGCATCGCCGTAGTTGATCTCAAAATGCCCGGCGCGAATCGACACGTACTTCATGATGTCATTCAGCGGCTGCCAGTCGATCGGTGACGCATCGACGAGGAGGTAGCCATCCTTCACCCATGTTTCCTGGTGGTGGCGCGCCGAGGAGTAGGTGGTCATCGCGACGCGAATGCCGCGCGCCAGCTGCGCATTCAGATAGATATTGGCCGTGGCGTTGTTCGGCCCGTGGCCAATGCGAATCAGCTGGTTTGCGTTAGTGGTGACGCCGTTCGTCGTGACCGGCTTC